>JBBSTU010000145.1:0-10199 GCA_038235595.1 Actinomycetales bacterium | reverse complement strand
TCGCTGGGCCCAGCGACGGTGAGGTGCAGGCGGGAGGCGGGCTCGTCGTCGCAGGCTAGGACGTCGATGCCGAGCTCCTCGCGCAGCTCGCGTCGAAGAGCCTCGGCCTCGAGCTCGCCCGGCTCGACGTGCCCTCCGGGCAGGGCCCAGGTGCTGGGGTAGGCGCGACGGTCTTCACTGCGCAGCGTGAGGAGCACCTGACCTTGCGAGATAAGAATTCCAGCGACCACGGTGTGCACCAGAGAAGCCAAGCAGTCGACCCTGACATCACCCACGACCCTGACATCGCCTACGGCCCAGGCACAGGTCCTGGACGTTGCTGCGCAGGTCTTTCGGGGCGAGCTGCACGACGACTGGACCAAGCTCGGCAGCGAAGCGTCAGCCGCGGCCCTGGCCCTGACCGACCGCATCACCGCACTCCGGCCGCGCAGCGTCGACGGGGTCGAGCACTGACGCCGACGGGCTACGCATCATCGTCGACTGGCTGCGCATGGCGTGGCGCTCAGCCGCGGGTGCTGATCCAGTCAGGCAGGATGCCGCTCGCCAGCGCCGCCTGCCGCAGCGGCGTGGCCAGCTCGAGCACCCGACGAGTGCCGGCGAGGCCGAGGTGGCGCCACCCCTCGAGCGCGAGCCGGTCGGTGTCTCGTTCGAGGCCGCGGCGGAAGGCCGTGCCCTCCTCGGTCAGGGCGCCGTCGACCACGAGGCCGCGCACGGTCAGTCGTTCGGTGCCGGCGTCCCAGTCCTCGTCGGTCCAGCCTCGAGTCTGACGCAGGAAGGGGGTGTTGCCGGCGAAAAGCCCCCCGAGCACAAGCGACTCGACTGGGTCGAGCCCGGCGCGCAGCAGCACTGCGACGTGCCCGTCGCCGCGGTGCTCACGGATGAGCGTCGTCGCGTGCCATAGCGCGAGGCGCGGTTCGCCCGGCCACGCGAGACCGGCGTGAGCGGCATACAGGGGTCGGCCGTGGGAGGTGAGTCCCTCGCAGACGCTGTGCACCAGCGCGAGCAGCTCGGTCACGTCGGTGTCACCGATGACGCGCTGGAGCACGGTGCTCATGGCGTCGCGGCGGACCTGCTGAACCTCCTCCGGCGAGGCCACCTCCCAGGCCGCGGGCAGGGCCTTGCGGTGGAGCCACGGGGCGAAGACGTAGAAGGTCGCGATCGGCACTTCGGGCCACACCGCTCCGTAGGCGGCGGAGCGGGCCGCGAAGTAGCTGAGGCGTGGGCGCAGGCCGAGCGCGACGTAGGCGTCGCGCACCTCGTCGGCGAAGTAGCCGAGCACATGCACCGCCTCGAGGGCGCCCCAGGCCTTTCGGGAGGCTTTGGTCAGCTCGAGCTCGTCGCCGGTGTCGGTCACGCTTCGCACCCTACGCGGGCTCACCGAGCCTCACTCCCGCGGTTCGAGGTATTCCGCGGCGCCCTGCCGCGGTGGAATACCTCGAACCGCGGAGAAGGCAGGAGTGCAGGGTCAGCGCACGACGAGGACCAGCGCCGACACCACGGTAGCCACGAGCACCGCCTGCTCGAACCGGGCTTGGGTCAGCCGGCGCACCAGGTGCAGCCCGGCCCACGCGCCGACCAGCACGATCGGGGCCAGCACGACGGTCCGGCTGAAGGTGTCGCCGCCGAGCAGACCCAGCCCGGCGCTGAACGGCACCTTGCAGAGGTTCACCCCGAAGAAGAACAGGGCCCCGGTGCCGAGAAAGCGTCGCTTCTCCACGCCCTGCGCAACGAGGTAGAGCGTCATCACCGGGCCGGCCGCGTTGGCCGTCATCGTGGCGAAGCCGGATGCCGCTCCCGTGGCGATCGCAGCGCCGCGCGAGGAGGCGACGGCCCCGGTCGAAGGCGCTCGAACCCGCAGAACGATCTGCAGCCCGGCCATCCCCAACAGCAGCACCCCGATCGACCGACGCAGGACTGCGTCGTCGACGAGGGCGAGAAACGCGGCGCCCAGAACGAGCCCGGGCAGCACCGAGGGCAGCAGCCGGCGGAGCAGGGCGAGGTCGGCGTCACGTCGGTAGTGCCACACCGCAACGACGTCGCCGACGATGAGCAGCAGCAGGATGGCTCCGGTCGACTCGCGGGTCGGCAGCACGCTGGCGAAGATGGCGACGGCGAGGCTGCCCAGGCCACCGATGGCGGTCTTGGCGAAGCCGATGCACAGGGCGGCGATGCCGAGCAGCAGCCAGGCCAGCCAGGTCGGCTCGACGGTGGTCGAGGTCATGAGCCACGAGCGTAGGGCGGGCGAACCTCACGCCTGGCGGTCGTCCACGAACAACAGGCCTACAGTGGATGGGCCGTGCCGTGCCCGACCAAGGAGTGCCTGCCCATGCCCATCGAACGACCAGCTGACGAGTCGGCCGAACGTCCGACCGACCTGCCCACCGACCTCACCGATCGCCTCACCAAGGCCTTCGACGCCGACCCGACCGCACGGCTGCTGCAGAACGCCGTGACCGTGACGCCGGTCGACGAGGTCGCGCTCGACCGGAGGGTCGTGACCGGCATCGACCATTCGGTCTCGCACCTGCTCGACGACTGGGCCGTCACCTCTCAGGAGAAGAGCGGTCGCTGCTGGCTGTTTGCCGGTACGAACCTGCTGCGGGTCGGCGCGGCGAAGAAGCTGGGCGTCAAGGACTTCGAGTTCTCGCAGAACCACCTGCTGTTCTGGGACAAGCTCGAGAAGGCCAACCACTGGCTCGAGTCGATCATCGACACGGCCGACCGCGACGTCGACGACCGCACCGTCGCACACCTGTTGTCGACGCCCGCTGAAGACGGCGGTCAGTGGAACATGTTCGTCGCGCTGGTGGTCAAGCACGGGCTCGTGCCCAAGACCGCCATGCCCGAGACCAAGAGCTCGAGCAACACCAGGGCGATGAACCGCGACATCGCGACGATCCTGAGGCAGGCCGCCCGCGACCTGCGCGCGGGCTCGGCGAGCGGGGCTGCGCCCGACGAGCTGCAGACCGCGAAGGAGCAGACGCTCGAAACGATCCACCGCCTCCTCTGCATCCACCTCGGCACCCCGCCCGAGTCATTCGTGTGGCAGTGGAAGGACAAGGACAACGTCTTCCACCGCTCCGGTGAGATGACGCCGAGAGAGTTCGCCGAGGCCTACGTGACGGTGCCGCTCACCGACTACGTCTGCCTCGTGAACGACCCTCGAACGACGAGCCCGTACGGCCGCACGTACACCGTCGAGCACCTGGGCAACGTGGTCGGTGCTCCGCCGGTGACCTACCTCAACGTGCAGACCGACCTGATGAAGCAGCTCGCGGCGGCCGCCATCGTGGGCGGCGAGCCCGTGTGGTTCGGGTGTGACACCGGTCAGATGTCGAACTCCGAGCTCGGGCTCTGGGATGCCGCCCTCTTCGACCGCGCGGCCGTCTACGCCACGGCTCCCGACCTGGCCAAGGCCGACCGGCTCACCCACCACGAGTCGATGATGACTCACGCGATGCTCTTCACCGGGGTCGACCTGCAGGGCGAGGCTCCGCGCCGCTGGCGCGTTGAGAACAGCTGGGGCGCCGACAAGGGCGAGAAGGGGTTCATGACGATGAACGACAACTGGTTCGGCGAGCACGTCTTCGAGATCGCCGTGCGCAAGGACGCCCTTCCGGCCGAGCTGCAGGCGGCCCTCGAGGCGGAACCGGTCGTGCTTCCCGCCTGGGATCCGATGGGGGCGCTCGCCTGACAACCGGGGAGCGCTTTGCCATGGATACGTTCAAGGTATGTACAAGTCCCTTGGAGCGGAGCACGGTCCGACGTAGCGTCGAAGCATGAGGCTGTGGACATGGCAGACACCCGAGGTCGGCAACGCGCTGTCGCGAGGCGAGGTCCATCGAGCCCAGTGGCCTCGCATCGACGTCGCCGGGCACGACGCCTACCGGGCGATGGCGAGCGAGATGGTGGCGGCCGGCATCCCGATAGAGGCCGGCCCGCCGGTCTGGTTGTGGTGCGACGAACCCGACGCCGGCACGGTGGCCGACCGGGCTTTCCAGGTGGCGCGCCAAGGGGAACCGGAGCGGGGGCTGGTGGTGCTCACCATCGAGGCCCCCGACGCTCTTGTGCTGCTCAGCTCGTACTCGGCGTGGATCGAGCGCCTCGCCGACCCCTCCTCGCGCCGACCCTTCGACCCGGTGCCCGACCTCGGCCCCACCGACCTGCAGGGCTGCCTTCCGTATCTCCACCCCGACTGGGTGCGCAGCTCGCGCCCTCTGCCGACGGATGACCTCGCACTGGCCGACCGATGATCGTTCCCGGCCGCTGAGCTCACCGGCGCGGGTGGCGTTCGAACCCGGCTGCCGTCGACACCGCGTCAGTGACCGGTAAGCAACCTGGGCTTCCGTTCGAGCGCTCGTCGGGTAAGGGTGGGGCATGAGCACTGACAACCAGACCTTCGACGTGATCGTGATCGGGCTCGGGCCCGGTGGGGAGGATGTGGCCGGTCGGTTGGCCAAGGCGGGACTCTCCGTGCTCGGGGTCGACCGTCGACTGGTCGGCGGCGAGTGCCCGTACTGGGGCTGCGTCCCGTCCAAGATGATGATCCGCGCCGCCGACACGCTGGCCGAGGCCCGTCGGGTGCCGTCCCTCTCCGGCAGCGTGAGCGACATCGTGGCCGACTGGTCGATCGTGGCCCGCCGAGTCCGCGACGAGGCCACCGACGACTGGAACGACCAGGTGGCGGTCGACCGCCTCGTCGCCACGGGAGCCACCTTCGTGCGGGGTACCGGCAAGATCGCCGGCCCGGGTCGGGTGGATATCGACGGCACGGCCTACGTGGCGCGCCGGGCGATCATCGTCAACACCGGCACAGCCCCGGCGATCCCACCCATCGACGGACTGTCGAACGTGCCCTACTGGACCAACCACGAGCTCATCGAGGCCAAGGAGCTGCCGGCGTCGGTCGTGCTGCTCGGCGGTGGCGCCATCGGTAGCGAGCTCTCGCAGGTGATGGCTCGGTTCGGTGTCGACGTCACGGTTGTGGAAGCGGCCCCTCGCCTGGTCGCCGTGGAGGAGCCCGAGGCGGGCGACACCCTCAAGGGCGTCTTCGAGGCCGACGGGATCACCGTTCACGTCGGCGTCGGAGCCGAACACGTCGAGGCCGACGGCGACGGGGTGGCGGTCACCCTGGCCGACGGCACGGTGGTGCGCGCCGAAAGACTCGTCGTCGCAACAGGTCGCCGAGCCGACCCGGCGGCCGTCGGGCTCGACACGGTGGGGGTGGCGAAGGACGCCCGGCTGGCGCCCGTCGACGACCGGTGTCGCGTGACTGGAGGTACAGACGGCATCTGGGCCATCGGAGACATCACCGGTAAGGGCGCGTTCACCCACATCTCCATGTACCAGGCCGCCATCGTCGCGCGCGACATCCTCGGGCAGCAGGGCCCGGCCGCCGACTACGACGCCCTTCCCCGGGTGACCTTCACCGATCCCGAGGTGGGTGCGGTCGGTCTCACCGAGAAGCAGGCCCGCGAGCGCTACGACAACGTTCAGGTCGGCCTCACCCCTCTCGCCGAGACGACCCGCGGCTGGATCCACGCCAAGGGCAACGAAGGCTTCATCAAGGTCGTCGCCGACGCCGATCGAGGCGTACTGGTCGGCGCGACGACGATGGGCCCCTCTGGTGGCGAGATGATGGGCGCTCTGGCCGTGGCGATCCACGCGAAAGTGCCGATCAGCACCCTGACCTCGATGATCTACGCCTACCCGACCTTCCACCGGGGTATCGAGGACGCGCTCCACCGCCTCGCCTGATGGCCGGATAGCGTTGGGCCATGCCCAAGCAACTGCTGGCCCTCGACCTCGACGGCACCACCGTCAACCACATGGGTGAGCTCTCACCCCGCGTGCGCGACGGGGTGCGGTCGCTGCCCGACAACGTGGAGGTCGTCATCGCCACCGGACGCTCGATCCTGGCGACGACACCCCTGCTCGAGCTGCTTGGGCTTGAGCGGGGGTACGCGGTCGTCTCGAACGGCGCCGCCACCCTGGCTCTCGACCCCGACGCGCCCAACGGTTACACCATCATCGACCAGGTGACCTTCGACCCACGGCCCGTGCTCGAGAAGATGAGGGTGGCCCTGCCCGATGCCCTCGTCGCCGTCGAGGAGCTGGGGGTCGGCTTCAAGGTCTCCAAGCACTTCCCCGACGGCGAGCTCATGGGCGAGTCGCGCGAGGTCAGCTGGGACGAGCTCGTGGAGAAGCCGGTCACCAGGGTGACCCTGCGCCAGCCTGAGGTCAGCGCCGAGGAGTTCATGGGCATGGTCGAGCGCGCCGGTCTGCACGGTATGTCCTACGCCGTGGGCTGGTCGGCCTGGCTCGACATCAACCCCGAAGGGGTGTCGAAGGGTTCTGCCCTCGAGCTGGTGCGTCGCCGCGTCGGTGTCGAGCCGATGCACACGGTCGCCTGCGGCGACCAGCGCAACGACCTCGAGATGCTCTACTGGGCCGCCTGGGGCATCGCGATGGGCAACGCTCCCGACGAGGTCAAGGCGATCGCCGACGAGGTGACCGGTGACGTCGACGACGACGGGCTCGCCCCCATCCTCGAGGGGCTCGGCGAAGCGGCCCGGGCCGGCAAGGCCTTCCGCCAAGGGGTGCAGTCGCAGGCCACCGCGAGGCTCGAGGCCTGACCCGAGCGGGGGTCTGCGGGATCGAGGGAGCCCAGATGCCGATCGTCTTCATCCACGGTGTCGCGGTGCGCGACGACGACCCCGCGCTCGCCCGGCGGTTGCAGCCTCTCGGCGAGGTGCCGTGGGCGACCATCGAGGGTCACCTGCGACAGCACGTGGCACCGGTGATCTCCGACGACCCCGAGGGCGTACCGGTCATGCGGATCTACTGGGGCGACCTCGGTGCCCGGTTCGCCTGGGGTGGCGCGTCGCTGGTCTCACGACCCAGTAACCCGGAGGGGCTCGAACGGGTCGCCGACTCGGTGGAGCAGGTGATCGACGTGGCGACCGAGGCCCTTCCGCCGAGCAGCGAGGATGCCGTCCGGCCGACGCTGCGCGAACGCCGCATCCGGGGCGTGCGCGGCGCGGCGACCGCGATCCGGCGCCCGCTGGAGGACTTCGTGCCGGTGTTCATCGGCGACGTCATGACCTATATCGCGAGCCGGGGCACCGCCGATGCCCCCGGGCCGATCATCGAGCGTGCGCTCGGCGGGCTCGAGGTGGCGGCGTTCGCGGCCGAGAGCAGGCAGGAACCGGTGGTCGTGCTCACCCACAGCATGGGCGGACAGATCGTCTACGACCTCGTCACGCACTTCCTCCCGCGTATGCCCCAGCACCACTCCATGCGCATCGACTACTGGTGTGCGGCCGCCTCCCAGGTCGGCTTCTTCGAGGAGCTCGGGCTCTTCCTGGAGAGCGATCCAGACCGCGGCCAGGGCCCGGCACCATTGACCCCGCTACCTTCTCGTGAGTTTCTCGGTGGCTGGTGGAACGTGTGGGACCACGCCGACCTGCTCAGCTTCCGGGCGGCGGGGATCTTCGAGGGCGTCGACGACTCGCCCTTCTTCGCTTCCGGCAGCCTGACCACAGACCACAACAAGTACCTCTCGGCGCCCGAGTTCTACCGTCAGTTCGCCGATCGGCTGCACGCGAGTCTTGGCCGACCCGGGGGCCGAACGACGACGTAGAACAGCTGGCCCCGGCCGGTGTCGAAAAGGCTCATCGCCGTTCGACGTCATAGTGAGGTTGGGCACGGGCCCATCTCATCCACTCAGAGGAGACCGTCATGCGCTTCATGATCATCGTCCCAGCCACCCACGACTCCGAGGGCGGCGCTATGCCCACCGAGGTGCAGCTCGCCGACATGACCGCCTACAACGAGCAGATGCTGCGCGCCGGGGTGTTCGTCGCTGGTGAGGGGCTGCACCCGAGCTCGCGGGGGGCGCGGGTGTCCTACCCGGCCGACGGTGAGATGACCGTCACCGACGGCCCGTTCGCCGAGGCGAAGGAGCTCATCGCCGGGTTCACCATGATCGAGGTCAGCTCCAAGCAGGAGGCCATCGAGTGGCTGCGAAAATGGCCGCGCAGCTGCTCTGACGATGCCGAGTTCACCCTCGAGCTGCGCCAGGTGTTCGCCGCCGACGACTTCGGCGACGCGCTCACCCCCGAGCTGAGGGAGCGCGAGGACGCGATGCGCGAGGCGGCGGCGCGTGCCGCCGCCCAAGGCTGAACGACGGTGAGGGAGGCGGCGGATGCGCGCGGGGCGAGGGCCGAAGAGGTCACCCGCACGATCGAGGCGGTCTGGCGCATGGAGGCCGCCAAGGTCACGGCTGTCGTCGCGCGCCTTGTCGGTGATGTCGGCCTGGCCGAAGACCTGGCCCAGGACGCCGTCGTGCAGGCCATCGAACAGTGGCCGCGCGACGGGATCCCTGACAAGCCGGGCGCCTGGCTCACAGCCACAGCGCGACGACGGGCCATCGACCGCATCCGACGAGACGTGAACCTGGCGGCCAAGCTCGAGCTGGTCGGCCACGCGGAAGGGCTGCGCGTGGCCGCCCTCGCGGAGGGCGACTTCGACGCCGTGTTCGAAGACATCGACGACGACGTGCTGGGCCTGATCTTCGCCGCCTGTCACCCGAGCCTGACCGCGCAGGCCCGGATCTGCCTGACCTTGCGCATGATTGGTGGCCTGACCACCCGCGAGATTGCGCGCGCCTTCCTGACCCAGGAGGCGACGATCGGCCAGCGGATCTCGCGGGCGAAGAAGAGCCTGTCGGCCGACGGTGTCACCATCGAGGTGCCTTCGGGCGCCGAGCTGGCCCAGCGTCTGACGTCGGTGCTCGAGGTGGTCTATCTCGTGTTCAACGAGGGCTACGCCGCCACCTCGGGCCGCGACTGGGTGCGCGGTGACCTGATGGAGGAGGCGATCCGGCTGGGCCGGGTGCTGGCGGCTCTCGCGCCGCGCGAAGCCGAGGTGCACGGGCTGCTCGCCCTCATGGAGATCCAGGCATCACGCACCCGGGCGAGGGTCGACCGCAACGGCGAGCCCGTACTGCTGCTCGAGCAGGACCGCACGCGGTGGGACTGGTCGCTGGTCCGCCATGCGCTGACCGCGCTGGTGCGCGGCGCCGAGCTGTGCGGCATCCCGCCCGGTGGCGGAGCACCGACGCGACCGGTGGGCCCCTACCTGCTTCAGGCCGAGATCGCGGCCTGTCACGCCCGAGCCAGAACGGCCGAGGCCACCGACTGGGTGCGCATCGTCGGTCTCTACGGGATGCTCGGAGCGCTGCGACCGTCGCCGGTCATCGAGCTCAACAGGGCGGTGGCGTTGTCGTACGCCAGCGGGCCGGCGGCCGGTCTGGAGGTCGTCGACCGGCTCAGAGACTGTTCGGCGCTCGCCGGGTACCATCTGCTGCCCAGCGTGCGCGGCGACCTGCTGGCGCGGCTCGGCCGCGATGACGAAGCGCGGGAAGAGTTCGCGCGAGCGGCGGCCATGACGCAGAACGAGGCCGAGCGAGCCCTACTGCTGCGACGAGCGGGCAACCCGACCTGACCTAGAGCGCGTCGAGGATGAGGTCGAGACCGTAGTCGAACTCGAGGCCGAAGTCGTAGCCGGGCGCCAGCACGTGCCCGGTCGTGAACTCGAGCAGGTTCGGGTACTCGGTGGCGAGGGACTCCAGCATCATCGACTCGGCCACCTCGCCGACGCTCTGCGGGCCGTTGATCGGCAGGGAGGCCTCCGACAGGGCGAAACCGTAGACGTAGGAGTCGATCAGGGCGTAGGCGTGGGCGGTCAGCTCGAGCGAGAAGCCTGCGCCGCGAAGGCAGCCGATGACCGCGTCGAGGTGGCGCAGCGTGGCTGGGCCGGGCTTGGTGCGCGACTGCACCAGGGGGATCGCCCACGGATGGCGTCGAAGCACCGTGCGAACCGAACGACAGCGCCGGTGCATCTCTGGGCGCCAGTCTGTCTGTGCCCCGGGCAGGTCCATCTCGCCGAAGACACGGTCGACGATCCCGTCGATGATCTCCTCCTTGCCCCCGATGTGGTGGTAGACCGACATCGGCTTCACGCCGAGCTCGTGGGCGAGGGAGCGGATCGTCAGTGACGCCAGACCGTCGGTGTCGGCCACCCGCATGGCTCCGTCGAGCACGCGATCTCGGCTGAGCGGTGTGCGCGCTGGAGTAGAGCCCGTGAGCTTGTTGCTGGTCACCACGTCGTGCCTCTCGGTCGCTTCTGCCCAGACC
>JBBSTU010000144.1:0-10236 GCA_038235595.1 Actinomycetales bacterium | reverse complement strand
CCGCAAGGGCTTCCAGGTGGCGCGGGCCGTAGCCGGCCTGATTCGCCCGGCGGTCGCCGCGACCCAGAAGCAGCTGTGGGTCGACGACATGGCCTACGCCGAGCGGCGCTGGCTGCTGCGCGACCGCGGCGAGGTCTACGGCGCCTGACCCGTCGTCCGGCCGGCTGTGCGGCTGGCACCCGCCAGGCTCCGCGGGTGCCAACCGCACAGCGGGTTGTGCGTCTGGCACCGGTTCGGCTTCGGAGGTGCCAGCCGCGCAGTATCTGCTCGTGGCCACGCGGAGGCGCCGAACGCGCGCGCGTTGTCATCTGGGTGCCCGTCTGGCAGCGGGTGTGGCTGCCCCTGGTGATCGGAGCTCTCTTGTTGGTCAACGCGGTCATGCAGGTTGCGGACAGGCGTGCTCCCTTGGCGCTCTTCGGGGCCGTGGCCATGGCTCTTGCGTTCTAAAACTGGCGGGTGCCAATCCTGTTCGCCGATTCCGCCGGACTCAAGCTGGGTCGCAGACGCTTCGTCCCGTGGTCGGACGTCGCGGAACTGCGTTCTCGTCCCGACCACGCAAGGAAGCGCCCCGTCGAGCTGGTGATGCTTGACGGCACGCGCCGCACCCTGCTGAGTGACCTCGACCTCATCGACGGCCGGCGCCTCGAGCACCTGTTTGCAGCGTCTCGCAGCGACGGCCCGCCCCAGGGTTGACACCGGAGAGTCTCGGTGGGTGCTCGCCTGTCACCAACTGGTACTCGAGGGGGAGGCGTCGTGCGTGGGGACCGCCGTGTTCGTTGGCGCCTAGGAGAGCTCCGCCGGTCGCCGCGCGGCGTCGAGCGCTTCGGCCCAGATCTGCGTCAGCCCCATGGCGACGAAGGCGTGATGCAGGCCAGCAGACACAGTCGCCGCGCCCAGGCCGCGCCCCCAGAGAGCGCGCTCTCCGATCACGAAGCCGAGCTCACGCCGCCCGACCTCGAGGCCCTGCAAGGCGACATGGCCGATGAGCCGAGCGTCGAGCGTCGCGCCGAGTCGGACGAGATCGGTGGGGGGGTGTCGTGATGAGCCCGGTCTGAAAGGCGAGGTGCTTGCTAAGGGACAACCCCATCGTCCAGCCCGCTGCCCGGCAGAAGCTCGGGTCGGCCGCCCAGCCGGCGATGGTGACGGCATCCGCAATCGTGAGCGGGCGCAGCGAGACCCCGCGCTGAGGCGTCAGGGTGTGGACCTTCACCAGTAGACCGTCGCCACTCGCGCCTGCATCCACCCACCGCAGACAAGACCTCGTGTTGCCGGGCGGCCCCGTCGATATTGCATGGGCATAGCTGGAAACGCGGTCTAGCGTCAGCGCCGATGGCAGACCAACAGAATGACACCGACCTGTTCCACCCCAGCTCGGTCGAGGAGGCCGTGTCCGTCGTCGCGGGCCTCGTGCCAGCCCTCGACTCGCCGACCCAGCATCGGTTGCGCACCCGGCGACACCTCGACGATGCGTTCGGCTCGGGGCGGCGGCGGCCCGAGTGGGTGTGAGCGGCCCGTGACCTGGCGGGAGCTCACGGGCGGTATCGCCGGCATCGGCTCGCAGCAGGGCGCTCCCTTCGGCATCGACGTGATGAGCCTTCCCCCAGACCCGAACGAGGCTGCACGGCTCGTGCACTGGGCGCTGGGGGAGGCGCGTGGCCACGGGTTCCAGGAGGTGTCGGTCTTCGCCCCGCCCGACGCGGGAGCGCATGACATCAGAGTGGCGCCGTCAACCGACGCACTCACGGATGCGGGCTGACGCGTCTTCGTTGAACGGTGCCACTACGAGTTCCCGCCGGCGGACCAAAGGGCCGGGCCGGCTGGTTCTCGACCGCAACTACGCCTCGAGCAGCTGACGGATGCCGCCGACCCCCGGCTTGGGGCGGTACACCGAGCCGTCATGGCCCGCACGCTCGACGCGCACGATGCCGTCACGGTCGATCGCGCCGGGTTCGAAGCCGCCTGCGCTGAGGCTCTCGACTACCTGCTGGAGTCGGACCCTGTCGACTGCATTCACCTGGCCCACGACGACGAAGGCCGTGTCGTGGGCCTGGTGTCGTTCTTGGCCATGCCGGGCGGCCGGGCCTTCGTGCTCTTCGTCGGGGTGGCCCGGGAGCACCGGGAGCACCACTACGCAGCCGAGCTGGTGCGCTTCGCCACCCAATCGCTCGTGCAAGCGGGCGCCACCGTGCTGATCGCCGACACCGACACGACGAACGGGCCGATGGTCAGAGCCTTCGCAGACGCCGGGTGGCCTCGCACGGAGACGCGGATCGACTTCGTGCCATGCTGATCTCAGCGGTCGCGCTGGAGGTTCGGGCGCTCGAGAGCGATCATGCGGCCGGTCGACACCAACACTGCGACGAGGGCGAGGAATGCGAACGTGGCGAGCACCCCGACGGCCGGGAACCAGGTCAGGGCCAGCCCGGCGGCGATGACCGGCACCGTGATGCCGGCGTAGGCGGCGAGGAACATGCCGGCCAGCGTGCCGCCGCGGTGCTCCGGAGAGCTGACCCGCGCCGAGGTGGAGAGGGCCACGTTGAACACCAGCCCGACACCCGCTCCGGCCAGCACACCCGCCACCACGAACAAGGCGAGTGACTGCGCCAGGCTGGCGACGGCGACCAGGGCGAGCCCGGTTGCCATCAGGGCCATCCCGGTGCGCAGCCGAAGCCCGACCGATCGACTGCCGAGCACCATCTGCGCCAGGGCCGACGCCCCGAGCACGCCGAACACGATGGCACCGCTCAGCAGCCGCGAGTGGTGGTGCAGGGTGCCGCCGACGAAGCTCGCCGTGAGCGAGGTGAACACCCCGAGCACCGAGAAGGCGGAGGCCGCTGCCACGGCCGTCGCGACGAAGACTGGCCGTGCTGAGTCGTCGATGTGAACCTGTTGGGGCCGGTAGGGGGGTCGAACGGTGTCTGCGGGAACCGTCTCGGGGACGAACAGCATTGCGACCAGAGCGATGATGATCAGCACTACCCACACGGCGAACGGCACGGTGAGGGGAGCGGGAAGCCATTGGGTCAGCAAGCCGGCCACGAGAGGGCCGAGCGCGAGCCCACCGGTGTTCACCACGCCGGCCACCGTCGAGGCGAAGCTGCCGTCCTCGCGCGGACGCGCCACGGAGCGAAGCTCGGAGAGGTGGGCCGTGGCGGTGGCGGTCAGGGCGCCGATGCCGATGCCGCAGAGGAAGCGCGCCACCAACAGGCTGGTCGTGTCGGCGAGCAGCACGAACAGCACCGCACCGGCCAGTTCCACGGCCGCCGCGGCGATGATGACTCGGCGCCGACCGAGGTAGTCGCTGACGTGCCCTGCCAGGAACAGCCCGGCCATCACGCCGAACCCGTAGGAGGCGAAGATCAGGGTGATGACGAAGGTCGGAAACCCGTCGCGCTGCTGGTAGAGCGGGTAGAGGGGGGTGGGTAGCGTGGTGAAGGCCATGAGCACGGCGAACACGGCCACGACCACCCAGAACCCGCGACCGTGCGTGGCGGACGCGCGCCCGGACTGGGGAACCGACGCAGCCGCAGACTCGGGGGCCGGTTCCTCAGGGGTGGACGGCCTCGGCTCCGTTCGCGTCTTCATCCCTCCATGGTGCGCTTCACTATTCAACAGGTCCAACGAACATCGTCAGGCTGATTCATCGTTGTGAACGATGGATGATGGGGTCATGGAAACCAGGCACCTCGAGTTCTTCGTGGCCGTCGCCGACGAGCTCAGCTTCACCCGGGCCGCCGACCGCGTGCAGGCGGTGCAGTCGACCGTGTCGGCCGGCATCCGGGCGCTAGAGCGCCAGACCGGGGCCCGGCTCTTCGAGCGGTCGACGCGGCAGGTCTCACTCACCCCGGCCGGGCGGGAGCTGCTGCCCCGCGCCCGGGCTGCCCTCGAAGCGGTCGCCGAGATGCGCCACCTCGGTGCTCTCGCTGACGGCCAGGTGCGAGGTCGGCTGCGCGTCGGACTGCTGACCAACCTCGAGTCGCTCGAGCTGCCCACCGTGTTCGGCACGTTCCATCGCCACCACCCGGGCGTCGAGCTGGTGATGCGCACCTCGCCGCGGGGCTCGACCGGCCTCGTCGACGACGTGCGGCGATCGAGAGTCGACGTCGCCTTCTGCGGGCTCGCGGTGGCCGACCTTGTGGGCGTTCACCACCAGCTGCTGCGACGTCAGCCGTTCGTTGCCGTGCTTCCGCACGGGCATCCCCACGCGGATGATGTGGCGGTGTCGTTCGCCGACCTCCTCGACGACGACTTCGTCGAGATGCCAACCGGGTTCGGCACCCGCACGGTGGCCGACGACTGGTTGCGGGCTGCCGGCCTGCACCGTCGCGTGACGATCGAGGTGCCCGACCTGTCCACCGTGCCGGCCTACGTAGCCGCCGGCCTCGGTGTCGCGGTGGTGCCGGTACAGACGGTGGCGGGGGCGCCGGGCGTCACGGCGGTTCCGCTGGCCGAGCCTCTCGTCTGGGAGCTCAGCGTCATCGCCCGGCTCCAGGCCCGGTCGCCTGCAGTCGATGCCCTGCTGCACGAGCTGGCCCGTCGGCTGCCGCCGCCGAAGTAGTCGTCGCCCCGCTCAGAGCGTGCGCAGCATCCGGTGGTTGCCGAGCGTGTTGGGCTTGACCCGCTCGAGGTCGAGGAACTCCGCCACCCCCTCGTCGTACGAGCGCAGCAGCTCGGCGTAGACCTCACCCGACACCGCCTGGCCCTCGATCTCGCTGAAGCCGTGCCGCTCGAAGAACCGCGTCTCGAAGGTCAGACAGAAGAGCCGCTGCACCCCCAGTGCGCGGGCCTCGCCGACGAGCGTCTCGAGGATGCGGCCCCCGAGGCCGCTGCCCAACGCTTCAGGGGCCACGGCCAGAGTGCGGATCTCGGCGAGGTCCTCCCACATGACGTGCAACGCTCCGCAGCCCACCAGCCGGCCGTCGAGCTCGGCGACGACGAAGTCAGGCACGTTCTCGTAGTAGGTGACCGCCTCCTTGGCCACGAGCACGCGCTGCTCCGCCAGCGGAGCCACGAGGGCCCGGATGCCGCGAATATCGGCGGTGCGCGCGCGACGGATCACGACGGGCTGGTCGGTCACGACAGGTTGCCGTCGCGGAAGGAGGCGAACAGCTTCTTCGCCTCGGCGCCCAGCACGACGATCGACTGTCCGCTCGCCGTGCCGAAGCCGCCCTTTGCCACGTCGCGCCCCACCTGCAGAGGGTTGAGGGTGTAGAGCCCGGCGGCGTAGGTGAGCATCTGCTCGGCCGAGAGGTTGGTCTTGCCCACCTTCGAGAAGCTCGTGAACGCGGCCGGGATCGCTTGTGGGCCAGCCAGCTTCGCCTTGACCGCTGCGGCCAGGATGATCTCGCCCTGGTGTCGGGACCGGCCGAAGTCGCCGTCGGGCAGCGTCTTTCTTTCCCGGGCGTAGGCGAGCGCCTGTTTGCCGCTGAGCGTCTGCGGGCCCTTCTTGATGACGATGCCGGCGTGCGAGGCATCGACGGTCTCAGGCACGACGATCGGGATGCCACCGAGGTCGTCGACGACCGTGGTGAAACCCGAGAACCCCATGACGACGTAGCCCTCGAGGGGCAGGCCCGTCACCCTCTTCACCGTGGCGAGCTGGGCCTTCGGGCCGCCGAAGACCATGGCGGAGTTGACCTTTCCCTTACCTCCGGTGCTGAGCGGAACCCACAGGTCTCGGGCCAGCCCCATGACACCGCCGCCCCCCCTCCCGTCGGTTCCGATGACCTGCAGCACGTCGGCACGGGAGCGTTCGAGTGACTGGCCCTTACGAGCGTCAGAGCCGATGGCGAGCACGAACCGCGGACCGGCCTTGCCCAGCTCGGGCTTCTTCTGGCCGAGCGAGGGCCACCAGCCGCCCACGACCCGCCACGTCGGGCCGACCGCGAGGGTGACGTCGTCACCGGCGGTGACGACCGCCACCGGGATGCCGAACCAGGTTCCGGTCGTGGCGCTCGCCTGGGTGGGGACCGTTCCGCCGTAGCGCTTGGCCACGATCGCGGTCAGCGCAGTAGGCGCCCCGGAGACTGCGGAACCGGAGGTCGCCGACGTCGTGGCCGGCGAACCCTGACCCCCGTCGATGGTGGGCCGGCCGCTCGGCGACCCGGTGGCCGCCACCACGGCGGGGTCGCCACCCGAACACGCACTCGCCATCAGGCCAACGGCCGCCACTGCTGCGGCGGCCCCGGCCAGGCGCGTGGGACGCCTGGAACGGACTGGCCGCTGCACGGCATCCCGGGGTGGGTGCTGGTCGTCGAAGATCACCGTTCCACCGTAGTTGACGGGTTCACCCGGTCAGCGCAGCCTGGCGCACCAGCGACCGCGACGACAGCACGGAGGCGAACGTCAGTGCACCGGCGACCGCGACCGCGACCATGAACCGCACGACGAGCCCGCCGTTCAGGGCGCTGGCGAAGGGCAGCACGAGCGCCAGCACGAACCCGGCTGATACCAGCACGGTGACCGCGAGCGGCAACGCGATCTCGACGGTGCGGGCTCGGTGCAGTGTGCGCAGGCTGGTGCCCGCGAGCGAGAGGGAGCGGTACTGCTCGCGCTGGTCGAGCACCCGAGCGGCCTGCACCACCCCGGTCGACGTGGCCCCGACGATGGTGATGACAGCCAGGGTGACCATCGCCCCCGTGCCGAGGTCGGTGCCCAGGGTATCGCCCGGTGCATCGTGAGAGGCCGCGCTGACGACGCTGGTGAACCCGACGACGACGATGGCCAGGCCCAGCGCGCCGACCGCGCGCCACGTGCTCCTCGGGTCGTCGACGATGCGCCGCGCCGCCAGCAGGGTGGTGGCCGTGGGCGCGAACCGGGCGATGACCTTGCCGACGAGCATGACGAAGAACGGACCCACGGCGTTGACGGCGAGGATGACTAAACCGAGCAGCACCACGATCACACCGCGTTCCGGCGCTTTCATCGGGGTGATGACCAGCACCCACGCGACGCACGCGACGACGGCCACACCGACCCGCAGCACACTGAGCCGTTTGGGGCTCGTGCGAGCAGCAACCCCCAGCGGGCTGATCACCACACGGGCCAGGCTCGACAGTCCCGACACGAGGGCCACCAACACGACACCGAACATCACGGCAGCCAGCTTCCACGCCGGCACCACCTGCTCGCCGATCTCGAACGGCCGACCCTGGAACGTGAGCCTCGCGACCAGGGGGAGGGAGACGGCATAGAGCACGACCCCCACGGCGGCGCCGACCAGCGCCTGCAACGCGGCCTCGGCCAGGGTCATCACGGTCACCTGACCCGACGTCGCACCCGTCAGGCGTAGAGCTGCGAGGCGCTGGTCCCGCCTCGCGATCGCGAGGCGGGCCGCCACGCCTCCGAGGGTGAGGATCGGCACCACCATGCACGTCGTGGCGATCCAGGCGAGGGTGACGTAGAGATCGGCGAGCCGGGCGGCGTCGGGCGCCGACAGGTAGCGGCTGCCCGACTCAGCGATGGCGCCCCGCGCCTCGAACGCGCCGAGCCCGCCGAGACACACGAGCAGGGCCGCCGTGGCCACCGCGAACGCGAGCCCCGCGAGCAGGCCGGGCACGCGGTTCTCGCGAGCCCCCGCCGCTCTGAGGCGCCAGGCCAGATGTAGCGCGGCCCTCATCAGGAACGTCCGGAGAACGTCGTGACGGCCGGGCCGGTCGCTCCGGTCGCGCTGGGCGGACCCGACTCTGTGACGGGTGCACGGCGCACGTCGCTGGTCAGCAGCCCGTCGCGCACCCTGATCGTGCGAGAACACCACGCAGCGACGTTCTCGTCGTGGGTCACCAACACGAGCGAGGCTCCCGACTGGCGGGTCAGCGCCGTGAGATGACCCATCACCTCGGCGCTCGTCGTCTGGTCGAGAGCGCCTGTCGGCTCGTCGGCGAACACCACCCCGGGGCGGGCCACCAGCGCTCGTGCGATGGCCACCCGCTGGGCCTGCCCGCCCGACAGCTCGCCCGGGCGCCGCCACTCCAGACCCGAGATTCCGAGCGGAGCGAACAGGGCCGTCGCCCGCGTCATCGCCTCACCGCGGCGGGCCCCGTCGATCATGAGGGGGAGAGCGACGTTCTCGACGGCCGGAAGCTCAGGCAGCAGCATCCCCTGCTGGAACACGAACCCAAAGTCTCGGCGCCGCAACGAGGTTCGGTCGCGATCGGACATCCGGGCCACGTCCAGCCCCTTCCACAGCACCTGGCCGGAGGTCGGTGCCGCGATGCCTGCTAGCACATGCAGCAGCGTCGTCTTGCCCGAGCCCGACGGGCCCATCACGGCCACCGTCTCACCGGCCGCGATCCGCAGGTCGATCCCCCCGAGCGCCGGTGGAGTGGCCGCCTCACGTCCGTAGCGCATGACCAGGCCGCGAGCGACGAGGTCGAGCGGCGCGGAAGTCTCTGACGAGTCTGGATGCCGTTGGGCACCGGTCGCGCCCAGCGGCATCCGGGCGTCGGGACAGTCGTGGCTGGTGTGGTTGCTCATGGCGTCCACTCTCCTGGCCGCCGCCCGGCCGCCGCGTCCGGCCATGGTCTGCTCCCGCGCGACCGGCGTACGACCCCGGGATGACGGTTCTGCGGCCACCGACGTGACGGAACACGCCGAAGGGGGCCGAGGACGATGTCCTCGGCCCCCTTCGGGTCGGTCAGCCTGCCTACCTCGGTGTCAGCGCTCGCCGCCCATGGCGCTGTCGGGGAAGCGGTCGTCAGGCACAACTGGTCCGCTCGTGACGTTCACGCTGAGCGCGTCGTCGAGGGCGGGGCCGTCGACGATCTCGGCGAGGTCGTCGGCCGGCCGGTGCGCCGAGTCGGGGTGGGCCATGTCGGAGAAGGTGAACTTCTCCGCCTTGCCCTCACCCTCGGTGTCGACCTTGATGTACTGCCCCGAGACGAACTCGGCGTAGAGGATCTTCTCCGACAGGGCGTCCTCGATCTCGCGCTGGATCGTGCGACGCAGCGGACGCGCACCGAGCACGGGGTCGTAGCCGCGCCTGGCGAGCAGGTCCTTGGCCGCGGGCGTGAGGTCGATCCCCATGTCCTTGTCCTTGAGCCGCTTGTCGAGCTTGGCGATCTCGAGGTCGACGATCTGCGTGATCTCCGACCGGTTGAGGTGCGGGAACACGATGGTGTCGTCGACGCGGTTGAGGAACTCGGGCCGGAAGTGCTGCTTCAGCTCGTCGATGACCTTGGCCTTCATCCGCTCGTAGTCGGAGAGGGTGTCGGGCCCGGCCGAGAAGCCGAGCGAGGTCTTCGAGATGTCCCTGGTGCCGAGGTTGGTCGTCATGATGATGACCGTGTTCTTGAAGTCGACCATCCGGCCCTGAGAGTCGGTGAGGCGGCCGTCTTCGAGCACCTGCAGCAGCGAGTTGAAGATCTCCGGGTGGGCCTTCTCGACCTCGTCGAAGAGCACGACCGAGAACGGCTTGCGCCGCACCTTCTCGGTGAGCTGGCCGCCCTCCTCGTAACCGACGTAGCCGGGAGGAGAGCCGAACAGCCGGCTCACCGTGTGCTTCTCGGAGTACTCCGACATGTCGAGCTGGATCAGAGCGTCCTCGCTGCCGAAGAGGAACTCGGCGAGCGTCTTGGCCAGCTCGGTCTTACCCACACCGGTCGGACCGGCGAAGATGAACGAGCCACCGGGGCGGCGGGGGTCCTTCAGGCCGGCACGCGTGCGACGGATCGCCTGGCTGAGCCCCTTGACGGCCTCGTCCATACCGATGATCCGCTTGTGCAGCTCGTCTTCCATGTGCAGCAGACGGCTGCTCTCCTCCTCGGTCAGCTTGAACACCGGGATGCCGGTGCTGGCCGCCAGGACCTCGGCGATGAGCTCTTCGTCGACCTCGGCCACGACGTCCATGTCGCCCGACTTCCACTGCGCCTCGCGCTCGGACTTCTCGCGCAGCAGGCGCTTCTCGTCGTCACGGGCCCGCGCCGCGCGCTCGAAGTCCTGGCCGTCGATGGCCGACTCCTTCTCGCGAACGAGCACGGCGATCTTCTCGTCGAACTCGCGCAGGTCTGGCGGAGCGGTCATCCGGCGGATGCGCAGTCGCGCGCCCGCCTCGTCGATGAGGTCGATCGCCTTGTCGGGCAGGAAACGGTCGTTGACGTAGCGGTCGGCCATGTTGGCGGCTGCCACGAGGGCAGCATCCGTGATGGTGACGCGGTGGTGGGCCTCGTAGCGGTCACGCAGGCCCTTGAGGATCTCGATCGTGTGCGGGAGCGTGGGCTCGGCCACCTGGATCGGCTG
>JBBSTU010000143.1:0-10254 GCA_038235595.1 Actinomycetales bacterium | reverse complement strand
TCGCCAAGCACGGCGACCGGCTCGCCGCCGACGCCATCGTCATCGCCGACTCGACCAACTGGGCGGTCGGGTCCCCGGCGCTCACCACGACGCTGCGGGGCGGGGTGCGTGTCGTCGTGACGGTGCGCACCCTCGACCATGCGATCCACTCCGGTATGTACGGCGGCGTCGCCGTCGACGCGGTCACCGCGCTGGTGCGGCTGCTCTCGACCCTGCACGACGAGCAGGGGGCCGTGGCGGTGACCGGGCTCGACGAGAGTGTGGCGGCCGACCTCGACTACGACGAGGCGCGCTTCCGCGAGGAGTCGGGTCTGCTCGACGGAACCCAGCTCATCGGCACCGGGTCGATCCTGTCGCGGCTCTGGACCAAACCGTCGATCACGACCATCGGTATCGACGCGACGTCCATCGACAAGGCCTCCAACACCCTGGCCGCCAAGGCAGCCGCGAAGATCTCGATGCGGCTCGCGCCCACGCAAGACCCGGCCTCCGCCTTCGAGCGCCTCAAGGAACACCTCGAGAGCCATGCCCCGTGGGGGGCCCGTGTCGAGGTGACCCTCGAGGAGAGCGGGTCCGGCTTTGCGGCCCACGCCGACGGGCCGGCCTACGACCAGGCCCGCGCCTCGTTCGCCGACGCGTGGGGAACCGACCCGGTCGACATCGGCGTGGGCGGCTCGATCCCGTTCATCTCGAGCTTTGTCGAGCGTTTCCCTGACGCCGCCATCATCGTGACCGGGGTCGAGGACCCCGACACCCGGGCCCACGGCGCCAACGAGTCGCTGCACCTGGGCGAGTTCGAGAAGGTGTGCACGGCCGAGGCCATCTTCCTGGCCCGGATGGGCGCTTCGCGCACCTCCTGAACGACCACCTCCTGAACGACCACCTCCTGAACGACCGCCGCCTCGGCGCAGCGGCCCCGGGTCGAGACGCTGCACCATCCCGGGACGGTCAGGGCTGGTGCGGGTCAGCCCGGCTGGGGTCAGTCCTTGTGGGTCGGGCCGGGCAGGGCCAACATCCGGTCGAGGGCGGTGCGGGCCTCCGCGGCCACCTTGGCGTCGACGCGGATCGGGTTGACGACCCGGCCCTCGACGAGCGACTCGAGGGCCCACACGAGGTGCGGGAGGTCGATGCGGTTCATCGTGGAGCAGTAACAGACGTTCTTCTCCAGGAACGAGACCCGCTGGTTCGGGAACATCCGCCCGAGGCGTTGCACCAGGTTCAGCTCGGTGCCGACGACCCACGCCGTGCCGTCGGGGGCGGCCGCAATGGTCTGGATGATCTTCTCGGTCGAGCCCACCTCGTCGGCCAGCTCGACCACCTCGTTGCGGCACTCGGGGTGCACGATCACCTTCACGCCGGGGATCTCTCGCCGCGCGGCCTCGACCGCCTCCACCGAGAACCGGCCGTGCACCGAGCAGTGCCCACGCCACAGGATCATCCGGGCGTTCTCGATCTCGGATGCCGTGAGCCCGCCGTTCGGGCGGTGCGGGTCCCACACGACGCAGTCATCGAGCGAGAGGCCGAGCTCGCGCACCGCCGTGTTGCGCCCGAGGTGCTGGTCGGGCAGGAAGAGCACCTTGCCGGTGCCCGACACGCCGCCGACCTGCTCGAAGGCCCAGTCGAGGGCGGTGCGCGCGTTCGAGCTGGTGCAGATGGTGCCGTGGTGCCGACCGGTGAACGCCTTGATGGCGGCCGAGGAGTTCATGTAGGTGACGGGCACCGTCTGGTCGGCGACCCCAGCGGCCTGCAGCTGCTCCCAGCAGTCCTCGACCTGGGCGATGGCGGCCATGTCGGCCATCGAGCAACCCGCCGCTAGGTCGGGCAGGATCACCGTCTGCTCGTCGCTGGTCAGGATGTCGGCCGACTCGGCCATGAAGTGCACGCCGCAGAAGACGATGTAGGGCGCGTCGGGCCGCGCGGCGGCCTCGCGGGCCAGCTTGAAGGAGTCGCCGGTCACGTCGGCGAACTCGATGACCTCGTCACGCTGGTAGTGGTGGCCGAGCACGAAGACGGAGTCGCCGAGGGCCGCCTTGGCCGCACGGGCCCGCGCGACGAGGCCGGGGTCGGAGGGGGCCGGAAGATCGCCGGGGCACTCGACGCCACGCTCGGTGTGCAGGTCGGTGCCCTGCCCGAGCACGAGCAGGGGGAGCGGGGCCGGTGCCGAAGCCGTGTCGGTCGTCATGACCAGATCGTATGCCCCCACGTCAGGCTGAATCATCGGCAACGCAGTGGGCCACCAGCCGGTGAGCTCGGCACCGGTGGGTGGGGGCCGGGGGTCCGCCGGCGGGTCTCGGAGCCCTCGGTGTGGGCCATGACACACGGACTGGCGAGGGGCAGACGGGAATGGCTGCCCGGCCCGGTGACTTGCACCCGGCGTAGTTGAATCGTCCATCGATATCAAGGAGCACCACCCATGAGCCAGGCCTTCGAACCCATCCGCGTGGGCCGCTGGGACCTCCCGCAGCGCTTCGTCATGGCGCCCCTGACGCGCAACCGGGCCGGTGACGCGCAGGCTCCGACGAGCCTCAACGCCACCTACTACGGCCAGCGCGCCAGCGCCGGCCTCATCATCACCGAAGGCACCCAGCCGAGCGCCGTCGGCCAGGGCTACCTCGACACGCCCGGCATGCACTCCGACGCCCAGGTCGCCGGGTGGCGCGAGGTCGCCGAGTCGGTCCACGAGGGCGGAGGCCACATCGTCGTGCAGCTCATGCACGCCGGCCGCATCGCGCACCCCGACAACAAGAACGGTCTCGAGACCGTGGCCCCGAGCGCCATCGCCGCACCGGGCGAGATCGTGACCGCCACCGGGCAGCAGGCCTACCCGACGCCCCGGGCGCTGGAGACCGACGAGATCCCCGCTCTGGTCCAGGAGTTCGTCTACGCCGCTCGCCGGGCCGTCGCGGCCGGCCTCGACGGCGTCGAGGTGCACGCCGCGAACGGGTACCTGCCCCACCAGTTCCTCGCCCCGTCGAGCAACGAGCGCTCCGACGGTTACGGCGGCTCGGCCGAGAACCGCGCCCGGCTCATGATCGAGATCACCCAGGCCGTCGCCGCGGAGATCGGCGCGGACCGCGTGGGCATCCGCATCTCGCCGTCGCACAACATCCAGGGCGTGCTCGAGACCGACGACGCCGAGACAGCTGCGACCTACGAGGCGCTCGTCGACGGCATCGCGCCGCTGGGTCTGGCCTACCTCAGCATCCTCGGCGACCCGGAATCCGGGCTCGTCACCGACCTGCGCCGCCGCTTTGACGGCCCGGTCGTGCTCAACACCGGTTTCTCATCGGTCACCCAGCTGCATGACGTCGAGGACATCCTCGAGCGCGGGCTCGGTGACCTTGTCGCGGTCGGCAGGGAGTTCCTCGCCAACCCCGACCTCGTGCGTCGCTGGCGTGAGGACGCCCCGCTCAACGCGCCGAACGAGCAGACCTTCTACGGCGGCGGCGCACAGGGCTACACCGACTACCCGAGCCTGGCCGGCTGACGCCGAGCTAGCTCACCACGCCGATCTCACAGCGCCGGTTGCCGAGACCCTGAGATCTCGACAACCGGCGTCTCGCGTTCCCCTGGCACCGGGAGGTGGGAGGATGCCGCCGTGCACGTGCTCATCGTCCCCAGCGCCTTCTCCGGCTCGCTCACTGCAGGTCAGGCGGCTGCGGCGATGGCGCAGGGCTGGTCGCAGGCAGCCCCTCACGACGTGCTGGCGGCCGTGCCGATCTCCGACGGCGGGCCCGGGTTCGTCGACGTCGTGGCGGCCACCACCGGCGGACGGCTGCACGCCTGCGTCACGACCGACCCGCTCGGCCGGTCGGTACCCGCCACGATCCTGCTCGTGGATGTCGCCGGGCGCCGCACCGCCTACGTCGAGTCGGCCCAGGCCGTAGGCCTGCACCTGCTCGCTTCCGACGAACGCGACCCCACCCACACGACCAGCTTCGGGATGGGGGCACTGCTGTCGGCCGCAGTCGACCTCGGTGCGACGCGCATCGTCGTCGGCCTGGGCGGTTCCGGCACCAACGATGCCGGCGCCGGCCTGCTGACTGCCCTGGGCGTCGGCCACCGCAGCCGACTCGGGTGCGGCGGGCTGGCCCTGCTCGACGCACGTGGAGACGACCTCGGCGGTCTGGAGGCGGTTCGCCAACGGTTCACGGGGATCGACCTGGTCGCGGCGACCGACACGGAGGCTCCCTTGCTCGGTCTCAAGGGCATGAGCGCCATGAACGGCGTCGCCAAGGGTGCGTCAGAGCAGGAGGCGCAGCGCCTCGAGAACGCCATCGGGCACTTCGCCAGCCTCGTCTCCCGCGTGCAGCCCCCGGCCAAAGACCTGCTGAGCGGGGCGCTGCTGCGGCCCGAGCGAGAGCCAGGGGCCGGGGCCGCAGGGGGCCTCGGCTATGCCCTGCGACTTCTCGGCGCACGACGCACGGGGGGCGTTCGGGCCGTGCTGGATGCCGCCCGGTTCGACACCCTGCTCGCCGCGGCCGATCTCGTCGTCACAGGGGAGGCCAGCTTCGACTGGGAGTCGCTGCACGGTCCGGTCATGCAGGTGGCTGCCGCAGCCGGGCAGGTCGGGGTGCCGACCGTGGTCATCTCCGGGCGGGCGCTCGTGGGGCGCCGCGAGGCGATGGCCGGCGGCATCTCGGGGGTCTACGCCGTGGTCGAGCGTCGCAGCCAGGTCGACGCGATGCTGGCCGACCCGGCCGGAACGCTGACGGCTCGGGCCGCGCGGGTGGCCCGCACCTGGTCGCCGCACCGATCCTGATCGGCGCTGCCGACCTGAGCGCACGGCATCCTCTGTGGCCGTTGTCGACTCTACCCAGTGCAGGTCGACTCGACCGGGCAGCGGTGGGTTTCGCCCGCCACGCGGTCAGGGTGTGGGCACTGCCGCGCGGGCGACGTACCCTAGGAGGTGTCGGGAACAGATCCGGCACGACGTGAGTTCCCCCTTGTGACCAAGGCACCACAGCATCACGCCGTCAACGACGCGAAGGACCACCACATGACTGTCGAGACGAACGTTTCAGCGGCTGAAGCCGTTGAGGCCTCAGAGACGGGCGCCGAAGCCCCAGCGCACGGCGTCGTGCTGACCGACGTCGCCGCCACCAAGGTCAAGAGCCTGCTCGAGCAGGAGGGTCGCGACGACCTCAAGCTGCGCGTGGGCGTTCAGCCCGGCGGCTGCTCAGGCCTGATCTACCAGCTCTACTTCGACGAGCGCACGCTCGACGGCGACCTCGTGCGCGACTACGACGGAGTCGGGGTCGTCGTCGACCGCATGAGCTCGCCCTACCTCGAGGGCGCGACGATCGACTTCGCCGACACCATCGAGAAGCAGGGCTTCACCATCGACAACCCGAACGCCGGCAGCAGCTGCGCCTGCGGTGACTCGTTCGGCTGAGCGACCTCAAGACCGGGCTCAGCCCGGTACGTTCGAAGGGCCCGACCGGCAGACGGTCGGGCCCTTCGGCGTACCCGGCCGCTCGACGCGCTAGGTTTCGGGTGTGCAGATCGCCATTGCTGGATCCATTGCCACCGACCACCTGATGACCTTCGACGGGCTGTTCCGCGACTCGCTCGTGGTCGAACAGCTCGACAAGATCTCACTTTCGTTCCTGGCCGGCGATCTCCAGGTGCGCCGCGGGGGAGTGGCGGCGAACATCGCCTTCGGCATGGCCGGCCTGGGGCAGCGGCCCATCCTGATCGGAGCTGTCGGTGGTGACTTCGCCGACTACCGGTCGTGGCTGGAACGGCACGGCGTCGACTGCGAGTCGGTCCACTACTCCGAGTCACAGCACACGGCGCGCTTCATCTGCACCACCGACAGCGACATGGCGCAGATCGCCACCTTCTACGCCGGCGCCATGAGCGAGGCCCGCGACATCGAGCTGGGCCCGGTGGCAGCGCGGGTGGGCGGTCTCGACCTCGTGCTGGTGGGCGCCGACGACCCGGAGGCGATGACGCGCCACACCCAGGAGTGCCGGGCGCGCGGCATCCGGTTCATCGCCGACCCGTCGCAGCAGCTCGCCTTCGCCGACGGGCCGACCATCCAGGGCCTGGTCG
Source organism: Actinomycetales bacterium (assembly GCA_038235595.1). Taxonomy (GTDB): domain Bacteria; phylum Actinomycetota; class Actinomycetes; order Actinomycetales; family Dermatophilaceae; genus DSM-29435. The sequence continues at coordinate 4,197 of JBBSTU010000143.1, read as the reverse complement.
ACGGCGCCGAGTTCCTCTTCACGAACGAGTATGAAGCCCACCTCACCGAGCAGAAAACCGGCTGGAGCCACGACGAGATTCTGCGCCGGGTGGGCACCCGCGTCATCACCCGCGGGGCCGACGGCGCGACCATCGACCGGCGGGGAGAGGAGACGATCTCGGTACCCGTGGCCCGTGAGGTCCGTCGCGCCGACCCGACCGGCGTCGGTGACGCGTTCCGGGCGGGCTTCCTCACCGGCCTGGCCGCCGACCTCTCGCTGCGGCACTGTGCCGAGCTGGGGTCGATGCTGGCCACCTACGTCATCGAGACGGTCGGTACCCAGGAGTACGTGCTCGGCAAGGCGCGTTTTCTCGAGCGGCTGGCCGAGGCCTACGGCGAAGAGTCGGCGGCCGAGATCGGTAGCCACATCACCTGTCAGCGACCCTGAGCACCGACCTCGACACCTGACCGGAACCAGCTCGAGACAAGGCCAGTGCCGACCCCACCCGAACCCACCCCGTGGGACTTCGCCCTCGACCAGGTTCCCGACGGTGAAGACCTCATCGGCGTCGGTGCCGACCTTTCGCTGCCCACGCTCTTCGAGGCCTACTCCACCGGGGTCTTCCCCATGGGCATCGGTGAACACGGCGGCGAGCCGATCGGCTGGTGGTCCCCTGACCCGCGCGGCATCCTGCGTCTGGGTGAGCTCAAGGTCAGCCGTTCCCTGCGCAAGTCGGCAGCCCACTTTCAGGTGCGCGTCGACACGGCCTTCGCGGAGGTCGTCCGGGCGTGCGGTGACCCCGACCGTGAGGGTCGCTGGATCACGCCCGTCATAGCGGAGGCCTACACGGCGCTGCACCGGGCCGGCTGGGCCCACTCGGTCGAGGTGTGGCGCGAGGGCCGGCTCGTCGGTGGCCTCTACGGGGTGGCCATCGGTGGCCTCTTCGCCGGCGAGTCGATGTTCCATCGCGAGCGGGACGCCTCCAAGGCCGCCCTCCTCGGGCTGCACGAGCTGCTCGCCGCCGATGGCGACGCCCGGCGGGTCATCGACGTGCAGTGGCGCACCGACCATCTCGCCACCCTGGGTGTGCGCGAGGTGCCGAGACGCGACTACCTCGAGCTGCTCCGCGTCGCGCTCACGGCTCCGTTGCCGGCCGGTTGGGCGTGATCCCCACCCGGTGGGCCGTATGGCCGTCGCCGTCCTGCGCGCCAAGGTAGCGATGTCCGCGCATGCGACACCAGGCCGGGATGTCGTGCGCGGCGGCCGGGTCGGTCGCCAGCACGATCACCTCGGCCACACCGGGGTGGTCGCTGACCAGGCGGGCGAGGCGGATCACCGGCAGGGGGCAACGCAGGCCGCGGGCATCGACGACGGCCTCCTCGCCGGGTGTGTCGCGGGTATCGGCTTGGGCATCGGCGTGCGGGCAGACGGGGTCGGTGGGTCCGTCGGGTTCGGTGGGTCCGTCGGGTTCGGTGGGCCCGCTCACAACCCGTCCACCCCCGCCCTCGACCTGACCGCGCGAACGGTGGGGGCCAGGGCCAGGGTGAAGGCCGCCACGTCGTCGGCACGGTTCGGCCGGACCGCCTCCAGCGGCAGGACGAGCCGCACGTTGCCGTGTGTCAGCACCCCCATGGCTGCGAGCACATGGCTCGGCTCGAGCGTGCTCGACGTGCAGGCCGAGCCACTGGCCACGGCGAAGCCGGCTCGGTCGAAGGCGTCGACGAGGGCCTCGCCGTCGACGTAGAGGCTCGAGAAGGTCACGACGTGGGGGAGCCGGTCGACGGCATCGCCGACGACCTCGGTGTCGGGCACGAGCGCCGCGGCCACCCTGACCCGCGCCACCAGCTCGCGGGCCGACTCGGCCTCCTTCGCGCGGCCCGCCTGGGTCTGCTGCCAGGCCTCCGCTGCCGCCAGCGCGAGGGGCACCCACGGCGTCACGTCATGGCGTCCGTGCTCGATGTCGGCCCGAGCCCCGGGCCAGTGCCAGCGCACGCCCTCACGCACCACGAGAACCCCGAGCGGGGGGCCGCCCCACGAGCGGCCGTCGCCGACGAGAACATCGAAGTCGGTGGGCACGTCGTCGCGACCGAGGGAGGCCATCGCGTCGACCACGAGTGGGATGCCGCTGGGCGCACAGAGCTGCTTCGCAGCGGCCAGCGGCTGGCGAGTGCCGACCTCGCCGTTGGCGCTCTGCAGGGCGGCCACCACCATGCCGGGCCGAGCGAGGGCCTCGCCCCAGGCCGCGAGGTCGACACGCCCGACCGAGTCGACGGGAACCTCGGCGAGCGGAGCCGACGCCGCAGTGCTCATCGAGGCTCGGGCTCGGCCCTCGATGAGCACGGCCGAGTGCTCGACCGCGGAGGCCACGGTGCCGGCGCCGCGACGGCGCGCTGCGTGCAGCACGCCGTCGACCGCCCGGGACAAAGCTGTGGGGCCGCTCGGCAGCAGGCTCACCTCACCGGGTCGCACGCCCAGCCCGTCGGCGATGACCTCGCGGGCCCGGTCGAGCAGGGACCGGGCCGCTCGTCCCTCGGCGTAGAGCCTCGCCGGGTCGGCCCACCCGGCGTCGACGGCGGCGAGCAGGGTCTCGCGGGCCAGGGGATGGAGCGGTCCGGACGCCGCGTCGAGCATCCTGCGCATCGGTACAGGGTTCGTGCCCTGATCGTGACTCACCACGCCGCCACGCTAGCCCCACCCGCAACGACAGGACCGGGCCCGGGACGGTAGTGTCTGTGGCGTGGGCACGATGTGCCTGTCAAGAGTCGAAGAGACGGACGCGTTGACCCTCCCAGGGGCTCGTCGACCGCCCGTGAACGGAACGAAAGGTGCACCTGGTGCCTGAGCACGACGACACCGCAGCGGCCACGCCCGTGGTGAATCGCGCGACCTCGGCAAGGGCCGATGGTCATCGGCCCCCACGACGACGACGAGGGCTGCTCATCGCAGCACTGGTCACCGTCGTGACGCTCGCCTTGGGCGGCTGCCAGGGCAAGCTGTCCAACGGGTTCCTGCCCGACACCATCTCCGACAGCGGCAAGCGCGTCACCGACCTGTGGATCGGCAGCTGGATCGCCGTGCTCGCCGTGGGCGCCATCACGTGGGGCCTGATGCTCTACGCGGCCATCCGTTTCCGCAAGCGCAAGGGCGATGAGACCCTCCCCGTGCAGCTGCGCTACAACGTGCCCGTCGAGATGCTCTACACGATCGTCCCGGTCTTCATGGTGGCCGTCTTCTTCTACTACACGGCACGCGACGAGGCCGCCCTCACCGACACGAGCAAGAAGCCCGACGTGACCATCAGCGTCGTGGCCAAGCAGTGGAGCTGGGACTTCAACTACATCGACTCGAACGTCCACGAGTCGGGGGTGCACGTCGACCCGAGCCTGCCTGATGCCCGCGCCAAGATGCCGACGCTCTACCTGCCCGTCAACAAGCGGGTCGAGTTCGTGCTCAACGCTCGTGATGTCATCCACAGCTTCTGGGTGCCCTCGTTCATGACGAAGCTCGACATGCTGCCCGGCAAGACGAACATCTTGCAGATCGTGCCCACCCAGACCGGTGTCTTCCAGGGCAAGTGCGCCGAGCTCTGCGGCGCCTACCACTCGCAGATGCTCTTCATGGTGCACATCGTGCCGCAGGCCGAGTACGACGCCGAGATGAAGCGTCTGGCCGACATCGGGCAGACCGGGTTGATCCCGGTCGACGTGAGCCGCGAGAAGATGGTGCCCGCAGACGCCAACAAGATTCCCGCACCGGCCCGAACAGGGGGCAACTGATGAGTACCGCCACCGCTAACCCGACCTCGACGATGGGGCGTCAGGCTGACGCCAAGACGGCAGCTGCAGCGCCTACCCGGCGGCTGTCAAAGGGACAGACGTTCGTCAAGTGGGTCACCACGACCGACCACAAGGTGATCGGCAACCTCTACTTCATCACCTCCTTCGTGTGGTTCATCCTGGGCGGCATCCTGGCCCTGCTGATCCGGGCCGAGCTGTGGGAGCCGGGGCTGCAGATCGTCGACAACCCCGAGCAGTACAACCAGCTGTTCACGATGCACGGCACGATCATGCTGCTGCTCTTCGCGACCCCGTTGGTCGCGGCCTTCACCAACGCCCTGATGCCGTTGCAGATCGGCGCGCCCGACGTCGCGTTCCCGCGCCTGAACATGTTCGCGTTCTGGCTCTACCTCTTCGGCGGCATCATCGCCTCCGCCGGC
>JBBSTU010000142.1:0-10320 GCA_038235595.1 Actinomycetales bacterium | reverse complement strand
GGTGACCGACTCGAGCAGGTCGGTCTCGCTCATCCGGGCCGGTTCCATTCCAGGCCGGTCCAGGCTCGCGGCCGCGAACGCGAACCCTGACGCGTACGCGCCGCTCACGCTGGACCAGTTCGCCCAGTGGATCGTCAACGGCGCCGGGAACTCCCGCGCCGGAACGTGTTCGCCCGTGCCAGGCCCGCCCAGGGCGGGCCCGTCCGGGCGGGGCAAACCCGCCCTAGTTCCCTCTCGAGCCGACCCGCGCGGGCCCGTCGGAGCCGGCTCAGCGGCATCCGCGATGGGGGTCGACCAGAACCCGGCCGTCGCGGTTCCACCACTGCGGCGCTGGCCCGACTCAAGATCGGCCAGCTGCCGCCGGAGCCTCTCGAGAAGCGAACCATTCGTGTCCATGACTCAAACCCTAGAGGCCACCACCGACACTGCCCCACCCACGAAACCGGTTTGTCCACAACCGAACTGGCCCCTCGACCGGTACGAAAGTGGCCGCTCGACTGGGAGGGGGCAGTTGATGGTGGCCCGAACGCGGAGGTGGCCAGGGCGGCAGACCGAGCAAGCACGAACCGCCGGCCCCAGGGCAGCCCCGGCACGGCCTGCATCGAAGGCGACGCCGACCTGTCCTTCGTCCCTTCGCACGAAGCCGCCACCGGGTCGGCTGGGACATCCCACCCTCGTCGCGACCGCCCGCTTGCCGCTGGGCTCGGTGGGCGGCGGACACCGGGGGGGTCTCAACCTGTGCAGGTGCCTCGAAGGGGGCTGGCGTCACTCCTGACCTGATCGACCAACAGGAGGCAGGCAGATGGCAGAAGACTGGGCAGCAGACGTCAAGAAGTATGTTCCCGACGCTGATGACGCAGCGATCAAGGGGATCGTGCGCCACTGCGGCATCGCCCTGCAGAAGCGCGACTCGTCGCTGGTCTCGTTCAGCGACAGCACGGAGACCGACCGCGTCAAGGCCGGCTTCCTCAAGAAGAAGCTCGCCCTGACCAGCTCTGACGCCGAGCTCGATGCCGCGCTGGCCGAGGTCAAGGAGACGCTCAAGGACGACCGCACCAAGAACCGGGTGACGGTCTACTACCTGCTCGCCGACAAGTTCGGCAAGCTCGACCTTTTCCGCTGACCGTCTGAGTAAACAGTCTGTACTGCAGACGAACTCACCGGATGCCGCTGAGCCGCCTCAGCGGTATCCGGCCGTCGGCACGAGGTGCGGCGGTCGACGGGAGGCACCTCGTGTGCGCAGGATGGGTGATGGACACTCACGCCCCGGTGCACGATCGTGCGCCCATGCTCACCACGCCAACCCGACGGCTCGTGCTCGGTTCCGTCGCGGGTGGTGCCGTCGCGGCCCTGACCGCCGCCACCGCCAGCACGGCTGACGCCGCAACTGCGTCGCCCGCCGCTTCCGCCCGTATCCCGCTGCCGAACGGCCTCCGGCCGGAGGGCATCACCTCTGGCTCGGGCGGCACCTACTTCGTCGGCTCGCTCGCCGACGGCCGCATCGTCAAGGGCGATGTTCGTACCGGCGCTCAGCGCACCCTGCTGCCGGGCGCCGTGGGCCGTAGCTTGCGGGGACTCTTCCACGACGATCGCACCGGCTTCGTGTGGGCCGTGGGCAACGTCGGCGACGTAGCCCACGTGTGGGCCGTCAACGGCAGCAACGGCAAGGTGGTCAGCGACACCGTCATCCCGGGTGGCGTGTTCCTCAACGACCTCGTCGTGACGCGGAACCGTGTCTGGGTCACCGACTCCAACGTCGACCGGCTCGTGGCCGTGCCGATCGGTCGCCGTGGCTACCCCACCCGAGGCGACCTCGTGGTGCTGCCGTTGCGCGGCAGCTGGCCGGCTGGCGATGGAACAGCCATCAACGCCAACGGTATTCGTGAGCTTCCCGACCACTCGCTCGTGCTCAACAACAGTCGGGTCGGCGGGCTGTGGCAGGTCAACCGGCACACCGGTGCCGCCCGCACGATCCCCGTGACGGGCGGCCCCGGCATCGTCTCCGGCGACGGTCTCGAGCGCTCCGGTTCGGTGCTCTACAACGTGCGGGGCACCGGTGGGTCGGCGGTGGCCGCGGTGCGCCTGCGCCACTCACGGGGCTGCTGGACCGCAGCCTGGATCGGCGACCTGAGCGACCCCGGCCTCGATGTGCCGTCGACGGCCACGGTCATCGGTCGTCATCTCTACGCGGTGAACGCCCGCTTTGGTACCCCCACCCCCGACACCGCCGCGTACTGGATCAGCCGCCTGCCTCTGCGCTGAGATGCTGCGGCGCCGGGCCCTTACTGCTCCGGCGCCGCAGGTTCCCGCGCCACTGCATCCCGCGCAACTGCATCCGCTCAGCCCTCGCCATGGGGAACCAGCAGCCGTCGGGTGGCGCCCTCACTCCAGACCGAGGTGCGGTCGACGTAGGGCCGCAACAGTCGGGTCAGACCGGCGTCGGCGCGACCCGCCATGGCCTCCGAGGCGATCCGGCGGGCGGCGCCGGCCACGAAGTCGGCGATCTGCACCCGTGGGTCGTCGACCGAGTCGACGAAGCGCACGGTCACCCGCTCTGCGGCCTCGGGGCCGACCAGCACCCTCAGGTGCCGGATGCGGTCGGGCGTCAGGGTCGCCTGCACGTCGTGCACGACACTGACCGGGCTCCCGTCGGCGCCCCAGTAGCCCACGGCGGCCGCGAGGGCAGGGACCAACGGGTCGAGCACGACCGACCGACCGGATCGGGGAAGGGCTCGGATGGAGTCGTTGAAGCCGGCCAGCACCGCGCCCCAGCGTTGGTCACCCACGACCCGAGCGGCATCCCGGTGCAGCCCCTCGGCGACCGTCGCCGGTGCCGTGTGCCGACGGTGGCCCGTCTGAGCCAGTTGCCCGACGAGCATGACCGTGAGGTGGAAGGCCTTCTCGGTGAGGTGCACGTGGGCCCGTCCCGCCAGCGGCCCGGCCGGGTCGAGCAGCCACTCGAGCACCCGGCGGTTCTGTCGGCGCAGGATGACACTCGCCTTGATCTCATTGGCCGGTGACCGGGCGTCGACTCGCACCCGTTCGATGCAGGCCAGGGCGGTGGCCCGGTCGAGCACGACGCTGGCGTGCGCGAAGACGTCGGTGCTACCGCCGACGAGCTTCTCCCCTTCCGAGCCCGACTCGTCGCAGGCGATCTCCACGACACGGGGCTGCGCAGTGGGGGGCACAAACCCCATCCTCCCCTCCCCGGCTCGATGGCGGGCGGTCGTGGGCGCGCTGCCGTGGCAGGGCCCGGGTAGGCGTCACGGCATCCACCACGGGGCCGACGCCATCGGTCGACGACACCAAACGACTAGGCTCGCTCACCGAACGCAGCACGGACAAGCAGCCAGACGAACAGGCGAACGAAACTCAGGGAGCAGACATGACCTCATCAGCAGAGCTTGTGGCGCAGGTGCGGATGGCGACGGAAGGCTCGCCCTACACGGTCACCGACCAGCCCTACGGTTTTGACCTGACGGTCGATGTGGTGGACGCGACCTGGTACACCCTGCTTCGCGTCAACCACATCGACCGGGTCTTCACCTACCAGGTGCGTCTCGACGAGGCGCAACAGCGCATGACCATCACCGACGTGGCGAACACCGTCGAGTGGAACGCCGGGCTCGGGTCCGCACCGACTCTGCGCGCAGAGAAGAGCGTGCAGAAGGGCCGGGTCTACGAGCTCTCGTCGCATCAAGAGCTCGGGATCGACGCTGAGACCGGCGACGTGGGCAAAGTAGTCGACTACACCTTCAACGCGGGCGAAGGTCGCGACCTGATTCGGTCGGCGGCCAAGCAGGCCGGCTGGTCGGAGGCGATGGGCCGCGAGCAGAAGATCGGGCTCTACGTCGGGCTGGGCGTGATCGGCGCCCTCGTCGTCGTGGGGCTCGTGGTGGCGGCGGTCTTCATCATCCGTTGACCCCCCACGGGGCAGCGGTGGTCAGCCGGTTCTCGCCACCGCGCGACAGGTGCCATCGGTGGCCTGCCGAAGGATCCGCCTAAGCGATCTGATGGTTCGGCCGGTACGCGAGAACGCGAGACCGACGAGCACGCCCAGGGCGATCGCCACCATCGTCGTGGTCGTCGTGGTCAGGGTACGAAGCCCGTAGGTGTCGCCGTCGAGGATCGTCGTCACGCCGACGAGACCGAGGGCTCCCGGAACCAGCAGCCAGAAAGCCGGCATGAAGCTGACCAGGGTCGGTGGCCGTCCGGTTCGGGACGCTTCGTCTGACCCGGGTCGGTCTCCACGGTTTCACTCGGAGTGGCGTCCGCCTTGCCCCCACCCGACGCTGGGGTCGGCGCTGTGGTGGCGTCGGCCCGATGGTGCACGATCGTGGCAGATCCGGGCGCCCCCGACCCGAACACGGCGGACGCCATCGCCTGTGTCGGCGCCAGGCCCAGCTCGAGCATCAGGAAGAGGGCTACGCCCGCGCTCGTCAGGACCGGACGAACCGCCTGCGCGACTCTTCGCGTCGTGCGAGTCGACCGGGACGGGCCGGTCATGTTCACCCCTTTCGTTGCGCTGGGCCCATCAGGGGCGGAAGGCGTCAGTTCAGAGCGGGTGGCGCAGGATCACGGTCAACGGCTGACCGGCCTCGTCACCCAGGGTGACCGCCTCCTGGCGGCTCGACCCCAGAACTGGGCGGGCCCGGTCTTGGTCGCGGACTGGCGACGTGACCGACTGCGGTAGCCGGAACACGGTCAGCGTGGTGGGGCGTGACGAACACGGCCGGGCCGGCGGCCTGGTGCTCCCAGAAGCCGTCATCCTCGACGAGGTCGGCCTGGGCGTCGTGGGTGTCGTGGGTGGACATGGGTCACCGGCGTCGTGGGCAGGTAGATCGAGACGACGGCGTCTTCTCGCACCAGGGCCAGCGCCCGCAGCTCGGCTTTGGTGGGATGTCGACGTTCCACATGCCTGCGTTCCCGTCTGTGGGTGGGCCCACCCGACAGAACCGGGTGGGCGAGCGGCCGACCCTGACCAACGGGTCGAGCTGCTCTGCTCAGCCCGACTGGGCTCAGCCGGTGCCGATGCGTCCGGCGATGATGCTGGTGATGACGACAGAGGTGATCGTCACCGTGGCGAAGCCGGCGATGATCATCTTGGGCAGGATCTCGTGCTCGATGGCGGCAACCTCCTCGGGCGACTCGCCGGCGCCCTTGGCCGCCTCCTGCGACAGGATCATGGTGCCCGGGAAGCCGAAGAGCGAGGTCAGCCCGATCGAGACCGACATCGGGATGCTGTAGCCCAGCAGCTTGCCGACGAGCGCGGAGAAGATGGCGATGCCCGCCACCCCGAAGACGAACACGAGCAGCAGCGGCAGCGCCAGCGCAGCCACGTCGGCGGGCTTGACGGTGGCCAGCGGCGCGAACACGAGGATCATGATGGCGAGCATCATCAGCCCGTAGGCGTCGATTCCCGCGAGCGCCCCCGGCTTGAAGATGCCGGCCGTGCGCAGCCCGATGCCGAAGAGCAGCGCCACGACGAAGGTGTTGAGCACCCCGTTGGTCAGGTTGTTGATGCCGAGGCTCACCAGCACCACGATCCCGAGGCAGAACAGGGTTCCGGGCGTCGTGAGCAGCGCGGCCGGCAGCTTCGACTTCGGGGCGGCATCCGCCGTCTCGTTCACCTCCACGGGCGCGAGGTTGCCGGCGCGGTACTCACCCTTGAGGCGAGCGGCCTCTCGCCGCAGCAGCAGCGAGGTGATCGGGAACCCGATCAGCCCCTGAAGGGAAGCGATGAGCACGGGGAAGATCGCGATGCTGGTGAGGCCGACGCCGAGAGCCGCCTCCTGCACGATGAGCACCGAGATGGTGCCGCCACTGAGCGCTCCCGTGCCCGCCACGACGAAGTCGATTCGCTGGGCGAAGCCGTCGGCGGTACTGCCACTGATCTTCGGGCCGAAGAGGAACCCGGCCACCAACAGGGCCAGGCCGATACCGACGACCGTGGACACCCCGATGAGAAAGGTCTTCCACTGCGCCTTGAAGTCGTCAAGGCTGATCATCGTGCCCAGGTGCACGATGATGAAGCCGACCACGACCCCAGCCAGACCGAGCAGGCTCGAGCTGGCGAGGAGGTCTTCGGGGAAGAAGCCGGTGAGGAACCCGATCAGGAAGATGATCGAGGCCACGAAGAGGGACGACAGCAGCGACTTGGTCTTCTTCGCCACGAAGTCGCTGATGGTCCACACCAGCATGACGATGGTGAAGGCCAGGATGGGGTTGATGGGCGAGCTCACAGCAGCATCCTCTTGCCCCGGCGTCGCACCGCGACTCACCCCGACAGGGTGAGCGGCGACGCCGCTGGAGGGTTCACCCGGGTCGGGTGAGGCATCCCGTGAAGGCCCTACCTACCGTCAGGTCATTACTGATCGCACAGCATGGAGGACGAATGGGAACCCTGACCGTTTGGAAGTTCGACAGCGCCGACGGGGCGGAGGCAGCGCAGCTGACCCTGGCCGACCTGTCGAAGCAGCAGCTCATCAAGGTCTACGACGCCGCCATCGTGAGCTGGCCGGAGGGCAAGAAGAAGCCGAGAACCCGGCAGGCCAGCGACATGACGGGCAGGGGTGCTCTCGGCGGAAGCTTCTGGGGCCTGCTGTTCGGGCTGCTCTTCTTCGTGCCGCTGCTCGGAATGGCCGTGGGCGCCGCCATGGGGGCCTTGGCGGGGTCGCTCACCGACGTGGGAATCAGCGACCAGTTCATCAAGGAGGTTCGCGAGAAGGTGACCCCCGGAACGTCGGCCCTGTTCGTGATGACCTCGGATGCCGTGCAGGACCGGGTGGCCGAAGCCTTCGCAGGCGCCAACGCCGAGCTGGTGACGACCAACCTCAGCAACGAGCAGGAGGCGAGTCTTCGCGAGGTCTTCGCCGACTGACGCACCACCTGACGCTCGGCTGCCCCGGTTCGCGAGTGGACCGCCGAGTGAGCATGTTCAGGCACCCCGCGGCCACAACCGGCCGCGGGGTGCCCGCGTATGCCTCGTGCGGGACCGCCCGATCCCTGACTGCAGGCATGGCGCACAATCCTCCTAACAGCTCTCACTCATAGCAGCTCTCACTCTGAGCAGGTCTCACTCTGAGCAGCTCTCGCCCGAAGGAGGTCACGTGAAGGTGCTCGTCACTGGGGCCACCGGCTACGTGGGCTCGCGACTCGTGCCCGAGCTGCTCCGTCGAGGGCATGCGGTCGTCGGCACGCACACGAGCGAGTCGCCCCGGGCCACCCCGTGGGCACACGACGTGCAATGGCGCCGGATGAACGTGCTCGACCCCCATCAGGCGGTGGCCACCGTTCGCGACGTCGACGCCGTCGTCTACCTCATCCACGGCATGAGTGACACCGACTTCAGCCAGACCGACCGGGAAGCGGCCGAGAACGTCCGCGCAGCGGTAGACCGTGCCGGCGTCGCCCGGGTGGTCTACCTCTCCGGCATCATCCCCGACGGTCCCGAGGCGGGACTCTCCGAGCACCTCGAGTCACGGCTCGAGGTGGAGCAGATCCTGGCCGAATCCAGCGCGTCGTGCCTCTCGCTCCGCGCTGCCGTGGTCGTGGGTGCGGCCTCGACGAGCTTCGAGATCATCCGTCAGATCTCGCACCGTATCCCGCTCGTGCAGGCGCTGCCGACGTGGATGCGTGACACCGTCGTGCAGCCGATCGCCATCGCGGATGCCGTTCACTTCCTCGCTGAGGCCGTCGAGCGACCCGACGTGGTTGGCCATCTCGACATCGCGGGGCCTGACCGTGTCACCTACGCCCAGCTGCTCCGGCTGTACGCTGCCGTCGCTCGGCTCACCAGGGTTCAGGTCACGGTGCCAGGGTTGCCGGCCGACCTCACCGGCTGGCTCGCCGGGCAGCTGACCGACGTCTCGACCGCTACCGTCGAGTCGCTGATGGCCAGCCTCCAGCACGACATGGTGGCCGGCTCGCCTGGCTCCGCCGCTCTCGGCTCGCCTGTGCTGCTACCCCTGCGCGAGGCGCTCGTGCGATCGCTGCCCGCCTTCGACCCCGACCACGACGGAGCGGCGGTGGGTGGCGATCCCGCGCGTCCGTCGATGGTCGACCCGGAGTGGACCCGACGCTCAGCCGGGTAGTCTGCGACCACGAGTCGTAGCCGGTTGGGCGATGACACCAGGAGGTTCCACGGTGGCACGAGGATTCGGCAGTTCGGGCCTGACGCTGGGCTACCGCATCACTTATCGCCTGAGGATGATCGGGTTGACCATCTTCGGCCCGGCCCAGCTCGGGGAGAGCAACGACCCCAAGCTCCGCCTTGAGCGCGAGCGCGCTGAACGGGTGGCGGCAGCCCGCGCGCGTCGCGAGAACTGAAGACACGACGCCCTAGGCTCACAGTCGTGACCCAAGACCAGCAGAAGGCGTCGGGCGCCGTCAGTGCCGACGAACCGCGCAGCCGGGGCAGCCGGACCCCCGTGAGCCAGACCCATCCCCAGTGGATTGCGATCACGTCGGCCAATGCCCGACGAACCGCGTTCATCTTCCTCGTGGGGGTGGTGCTGCTCTGGATCGCCAACTGGGTCTTCGGGGCCACGAGCTCGTTCCTGTTCCTGCTGCTGCTGGCCTGGCTGCTCTCGATCGCCATGGAGCCGGTCGTGCTCTGGCTCAGTCGGCACGGGGTCAAGCGGGGCCTGGCCACCGGCCTGACGATGCTCGGCCTGCTCGTGCTCTTCGCGGGTCTTGGTGAGCTGTTCGGGTCGGTGTTCCTCTCACAGCTCTCCGACCTGGGCAACCAGCTGCCCCAGACCATCAGCACGGCCATCGACTGGGTCAACCAGACGTTCCACACCAAGTTCGACCTCGCCACGATCCAGAAGGGCATCGAGGTCACACCTGACAAGATCGGGGAGCTGCTCGGGCGCTATGGCGGCGGCATCGTGGGCGTCTTCGGAACCGTGGTGACCTTCCTGTTCGACTTCCTCACCATCCTCGTCTTCGCCTTCTACCTCTCGGCCGACAGCCCACGCCTGCGCCAGGCCATCGGGTCGTGGCTGCCGCAGCGCTACCAGCGCGTCTTCATGACGGTGTGGGAGATCTCGGTCGAGAAGACCGGCGGGTACGTCATCTCGAAACTGGTGCTCGCGTCTCTCTCGGCCGTCTTCCACATCGCGTTCTTCTGGTTCATCGACGTGCCGTTCTGGCTGCCGCTCGGCATCTTCGCGGGCATCGTCGGCCAGTTCATCCCCACCGTCGGCACCTACATCGGGGTGGCACTCCCGGCCCTCTTCGCCCTGATCGGCAAGCCGATCAACGCCCTCTGGATCGTGCTCTTCGCCACGGTCTACCAGCAGATCGAGAACTACGTCTTCACTCCCAAGGTCAGCCGCAAGACGATGGACGTCCACCCCGCCATCGCTCTCGGTTCGGTGATCGCCGGCGCTGCCCTCTTCGGCCCGATCGGGGCCCTTATCGGCATCCCGCTGGCCGCCGTGGCCCTGGCGATCATGAACACCTTCAGCCAGCGTCATGAGCTGGTGCCCGAGCTGGCCTCACTCCAGGCCAAGGACGAGGAGGGCGGCGAAGGAGACGACAACGGTGACCGGCGTTCCCGCAAGTCACGCAAGGACAAGCGAACCCAGGCCGGCGGCGGCAAACCGGTCGACGCCGAGCCGGCCGATGAGGTCCCTTCGTCGTAGGGTGCGGCGATCCCCGCTCAGCCCGGGGGCAGGTGCAGCACCCGGTCAAGGCGGCCGATGAGCTCGCCGAGAGAGGCCAGCGTCTCTCGCGGACGGTCGGTCTGGGCGCCTGCCGTGAGGGCCATCAGGGCGCCCACGGCGGCGCCGGCGTAGAGCCGGATGTCAGGGTCGTCGGTCGGTCGCCCGAGCCGGATGGCGATGGCCTCGCTGAGCAGCCCGATCGGTCGGGTGATCTCGGCGAGCATCCCCTTGCGCAGCTCGGGAACCGACTGGATGAGGCGGTTGCGCGTCAGCTCCATCTCGAGCTCGTCGTCGGTCAGCTGCCGGAAGGTGCGGTTGACTGCGTACTGCAACGCCTCGGTGGGGCTGAGCTCGGCCGGCGCGTCGATCATGATCCGAAAGGTGTCGGCATCGACCAGGTCGTCGAGCACCGTCTCGTCCTTGGTCGCGAAGTAGCGGAAGAACGTGCTCGGAGAGACGTCGGCGGCCGCGGCGATCTGTTCGACCGTCGTCTCGGCGTAACCCTGCTCCTGGAAGAGGCGCAGGGCGTGAGCCCGCAGGCTGGCCCTCGTCTTCGCCTTCTTCCGCTCGCGAAGCCCCGGCACGGCCAGGTCACCCGGAGCGGGGCGATCAGTCCGCAGCGGCGTCGAGGGCATGTGACGATTGTGCC
>JBBSTU010000141.1:0-10425 GCA_038235595.1 Actinomycetales bacterium | reverse complement strand
TCTTGACGGCCGTGGCGATGAGACGCTGCTCCTGGGTGGACACACCGGTCACGCGACGCGCGCGGATCTTGCCGCGGTCGGAGATGAACTTGCGCAGCAGCGCAGTGTCCTTGTAGTCGATGTTCTCGACCTTCGCCGCCTTCAGCGGGTTGGCCTTCTTCTTGGGCTTGCGCACAACGGGCTTTGCCATCGTGGTGCTCTCCTTCGGGAAAGCCCGGGGTTTCTCGCCCCGGGATGGGGTACTGCAACTGTGATTGGATGCCGCTCAGCTCGCTGAGCAGCGGATGCCGCGTTCTGACCCGGCGTGCTCGATCAGAACGGAGGCTCGTCGTAGCTCGGGGCTGCGCCCCAGCCAGCGCCTTGACCACCCTGACCACCGGACGGCGCGGTCTGGCCGCCAGCGGGGGCCTGGGCCGGGGCTCCCCAGCCTCCGCCCTGCTGGCCACCGGAGCCGCCTGAACCACCAGAGCCACCGCCGGTCGCCCAGGGGTCCTCGCCGCCCTGCTGACCACCTTGCTGGCCACCCTGACCGCCTTGGCCACCCTGTCCGCCGCCGCTCCAGCCGCCGCCTTGGCCGCCACCGGAGGAACCGCCGAAACCGCCGCCGCCAGTGCCACGCTGGGTCTTGTTGACCTTGGCGGTGGCGCTGCGCAGCGATGGGCCGACCTCGTCGACGTCCATCTCGGTGACAGTGCGCTTCTCGCCTTCCTTGGTCTCATACGATCGAGACTTCAGTCGGCCGGAAGCGATCACCCGCATGCCCCGCTGGAGCGACTCGGCCACGTTCTCGGCCGCGTCACGCCACACCGAGCAGCGCATGAACAGCGTTTCGCCGTCTTTCCACTCGTTGCTCTGGCGATCGAACATCCGCGGAGTTGAGGCCACGGTGAAGTTCGCGACCGCGGCCCCCGAGGGAGTGAACCGGAGTTCGGGGTCGGCGGTCAGGTTGCCGATGATCGTGATGACGGTGTCGCCTGCCATTGGATCGCTTCCTTGGGTCCAGAGGGGTGATCAGGGGTGATCGGATCTGACGGACGCCTCAGGCGCCGGGACGCAACAGCTTCGTGCGCATGACCGACTCGCTGAGGCTCAGCTGACGGTCGAGCTCTTGGGCGGTGGCGGGCTCTGCCGTCATGGTGACGACGACGTAGATGCCCTCGGACTTCTTCTGGATGTCGTAAGCCAGGCGACGACGTCCCCAGATGTCGACGTTGTCGACGGTGCCGCCATCGTTCTTCACGACGGTGAGGAACTTCTCCATCGTCTTGTCAACGGTTCGCTCTTCGGTCTCCGGGTCGAGGATGACCATAAGTTCGTACTGACGCATGCTTCTAACCCACCTCCTCTGGTCTTGACGGTCACGAGTCTCTCCCGTGACAGGAGGGTTGCATTCGTTTCCACTGCGCACCAGCCTGGCAGACACCTCCGACACGGGTCTCGGGTCATCCACAGGGCCGTAGCGGCGCGCGGTGTTGCCGCCAGACTACCGGGCCCCGCGATCGCAACAGAAATCGAGCGAAGCAGCGGGATGCCGCACGAGCCCTCGCGCGACCCGGCCGGCCATTCGACCGGGTCGCTCTGGCCTCTCGACCGGGCCAGCGGGTCGAGTGGCCACGGGCCGGCGGTCAGGGGACGATCGCAACCTCGCCCTTCACCTTCTGGGTCGCAGTGTCGTAGACCAGAGCGCCGCTCGCGCTCCGAACGACGAGCCGGAACGTGTCGGCCCGACGCACGTCAGCGGCCGTCACCTCGTAGCGGAACCCAGCCTCTCCGTTGACCTGTGCCGCCCCGGCGAACCGGGCCGTGGTGCCCTCGACCACCAGGTAGTCGTAGGAACTCGCTGAGACGGCGAGCCGGTTGCGGGGCGACCCACCCAACACGTAGCCGAACACCCCGAAAGGCGTCTCGCCGGTCGACCGGTAGCCGACCGCGAAGGCAAGGCGCCCCTTGCCCGAGACTGCAGGCTTGAACACCCAGGCCCCCTTCGGCGAGGCGATCGATCCCGCCCCGGTGGCCTGCCCGGCGCTTCGGTCGTAGACCACCACCGGGCCGGTGGTGGTCGACGTGTTCGAGCCGGAGTGGCCGAACCCGTCGGTCACGGTGACCGTGACGACGTAGAACCCTGCCGCCCGGTACGTGTGCGACCCACTGACCGAGCCGGCCACCCCAGCAGACGCCTCGGTGACGCTGCCCGCCGAGGTGGTGCCGTCGCCCCAGTCGACGACCGCGGTGTGCGTGTCGAGCCGGTCAGCGTCCGTGAAGGGCGCGCTGACCGTGACGGGCACGCCGACCGATACCGGCCTACCGGGCACCGTCACCGCTCCGACGACCGGGGCCGCGTTGGTCAGCGACAACCCGACGACCACGGGGTCGTGGTCGGAGATGCGGAACTCATCGGGTGCGTAGAGGCTCGCCACCTGCGCGGGCGACTTGAACTCGGTGTTGTAGTCGAGCACGGCGGGCTCGTCGGAGTTGATGTGCCAGTCGGCAACCCCGGTCACCTGTGAGCTGATCGAGGCCGATCCGAGGGCGTGGTCGAGGTAACCCCACTGCCCGTCGAACACGTAGGAGTACGCCTCACGCCCGTTGCGGGCGGCGATGAGGTTGGTGAAGCCCGCCCCCTCGAGGGTGGTGATCGGGTCTTCCTTCGCGTAGGAGTTGAGGTCGCCGAGGATGAGCACGTCGGGGTCGCCGGTCGTGGTCGGGTCGGTCGCAAGCCAGCTCGCCAACAGCTGGGCCGCCCTCACCCGAACCGCGTTGCAGTTGGCCTGGCCGTCACCGGCGTCGGGCACGGTGCAGGCGCTGCCCTTGCTCTTCAGGTGGTTCGCCACCGCGACGAACGTGCCGCCGGTGGCGTTGTCACGGAAGGCCTGGGCCAGCGAGGGTCGGTTGCGCGGGTCGGCGTCACCGCCCCCGACGAAGGCCTGCGTGTTCAGCGCGGCGGTCAAACCGACCGGGGTCACGGCTGCCGGGCGGTAGAGCATGCCCACCTTGATCGCGTCGTTGCCGAGGGCGTCGACCTGGCCGGTGCGCGCGTCGGCGTCGATGAACGACCAGGTTCCTGCTCCGTCGACCGCGTTGAGCCGGTCGACGAGCACCTGTTCTGCGCTGTCGGGACCGTAGCCGTTGTTCTCCATCTCCATGAAGGCCACGACGTCGGCATCGGTGCCGCTCACGGCGGCGACCGTCTTGGCCACCTGTCGCTCGAGCTCGATGGCCGTGTTGGCGCCCCGGCAGTCGAGCACGGCACCGCTCACCCCACCCCGGCAGTTGTTACCTGACGTGTCGAGCGTGGTGAAGAAGTTGAGCAGGTTCATGCCCGTCACCCGCAGGTCGCCCCCGACGTTCGGCGGGTCGACCGGTCGCGCGTTCGCGGCCACGAAGTCGACCTGCCCGTCGAGCGCGCCGACCGGACGGATGCGGTAGGCGTTCGGGCTGGCCGCGTTGCCGCCCCATGTGTAGCCCAGCACGCCGACGATGCCGGATGCCGTGTCGCCCCCTCGGAGGGTGTTGCTGGCCGACAGCGGCAGGCCTCCCCGGGCGAACGGGATGGGGTCGGGGTTCTGCGCCTGGGTCGCGTCGTCGAGGACGATCTTGCGTAGGTAGTTCTCGGCCTGCAGCGCCGCGGCCGGGGCGCCGGGGGCCACCACGTTGGTGGGCTGCTCGAGGCGACCTCCCTGGCTCAGGGTGACCTGCCCGAACCGGCCGAGCTGGAAGTGCTCGGTGACCGACATGGGCTGCGGCAGCCGCACGAGCATCCCCTCGTAGCGCTCCAGCGCGGTCGGGGACGGAACCGGGAAGCTCACGTCGGTCGGCGAGACGGTGCCGGTAGCGCACACCGTCGGCGCACCCGTCAGGCTGATCTGCGACTGGCCCTGGTTCTCGCCAGACGTGCCCGTGACGGTGACGACGTCACCGAGCTGCACGGCATCCGCGTTGCTGCCCTCGAAGACGAAGATGCCGTCGGAGGTCGCGGGGTCGCCGTCACCGGCCGCGTCTTGCAGGTAGAACCCGCGTAGGGCGGGCGAGGGACCCTCGTAGTCGCCCACGACGACCCCACGGGTGGTGACCGGCCCGCTGACGGCCACGGTGTCTCCGCTGCCCTGGATGGTCGGGATCGAGGTGATGGCCGCGGCGCAGGGGTCGGTGGTGAGGGTGTCGAAGCCAACCACGACATCGGCTGCCATCGCATCGGGTGGGTCGTCGGTGTCGACGTCGGTGACCGACGCCGCAGCGACGGTGAGGGTGCAGGTGTCGCCGAGGGCCAGGTCGGCGGCCGGGTCGAGGGTGAACACCAACGGACCGCCGGTGACCGCCACGGAATGGGCGCCGCTCACCGTGCAGACCAGGGTGAAGGCGCCAGCAGCCGCGACGACCGGCTCACTGAAGGTGGCCGTGAGGTTCGTGGTCAGCGCCACCCCGGCCGCACCATCGGCGGGGACCGTCGAGGCCACGGTGGGAGCGGCATCCGGCGTGGGGACGTTGTCGATGGTGTGCGAGCCGAGCCCGTCGAAGGTGTCGACCGGATAGCCGAGCCACTGCGCCGACGGGTCGAAGGCGTCACTGCCGTCAGTGTCTCCTGCCTGCACGGAGGGCTTGCGGCGCAACGTGTTGTCGGCGGTCGACGTGAGGCCGGTGCCCCATTCCGTGCCGGGGTCGACGCCGATCTGACCGATGACGTCGAGCGGCTCGGTCGCGCCGGTCTTGACGAGGGCGATGGCGTCGTCGCCGTTCCAGAGACTCGCCTCCGTCGTCTGGTCGGCGGCAGCGAGCACTGCCGGGCCGGCCGCCGTGGCCGCCAGTACGAACACGTCGCCGTTCGCGACCGTGCCGGTGAGGGTGATCGTGCTGGTGGAGGTCGATGCACCGTTGAAGTAGAGGCGGACCGCGTAGCCGGCAGCGGCCAGGTCGACCGGGGCCCCGGTGCCGTTGTAGATCTCGAGGGCCTTGTTGAAGCTCGACCCCTCGACGTACTCACTGATGAACAGGTCGGTCGGTGCAGCCGAGGCGGCCGGTGCAGCAATGACGGGCACGACACCCAGCGCCAGAACAGCAGCGGTGACACCGGCGACACGGCTGCGAACACGGTGACCAGCAAGCATCGAGTTCCTCCCTTTTTGCGCGCTTTCCGCGCAACCTGCCGTCAGGCTAGACCCGACCACCGACGAGCGCGCGGCGAGAACGTCGACGCCGCCTGAACGTCAGGTGCACGAAAGTGGCCACTGGAGCGGAGGGGAGGGGCCACTCGACCTGTACGGAAGTGGCCACTCGACTGGGAGGGGGGCGGGCGGCGGCTGGGTCAGCTGAAGCGGACGATGACGCGGTCTTCCGCGCCGCCCATCGGTCCGGCCAAGTCGTCGACCTCCTCGATTCGGCGGCCCTCGACCTCCTCCCTACTGCTCCAACGGTCGCGGGCTCGCAACCACACGACCGTCACCAGCCAGAGCACCGCCACCACGCGCAGCATGGAGAAGAAGGCGTACCACGCGGCCGGCAGACCGCGGTCGGGGGTGTTGATGCCGGCGATGTTGAGCCACACGGCCACGAAGTTGAGCGCCTCGGCACCGGCCCAGATGAGATGGTCGCGCCACTGCAGCGCGCACCACGCGATGAGCGGCACGAGCCACAGCGAGCTCTGCACCGTGAACGCCTTGCCGGTCACGAGCACCAGCGCGACCATGACCAGCGACACCTCGGCCACGGTCGGCCGGCGGGCCGACGAAAGCGCCAGCACGGCGCCGACGAGCACGGCGACCAGCCATCCCGCGACGGCGAGCGCGGTGACCGCCCCGGTCGGCAGGGGGTGCCCGGCGAGCTGCGGCAGCAACCAGGGCGAGCCGTAGCCCGCTCCGGTCGACGCCCACGCCTGGTATGACGAGCCAGCGGCCTCCGGGTTGAGCACCCACAGGCCGGCCACCACGACACCGAAGGTGACCAAGGCCCGAACGGCGGTGTGTCCAAACGCGCGCAGGTGGCCAGACCGCAGGGCGAGCAGGCCGATCGCGAGCAGGATGAGCACCGGGTACGAGCGAGCGCTGATGGCCAGGCCGAACAGCACTCCCGCGAGGGCCGGCCGGCGTCGGCCCCAGGCCCACATTCCGGCGCTGGCCAGCAGCACCCCGAGCAGGTCGGCCGAGAGAAATCCGGCCAGCGCCACGACCGGCGAGAGCGCGACGTGGGCGGCCGAGAACGGCATCCGGGCGCTGGAGGCCACCAGCCACACGACCCCCAGCAGCAGCAGCGTGAGCACGACCGACCAAATGGCGAAGTACCAGGCGACCTGGGTGCTGAGCCCGTTGGCCAGACCATCACCGGGCACGAGACTGGCCACGGCGGTGAGCAACAGCCCGGTGAGTGGTGGCTGCCCCGTGGTGGGCGCACCGTCGCCGCCCTGCAGGAAGGCGGACAACCCGTGCTTGACCGGTGAGGTACGGAAGGTGTTGGGAAGATCGGAGTAGCAGACGCTCCAGAACTGCCCGTCGCCCGTGAAGCCGGTGCGCAGGCAGGGCACCCGCAGCAGGATGCCGAGCCCGACCGGCACCGCTGTCAGCAGCGACAGCACGGCGGCCACCTTCACCCACGGCAGCTGACGCGTGCTCGCGTAGCGACCCCGGGGGCCTCCGATGACCTCGGAGGCCGCCGCCGCGACGGGGTCGGCCATCAGCCGCCGCCCGCCGTGGCCGTCACCCGCGGCCGGCCCCCGTTCGTCGCCGACGGCTGCGCCGCCCCACCGGTGGTCTTGGTCGGTCGCGGACGTCGTGTCGTGGTGGGCGGGCCGGTGGCGGTCGGGCGTGTCGTGGTCGGCTCCGGCGGCCTCGTGGTCGTCGGGGCCTGTGTCGTCGACGGCGGCGCCGTGGTGGTCGGGGTCGGCGGCTTCGTCGTGGTCGGCGGGGTGCTGGTCGGGGTCGGTGTGGAGGTCTGCGGCGGCGGCGGGACGTAGGTGGCGGTGGGCGCCACCTTCTCGTCGCCCACTCCGACGGCGTCGGGGAACTGCTCGACCGGCAGGTTCTTCAGCGCCACCTGCATGAAGTCGTAGAAGACGTCGGCCGGAATCGTGCCACCCGTGAGGTTGGTGTCCTCCGCGCCGGTGAGGGTCAGCGCGTTGCCGTTCGCGTCGGGCTTGTACATCCCGATCGACACGGTCAGCTGCGGCACGAAACCGGTGAACCAGATCGACTTCGACGCCGACGAGGTGCCCGTCTTACCGGCGATCGGACGGCCCAGCGCCTGCAGCTTCGTGGCCGACCCACCGGGTTTGACGGTGTAGGTCATGGCGTTGGTCACGTCGGCCGTCACGTTCTTGTCGAAGGCCCGCACCGCCTGGGGCTTCGACTCGTAGCCGAAACCGGCGTCGGTGGTCGAGGTGACCTTCTTGACCAGGTAGGGGGTGACCTTGATGCCCTGGCCGGCGATCGTCGAGTAGGCCGTCGCCATGTCGATGACGTGCGGTGAGGCGCTGCCCAGCACGTTGGTGAGCGAGTCGTCGAGCCCGGGCGTCTTGGCCGGGATGCCGGCGTCGATGGCGGCCTGGCGAGTCTTGGCCGGGCCGACCTTCTTGTTGAGGTTGACGAAGGCAGTGTTGATCGAGCGGCCGATCATCCGCGTCATGTCGACGTAGCCGTACGAGCGACCGCCGTAGTTGACGATGCGGGTGCCGTCGATCGTCTGCGGCTGGTTGCCGTCGAAGCGGGTCTTGATCGAGATGCCGTCGCGCACCGCGGCGAGCACCGCGAACGGCTTGAAGTTGGAGGCGCCCTGCAGGATCGCCTGCGTCGCGGTGTTGAGCTGGTTCTTGGCGTAGTCGGCTCCGCCGTACATCGCCACGACCGCGCCGTCGCCCGGCTTCATCGCGACGAGCCCGCCGGTGACCTGGGGGGGCAGGTTGCCCTTCATCGCGGCCACCGCGGCATCCTGCGACGTCTTGTCGATGGTGGTGACGATGCGCAGGCCCCCCTGGTCGATCTCGGCATCGGTGAGGCCCGTCTTGGTCAGCTCCTTCTTGACCGCAGCAGTGATATAGCCCTTCGGCCCGGCCGAGAACCGGTTGGCGCGAACCGGCGCGATCGTGGGCAGCGCCGTGTAGGTGGCCCGCTCGGAGGCCGTCAGCCAGCCTTCGTCGACCATGCCGTCGAGCACGTAGGCGAAACGGTTCTCGAGCCGCTGCTTGGCGTCAGCCCCGTTCGCCGGGTCGTAGAGGCTGGGCGCGTTGATGATCGAGGCCAGCACGGCGCCCTCGGGCACGGTGAGCGCCGAGACGTCCTTGTTGAAGAAGGTCTTGGCCGCGCTCTGGATGCCGTAGGCACCGCGGCCGTAGTAGATCGTGTTGAGGTAGTCCTCGAGAATCTGGTCCTTGCTGCGCTGGCTGTCGATCTTGACCGAGATCAGGATCTCGCGGGCCTTGCGCGAGAGGGTGCGGTCCTGGCTCAGGAAGTAGTTCTTGACGTACTGCTGGGTGATCGTCGACCCACCCACCTGGGGCTCGCCCGTGACGCTCGTCTTGACCGCCCGCAGGATGCCGCTCAGCGAGATGCCGTTGTTCTCGTAGAAGCCGCGATCCTCGGCAGCGAGGTGAGCCTGCTGAACCGACTTCGGCACCTTCGAGAGCGGCACCGACTCACGGTTGGCGTTCGCCGAGACGATGCGGTCGAGCTCGGTCTTTCCGTCGGCGTAGTAGACGATCGAGACCTGGGCGTTGGCCAGCTGGTTCGGGGCGGGGATCTCGGTGCGCTGGTAGGCCACGAAGACACCCACTGCGGCGACCACGAACAGCACCGCAGCGGTGATCGAGCCCCACTTGAGCAGGCCCACGACCCAGCGCCTCCAGCCGGTGCGCTTGGGCTTCGGCTTGGCCTTGGCCGTTCCGGCGCCCGAGGCAGCACGGCTCCCGCGCTTGCTCTGACTCACTGCTCCACCATGTCGGTCTGCCACTTCCGTCTGCCGGTTCGAGGTGCCCGGCCAGGTTGCCATTTCGGGATGCCGCTCCAGGTGCGGCCGCGGGCCGTGCCGGTTTCGGCCCGGTTCGTCAGGCCGGGAACGGGTGCGCCCAAGTATGGACTGCCCTGCCTGTGCACACCGAAACGAACAAGGCTTCGGCCTCGTTCCACCACCCGCGATGTATCGAGGCGATATATCTGGAGGTAGGCTACTCGTACCTGCAGGGCCCGACCGAATCGTTCACGCGCCCGACCGCAGCCCGACCGCAGCCCGATCGCAGACCGCCAGCAGCACAGCCCGAAGGGATGACCGCATGCCGCACCGTGCTCTGAGTGCACGTAGCGCCGGGCGGCCGCCCACCCGCCGGGCGGCCCTGCTCGAGTTCGCGGTGCTCGGTCTGCTGCACGACACCCCGCTGCACGGGTACGAGCTGCGCAAGCGTCTCGGGTCGGCCCTGGGCATCTTCCGGGCGCTGTCGTACGGCTCGCTCTACCCGTGCCTGCGCGGGCTGCTCGGCGCCGGGCTCATCCACGAGAGCACCGACGGCTCTCCCGACGGCATGAGCGCGCCGGTCAGCCGGCGGCCCCGCATCACCTACGAGCTCACCGCAGAGGGCAAGGAGCGCTTCCAGTCGCTGGTCGCCGCTTCCGGCCCCGACGCGTGGGACGACGACGACTTCGACGTGCGCTTCGCCTTCTTCTCGCGCACGGAGGCCCAGGTGCGTCTGCGCATTCTCGAGGGCCGCCGCTCCCGGCTCGAGGAGCGGCTGGCCAACGTGCGCGAGGCCTCGGCCCGCAACCGGGAGCGGATGGACGGCTACACCCTCGCCCTTCAGGCGCATGGCGAGGAGGGCGCCGAGCGGGAGGTGCGCTGGCTCGAAGAGCTGATCACCCTCGAACGGCGCGCGGCCCAGGACCCCGGCCCCCCGCCGCCGGACTCTGGCGACCAGCCCAGCCCAGCGGCATCCGACCACCTCGATGCCGCCGGCCCAGAGACCAGCACCACCAGCACGACCCAGCCCACCACCCCAGACAACCAGGAGAACTAATGGGATCCATTCGCGTCGCCATCGTCGGCGTCGGCAACTGCGCCAGCTCGCTCGTGCAGGGAGTCGAGTTCTACAAGGACGCCGACGCCACGGCCACCGTGCCCGGCCTGATGCACGTCAAGTTCGGCGAGTACCACGTGGGCGACGTGGAGTTCGTCGCCGCGTTCGACGTCGACGACAAGAAGGTCGGCAAGGACCTCGCCGAGGCCATCAACGCATCCGAGAACAACACCATCAAGATCGCCGACGTGCCCACCTCGGGCGTCGAGGTGCAGCGCGGCCACACCCTCGACGGCCTCGGCAAGTACTACCGCCTCACCATCGAGGAGTCCGGCGCCGAGCCCGTCGACATCGTCAAGGTGCTCAAGGAGCGTCAGGTCGACGTGCTCGTCTCCTACCTCCCGGTGGGCTCCGAGGCGGCCGACAAGTTCTACGCCCAGTGC
>JBBSTU010000140.1:0-10483 GCA_038235595.1 Actinomycetales bacterium | reverse complement strand
GGTTCTGACTCCCAACCGTTAGATGTCGGCCGCGAAGAGCGGCTCGTCACCCGGGCCATGCGCACCGCCCTCTGGCTCCGAGACGGCGGCTGCTCCTTCCCGGGCTGCTCCACCCCCGCTCAGTCGACCGACGCGCACCACGTCAAGCACTGGATCGAGGGCGGCACCACCAGCCTGGGCAACCTCGCCCTGTTGTGCCGGCGACACCACGTGTACGTCCACGAGAAGCGCCTCACCGCGACCATCACCGACACCGGTGTCACGTGGCACACCTGGCAACACTGGCGCACCAGCTTCAAAGCCCGATGCTGACACGGGTCCCTTCCCCGTTCGACGCCGGCGCCTGACCACGAGGCCTCTTCCGCACGTCGCAGAGGCGGTCGGTCGCGGGAAGGGCCGACCCGCCCGCTATGACTCGAGGCGTTGGCGCACCGGCGCTGGTCGGCCCGGCCCAGTGAAAAGCTCCTCGTGGTGATGCACGACGCGCCACGTTCCACCGTCGTCGCGGCGCAGCACCGACGTGCAGCGCAGCACCTCGTCAAGCGAGGCGTCGTCGAACCGGGCCGCCAGCAGGTGAGTCTCCCAGGCCGCGTCGACGCCGAGCAGTCCCACCACGGGCTGCGACGCGTCGAGGCCGACGGGCGCCGGGTAGTCAGTGGTCGGGCGGTCCGGGCCGTCTCCGACGGGGGCCGCAGGATCGACCTCTGCAGGTTCGGCGTTCGCCCGACCGGCCTGAAGCTGCTCCTTGGTGCGCAGCGTCGGAATGGTGGAGTCCCACATGGTGCACCCGGCCGCGAGGTGGGCCTCGAGCCGATCGCGGTCGCCCTCCAAGTAGGCGGCGTACAGGTCGGTGAGAACGGCCCAGACCCGAGCTGCCTCGCCATCGAGCGAGCTGGTGCCGGCCGTATCAGGCGCGCCGGTCAGAATGTTCGGGAGGGTCGTGCTGTCCGTGCTGGGGTCGGTCATGGGTTTCCTCCGTCGTGAGTCGCCAGTAGCCCGAGATCATCACGCACCACTCGGCCCTGCGACACCACGGCCCGGATTCCGCGGAGCGCGCGGATGTCGATGCTCGGGTCGGCGTCGAGCACGAGGAGGTCGGCGCTGAGGCCGGCCGCGACCCGGCCGGTCTCGTGGTCGACACGGCACATCCGCGCCGGTGTGGTGGTGCTGGCCGCCAGTGCTTCCGTGGCCGTCAGGCCCGCCTCCACGAGCAGCTCGGCCTCGCGCACCACAGCGGTGGTGCCCTCGGTTCGGTCGCCCGGCGGAATGTCGGTGCCGTTCGTCAGCGCGACCCCGGCGGCGACCAGCCGCCGAGCACTAGCCAGGTGGTCGACCGAGGCCCGTCTCGCGTTCTCGCGAGAGTGCTCCTCGAACCCGTGCGCCGCCATCCAGTCCTGCGAGCGGGTCACAGCCAGGGTCGGCGAGACGTAGAGCCCCGGCTGAGCCAGCACCTGCGCGGTGGGTTCATCGACGACGTAAGCGTGCTCAAAACTGCGCACCCCCGCGTCAACCGCGCGACGGATGGCCGCGTAATGGCCCGCGTGAGCCACCACGTACGTGCCGTGGGACTCCGCAGCGCGCACCACGGCTCGCATCTCGGCCTCGCTCATCTCGGGATCCTC
The DNA here is from genome assembly GCA_038235595.1 of Actinomycetales bacterium. Classification (GTDB taxonomy): domain Bacteria; phylum Actinomycetota; class Actinomycetes; order Actinomycetales; family Dermatophilaceae; genus DSM-29435. Next base: position 8,861 of record JBBSTU010000140.1, on the reverse strand, counting down.
AGGGCGCTCGCCGGCGTGGGCGAGCCCGCCCGTGATGAAGATCTTGACGTGGTCGGCGCCGTTCTCGAGCTCGACGTGGGCGGCCGCCTCGAACTGTGCCGGCCCGGAGCAGTAGACCGAGCCGGAGCCCTGGCCGTGCCCGCCCGGGGCCGACAGGGCCCGGCCGCCCGCGAGGATGCGGGGGGCGGCGAACCAGCCTCGCCGGTCGGCGTCACGCAGGGTCACGTCGATGGCGTGCTGCTCGTGCACGCACCGTGCCGTCGTGACACCCGCCTCGAGCGCCTCCCTGGCGCGACCCGCCGAACGGAAGGCGGTGAGGGCCGGTGCTTCGTTCTCGTCGGTGTCGTTGAAGGGGAAGACGATCGAGAAGTGCGTGTGCACGGTGACGAGCCCCGGGGCGACGAACCGGCCACCGAGGTCATACCGGTCGTCGTCGGGTACCCCGTCGGGAACGGCATCCCCGACGGAGCGGATGCGCCCGTTCTCGAAGGCGATCGAGATGGGCTCGGTCGTCGGGGCGAGCGGATCGACCACACGCGCGCCGGTCAGCCATATGGTGCGTGAGTTCAACTCGCCCCCACAGGGTTTCGATCAGTGGACGCCGATTCTTCGCGTGCATGGGTGTGCAGGTGACACGCAGCCAGGTGGCTTCCAGCCACGGGCAAGAGCTCGGGCACGATCGTCGAACAGGGCGCGAACGCCTTCGGGCAACGCGGGTGAAAACGGCAACCGGGCGGCGGCGCGGCGGGGTCGGGCACGTCACCGGGCAGGTCGGTCGGCAGCCCGCCTCCCCCGTCGACGGAGGGGATGGCCCCGATCAGCGCCTGCCCGTACGGATGGGCTGACCGGCTCCACACGTCGGCCGCCGGGCCCGTCTCGACGACCTGCCCGAGATACATCACGGCGATGCGGTCGCTGAGCTGGCGCACGATTCCGAGGTCGTGGGAGATGAACAGCAGACCCATGTTCATCTCGGCGACCAGCGAGGCGAGCAGGTTGGCGATCGACGCCTGGGCCGACACGTCGAGGGCCGAGATCGCCTCGTCGGCGACGATCAACCGGGGCTCGGCCGCCAAGGCTCGGGCGATCGCGATCCGCTGACGCTGACCGCCCGAGAACTCGTGGGGGTAGCGCCGGGCGAACTCGGTCGGCAGCTGCACCCGTTCGAGCAGCTCGGCCACCCGGGCCCGCTGCTCGCCCTTGCGCAGGGTGGCCTGCCCACTGAGCACGATGCCGTCGGCGATCTGCTCACCCACCCGGCGGCGGGGGTTGAGCGAGGAGTACGGGTCTTGGAAGACCATCTGCATGCCGCGCAGCGCGATCGGGCGGGCCGCTCGACCGAGCGGTTCGACGCTTTGGCCGTCGAACTCGATCTGGCCCCCTGCGAGCGGCACGAGACCGAGGATGGCCTTGGCGAGCGTCGACTTGCCGCAACCCGACTCACCGACGAGGCCCAGCACCTCGCCGCGGTCGACGGTCAGGCTGGCCCCGGCCACGGCACGAACGGGCTGGCCGCGCCGGTGGTAGACCACCTCGGCGTCAGTGACGGAGACCAGCGTCATGGCGTCATCACCGCCCGCTCGGGCTCTGGTGACCGACGGCGGCGTACGGGTCGACGGGGCACGCCAACATCCGGCCCTCGTCGGCGGCCGCTGCGGAGGCCAGGGCCACTAATGAGGGTCGTTCGGTGGCGCAGGCCGTCACCGCGTGCCCGCACCTCGGGTGGAAGGCGCAACCCGAAGGAATGGTCGTCAGGCGCGGGGCCGAGCCCGGGATCGCGCGCAGCGGCGCGGCCACCCCGTCGGTCCGCGGCAACGAGTCGAGCAGGCCGCGTGTATAAGGGTGTCGGGGCGCCGTCAGCAGGGCCTGCGTCGGCCCGGTCTCGACGATTCGACCGGCGTACATGACGGCGAGCCGGTCGGTCAGCGCCCCCATGACCCCGAGGTCGTGGGTGATGAGCAGGATGCTGAGGCCTTCCTCACGCCGTAGCCGGTCGAGCAGGCGCAGGATGCCGGCCTGCACCGTGACGTCGAGGGCGGTCGTGGGTTCGTCGGCCACGAGCAGCGACGGTGAGCAGGCCAGAGCGATCGCGATGGCCGCACGTTGGCGCATACCGCCGGAGAGCTGGTGGGGGTAGGAACCTAGCGTGCGTTCCGGGTCGGGGATCCGCACCTGGGACAGCAGCTCGACCGCTCGGGTTCGGGCCGCTGACCGGCCGGTGCCGTGGTGGTGGCGCAGGTGCTCGGTGACCTGACGCCCGATGGTCAGCATGGGGTGGAGCGAGGTCATCGGGTCTTGGAAGACCATCGCGACCTCGTCGCCGCGCATGGCCCGCAGCTGCTTCTCACGCAGGGTGAGCACGTCGCGGCCACCCACCTCGACGCGCCCCTGGGCCCGAGACCCGTGCGGCAGCAGGCCGAAGAGCGACAGGGCGGTCAGCGACTTGCCGCTGCCCGACTCCCCTGCCAGCCCGACGATCTGGCCCGGCTCGACCACCAGGTCGATCCCATCGACGGCCGTGAGACCGCCGGGCAGGGTGATCCGCAGCTGCTCGGTGCGCAGCACCGGGGTGGTCATGAGCTCCCCTTGAGGGCGCGCGCGGTGCGTGGGTCGAGGGCGTCACGCAGCGTGTCGCCGAGGAAGTTGAAGGCGAGCACGACGGTGAGGATGGCGAGGCCGGGGAAGACACCGATCCACCAGGCGTCGAAGTTACGGGCCCCTTCCGAGACCATGGCGCCCCACTCGGCATCCGGCGGCTGCGCCCCCAGGCCGAGGAAGGACAGCCCCGACAGCAGCAGCACAGCGTTGCCCACCTCGAGGGCCGCGAGCACGAGCACCGGGCCCGCGACGTTCGGGCGCAGGTCGACGGCCAGTGTGCGACGAGCAGAAGCTCCGAGCAGCCTAGTCGCAGAGACGAACTCGGCCTCTCGCAGACCGAGGAGCATCGAGCGCACGACGCGGGCGTACGAGGGCCACATGACGATGGTGAGGGCCAGCACGGCGTTGCGAAGCCCCGGCCCGAGGGCCGCCGCCGCCGCCATGGCGAGGATGATCCCGGGGAACGCGAAGACAAGGTCACACAGGCGCATGACCACGGTGTCGACCCAGCCGCCGAAGTAGCCGGCGATCGAGCCCGCCACCGTGCCGACCGCGGTCGCCAGCACCACCAGGAGCACGGCCAGCGGCAAGGTGATGCGGGTGCCGTAGATGATGCGGCTGAGGAGGTCGCGTCCGAGACCGTCGGTGCCGAGCAGGTTCGCGCCCCCTGGCGGCTGGAGCCGCGTGAAGTCCTGGGCGTTCGGGTCGTGCGGGGCGATGAGCGGCGCCAGCAGGGCCACGAGCACCCAGCCGACGACCAGCACGGCGCCGACCACGGCTAGAGGGCGGCTCCACGGTGACCGGTCGAGCCCGGCATCCTTGCGCGAGAAGAGGCGACGGCCGCTCGACTGTTCGGCCTGCAGCTCGAGCCGTGGTTCGTCCGGGATCGTCATGACAGACGGATCCTGGGGTCGATGACGCCATAGAGCACGTCGATGACGAGGTTGATCACCACGTAGATGACGGCGACGATCACCGACACCCCCATGACCGCAGGCAGGTCGAGCGCAAGCGACGACTTGTACGCGTACTGCCCGAGGCCTGGCCACGAGAAGATCGACTCGACGAGCACGGTTCCCGACAGCAGCGACCCGAACGCCAGACCCGACACGGTGATGATCGGCACCATGGCCGGTCGCAGCACATGCCGCAGGATGACGGTGCGCCGCGGGAGACCCTTCGCGTGGGCCGAGCGGATGTAGTCGTTGCCGAGCACCTCAAGCACGCTGGCCCGGGTGAACCGGGTGATCAACCCGACGGTGTAGGCCGCCAGCACCAGGGCCGGCAGCAGGATGTGGTGCAGACCCATCTGGAAGGTGAAGGGGTCGTTGTCGAGCAGGGAGTCGACGAGCAGTAGCCCGGTGACCGTGGGGGGTTTCGGGTAGCCGGGGTCGAGCTGACCGGTCGAGCTGAACCAGCCCAGCTTCACCGAGAAGATCAGGGATGCCGTGAGCGCGAGCCAGAACGTCGGCACCGAGACACCGGTCAGGCTGACGACGCGGATCAGCTGGTCGGGCCACCGGTCGCGTTTGAGCGCAGCCACAGTGCCCAGGGCGACGCCGACGACGAGCGAGATGACGATGGCGACCAGGGCGAGCTCGATGGTCGGCGGGAGGTACTCGACGAGGTCGGTGAGCACGGGCCGGCGGGTCTGCTGCGAGATGCCGAAGTCACCGTGCAGGAGGCCGAACAGGTAGGTGAAGTACTGCTTCCACAGCGGGTCGTCGAGGCCGTACTTGGCGCGGAACGCCGCCACGGTCGCGGGGTCCTCGATGGCGCGCTGCCCGAGGGCGGCCGCGGCCGGGTCTCCTGGAACCACATGGGTCAGCACGAAGGCGACGAGGGTGATACCGACCACGAGAAGCGCGCCCGCGATGGCCCTCCGACCGAGGAAGCCGCCCAGGCCGGCGCCCCGACGGACCGACTCGCGTCGGGTCGCCGGGGCCTGCATCGGCTCGGTCGTGGGGGCGCTCACGTGGGAATGGCTCTCGGGGCCGTCGGTGGTGTTGCTGCTGCCGTTGCTGTGGCCAGGGCTGTCTGCGCCACTTAGCCCAGCTCGGCCACGTTGACGGTCCAGACGAGGTTGTAGGTGAGGTTCTTGAGGTCCTTGGACGCCAGGAAGACCTGAGCCGGCTGGATCAGGCCCATGACCGGGCCCTGGTTGAGGCCCTCCTGGAACTGCCCCATGAGGTCGGCCCGCTTCGCCTCGTCCTTCTCGGTCGCGGCCTGCTTCATGATCGACTCGAGCGCGGGGTCGGAGCCGGTCTTCCAGTTCACCCGCTTGCCGCCGACGATGCCGCCGGGGCCGAACGCGAGGTAGTTGCTCGAGTCAGGAAAGTCCGGACCCCATAGCCAGACGCCGACCTGCTGCTTGCCGCCCCGCGCCAGCTCGAGGACGGTCGCGACCGGCGCACCCTTGAGGGCGGTCTTGATGCCGATCTTGTTCAGGTCGGCCGAGATGCGGGTCGACATGTCGGTGAACGACACCCCGTTCTGCGTGAGGTCAGACGGGAACGAGATCTCGATCGGGGATCCGTCGTAGCCCGACTTCGCGAGGGCGGCCTTGGCGGCCGCGGCGTCAAAGGTCGGGGCCTTGTCGTCGGGCAACGAGCCGGCGAACTGCACGGGCACCATCCCCGCCGCGCGGCGCGAGCCCTTCCCGGCCAGCTCGAGCAGCCCCTGGTAGTCGATGCCGCGACGCACCGCCTCCTGGAAGTCAGGGTTGGCCGTCCACTTGTTGACCGCAGGGTTGGCGTTGGTGAACAGGTAGAAGGTGTACTGCGACGGCACCCCACTGGAGACGACCCCGCTCCCGACGGAGGCGACCTGGTCGGGTGAGAGGTCGAGCGCCAGGGCGCTTTCGCCCTTCTCGACGTTGTTCTTCTGCTGGGCGGCGTCGACGTTGCGGATGACGACGCGCTGGTAGTTCGGCTTCGTCGCTCCCCAGTAGTTGGGGTTGGCCTTGAGGTCGACCTCGGTGGAGAGACCGAACGAGTCGAGCACGTAGGGGCCCGAGCCCATCGACGCCTTGGCGAACGCGGCTTCAGCCTGGTCGGCGGTGGCGGCGTTCTCGGCGTCGGAGGCTCCGGCCGCCTTCGCGACCTTGGAGTTGATGATGCCGAGGGAGGGGCTGGCGAGCTTGCCGAGCAGCGCCGGGTCGTAGGCAGCGGTCTTCACCTCGACGGTCTCGGGGCCCTTGGCGGTCACCGTCAGCCCGTCGGCGAGGAACGAGGGGTTGCCCTTGACCCGTTCGACCCGGTTCAACGAGAACACCACGTCGTCGGAGGTGACCGCGGTGCCGTCGGAGAACTTCGCCTTCGGGTCGAGGGTGAAGGTCCACGACAACCCGTCGGCCGACTGCTCCCACTTCTGCGCGATGGAGGGCACCGGCGTCTTGAGGTCGGCGCCCTTGAACGAGACGAGGGTGTCGTAGAGCGCGCGGGCGACGATGTTGCCGGTCGGCTCGTAGTTTCGGGCGGGGTCGGCGCTCTTCAGCACGAACACGGTGTCGATCACCAACGGCTTGGTCACGGCAGCGCCGCCCGTGCCGCCGCTTCCGGCCGAGTCCTTGGGGGTGGGGTTGCAGGCGCTCAGGCCGACCGCCGCCAGGGCGACGACCAGCGCGAGGGAACCGGCCTTCTGCTTCGAGCTCACGTGCCACGTCCTGTCGGAGGAGAGCGGGCGACGCCGCCCAGGAGAGGTCGGTCGACCACGACCGAGAGGGCGGCCGGGAGCACGCCTCGGGAGAGGTCTACCACAGCCCACAGCGCGGAACGCGTTTGATGACACCCCTGTCCGCAGGACAGGATCAGCACATGCCCGCCCTGGACCATCTGGCCAAGCACGAGTTCCCGCGCTCGGCGAAGTACGACCCGCGGTGGCTCGTCGAACTCGACATGGGACCGCATCCGTTGTGGCTGCTCGAGGACCTCGTCGCCGACCTCGACCTCCGGCCCGGCATGCGGGTTCTCGACCTCGGCTCCGGCCGCGGCGCCACCTCGGTGTTCCTGGCCAAGGAGTACGGCGTCAGCGTCGTTGCCGTCGACCTCTGGGTCGATCCCGACGTGGCGAGCGCGGTGTTCGCCAAGGAAGGAGTGGCCGACCGGGTGCTGGCGATGCGGGTCGACGCGCACAACCTGCCGTTCGGGCGCCACTCCTTCGACGCGATCGTCAGCATCGACGCCTGGGAGTACTTCGGCACGGGTGACCACTACCCGCCCTACCTCGCCACGTTCCTCCGGCCCGGTGGCCAGCTGGGCGTCGCGACGCCCGCGCTCACCACCGAGGTGCGCGAGCTCGGCGAGATCCCCGACCACATCGACGGTGTCGTCGGGGCCGAGACCGCGGCTTGGCACACCCCCGACTGGTTGCGCTCGCAGTGGGAGTTCAGCCGGGCCTTCACCAGCGTCACGGCGCGGTCGCAGGTCGACGGGTGTGCGAACTGGCTGTTGTGGGAGCGTGCGGTGCTCGAGCTGAAGGGCGAGACGAGCTCGCCGGTGCAGGGCATGCTGGAGACCGATGGTGGCGCGTTCGTCACCTTCGCCATGGTGAGCGGAAGAGTGGCGTGAACAGCCGATGACAATGGATGCGGTCGACCTGATGCACCTGCGACGGGCCGTGGAGCTGGCCCGGCAGGCACTGGAGAGCGGCGACCAGCCGTTCGGCTCCCTCCTCGTGTCGGCGACGGGAGAGGTGCTGTTCGAGGACCACAACCACGTCGCCCTGGAGGCCACCCAGCATCCGGAGTTCGCCATCGCGCGGTGGGCGGGCGCGAACCTCACGGCACCGCAGCGGGCGTCGGCCACGGTCTACACCTCGGGCGAGCACTGCGCCATGTGCTCGGCCGCTCACGGCTGGGTCGGTCTCGGGCGCATCGTCTACGCGGTCAGCTCGGCGCAGCTGAGCTCGTGGCGCTCCGAGTGGGGCGCCCCCGAGTCGCCGGTGGCGGCGCTGCCGATCGCTGCGGTGTTCCCGGGCGCCGTCGTCGACGGCCCCGCCCCCGAGCTCGAGCACGAGCTGCGCACCCTGCACGAGGCCAGCGCCCGCCGCACCTGATGGCTGAGGCCGCCCCGCGCCGCCCGAACCCAGCCACGGTCTGATCCATGCGGTCGGATGCCGGCCCAGCCGCCAGCATCCAGCCACGGTCCGATCCTCGCGGCCCCACCGGGCCAGAACCCACCGGCATCCCGCCACGGTCCGATCCCTTCGGTCGGATGCCGGCCAGCCGGGTATGGAGGGGGTGGTCAAGCCGGTCTCGTTGTCCGCTTGTGGCGAACAACTCGGAGACTTGAGCCCGATGCGCTCAGGATGGGAACAGGAAAGCCGCCGACGTCGTTGGTCGGGTTGTGCTCGTCCACAGCGCGCACAGATAGAATCGAGATATCTGCTCGATCAGTCAGGAGAAGAGCATGTTCGAAAGATTCACCGACCGGGCCCGAAGGGTGGTTGTCCTCGCGCAGGAGGAAGCACGCCTGCTCAACCACAACTACATCGGTACCGAGCACATCCTCCTGGGTCTGATCCACGAGGGCGAAGGCGTCGCCGCGAAGGCCCTCGAGTCGCTCGACATCTCGCTCGAAGCGGTACGGGCCCAGGTGCAGGAGATCATCGGCCAGGGTCAGCAGGCCCCGACCGGACACATTCCCTTCACGCCCCGCGCCAAGAAGGTGCTCGAGTACTCGCTGCGCGAGGCGCTGCAGCTCGGCCACAGCTACATCGGCACCGAGCACATCCTGCTCGGCCTCATCCGCGAGGGTGAAGGCGTCGCCGCGCAGGTGCTCGTCAAGCTCGGCGCCGAGCTGAACAAGGTGCGCCAGCAGGTCATCCAGCTGCTCTCGGGCTACCAGGGCGGCCAGACCGGCGAGAAGGCCGGCGCCGGGGTCGGCGCGGCCCAGGGCGAGGGCACCCCCGCGGGGTCGCTCGTGCTCGACCAGTTCGGCCGCAACCTCACGCAGGCGGCCCGCGAGGGCAAGCTCGACCCGGTCATCGGGCGTGAGAAAGAGATCGAGCGCGTCATGCAGGTGCTGAGCCGACGCACCAAGAACAACCCGGTGCTGATCGGTGAGCCCGGTGTCGGCAAGACCGCTGTCGTCGAGGGCCTGGCCCAAGACATCGTCAAGGGCGAGGTTCCCGAGACGCTCAAGGACAAGCAGCTCTACACGCTCGACCTCGGTTCGCTCGTGGCCGGCAGCCGCTACCGCGGTGACTTCGAGGAGCGCCTGAAGAAGGTGCTCAAGGAGATCCGCACCCGCGGCGACATCATC
>JBBSTU010000139.1:0-10491 GCA_038235595.1 Actinomycetales bacterium | reverse complement strand
CGAGGTATGGCCGTGCGGAGGCCGGCCCCAGGTCGTAGGCCTCGTCGCTCTCGCGGACGAACATGGCCCGCCGCTCACCCTCCGTGTGGAGGGCGACCGTGACGATGCGGTGGCCCTCGGGGCCGCTGGCTGCGTTGAGGTCACGCACGGCGTGGATGAGGCGCATGGCAGCCTCACCTCGGTTGACGATCGCGATCCGCGAGATCATTCGAGCAGCACTCCTTGTCGTCGCCCCGGTGGGCTCGCGACGCCGGTGGGGGCGTCACCCCGCCACCCTTCCATCCTTCTGCCCCGACTCGCGAGTAGCCACCCCGAAGATCTGGCTCGGTTCGGCCCAACGTCGAAAGTCCTCACGACTGCCGAGGCGCCCGAGGCCCCCGGACTAACGTGGAGCCGTGCCCAGCAACGAAGTGATGGATGTCGGCGGGGACCCAACGCCCGGGCCGCGGCATCCACGAGCGGTGTACGGCCAAGGCCCGAGCCCGACCCGCTCTACACCCTCGCCAACGAGCGCACCTACCTGGCGTGGCTCCGCTTCGCGGTCACCCTGCTCGCTGCTGCAGTGGCGATCGACCGGCTGTTCATCGAGCACCCCTTCGCCGGGAGCCAGGCCCTGGCCCTGTCGCTCGTCGTCACCGAGGGGGGCTGACCGGCGATGGTGCCTGACTCGGGAGAGGTATGGGGGCGGCAGCAGCCCTTCGAGCGCAACCATCTCCACCGCGTTCTCACGGTGTTCGCACTCGGGTCGGTGCTGGCGGTGACGATCGTGCTGCTCATCGACGTCGAGGCGGCCGGCGTCATCGGTACCGCGAGCATCTGCGCGGGTCTGCTCTGCGCGCTCACGGCCGGCTCACGACTGCGCCACGTGCGAGAGTCCGCCTTGGGGTTCATCGTCCTCCGCAGCCGCGACGGCAGGTTCGTCATCGGCACGGCCGTGATGTTCATGATCACGGCACTGTTCGTCGTCGGGCTCATCGTGAGCTGAGGCGCGCCGGCCACCGGGTACGCCACGGCTACGACGAATCGCGTAATGGCCTGCGCCGATCGCCTGATGTCATGACAGCGCGCCCGCTCCACACTTGAGATCGGCAGCGGGGAGAAGCACGGGGCAGCAACGGGGCATGGGGGCACGATCATGGGTTCAGCACCTGTACGCGGGCACGCACACACATCCGGGCACGCACGCACATTCAGACACGCTGCCACGTCGGGGTTCGCGGTGGCAGCGTCCGTGGGCACTCTCGGTCTTGCCGTGGTTGCGCTGGTCACCCCCCCCAGCGCAGCCATGGCTGCCGCCCCTCCCCCGTACCTCTATGTCGGGGGAGGGGTCTGTTCCGACACCGGCGCCGGCTCTGCGACGCTGCCGTTCTGCACCATCGCCAAGGCCGGCAAGGTCGCGGTGTCGGGGCAGACCGTTCTCGTCTCGTCGGGGACCTACCCGGACGAGGTGTTCCCATGGCACTCGGGTTCGCCGGGGGCACCGATCACCTTCCAGCCCAGCGCGGGTGCCACCGTGTCGATCGTCGGCCCGCGACACGGCTTCACCATCTCGAACGCGAGCTGGATCACGGTGTCGGGATTCACCATCTCGGGCACGACCGGCAACGGCATCTACGTCTACAACGCCACTGGGCTCACCTTGTCGAACAACACGGTGAGCGGCTCGGGTCAGCGGGTGTCGGGTAGCACCGCCTACGGGATGTACCTCAACTCCATGACCAACTCGGTCGTGGCCCGCAACCTGGTCACCGACAACTCCGCCTCGGGCATCTACCTGACCAACGACGCGACCGGAAACCTCATCAGCGGCAACGAGAGCTCGTTCAACGCGTACGGCTACGTGCGTAACGCGGTCGGCATCGACCTCCGGGCCCCGGGCAACGTCGTGAGCGGCAACCGGGTTCACGACAACGAGGACTCCGGCATCCAGTCGTACCCGGGCGGTGACGACAACGTGATCGTCGACAACCTCGCCTATCACAACAAGGGCTTCACGACTGCGCACCTGAGCAACTGCAGCGCACCGCCCACCGGCAACACGGCCGGCTGTATCACCGGAGATCACGGCATCGACAACTTCGCGGTGACCGGGAGCAACATCATCGGCAACGACGTCTACGACAACGTGGCCGCAGGCATCAACCTCGAGGGCCTGCCGTCGGGCACCCCCAGCGACTTCGTCATCGCCAACAACGTCGCGGTCGACAACGCGTCCTCGTGCCCCGACGGAGCAGGCGGAACGGTCAAGTGTCCGAGGACGAGGGGCAACATCCGGGTCGACGCCACGTCGCAGCTCGGAACGTCGCTCGACCACGACCTCGTCGCCCTCGTGGCGCCGGTCATCGCCGGCTCCACCGCCACCATGATGGTGTGGGGCTCCACGTCGTACACCTCCATGGCGGCCTTCGCGGCCGCGTCCGGCCAAGAGGCGAACGGGTTGCAGGGCAACCCCCTCTGGACCGCACCGGCAACGGGCGACTTCACGCTACAGGCCGGCTCCCCGGCCATCGACTCGGCCGACTCCGACGCCCCCGGCGAGAGCGCGCTGGATGCCGCCGGACTGCCCCGTGTCGACGACCCCGCCACGGTCGACACCGGCGTGGGCGCGCGCACCTACGACGATCGCGGCGCTTACGAGTTCCAGCCTCCTGGGGCCAACCCCGACCGCCTCGCCCGCCAAGCCACCGCGTCTCCCCTCACCGGTGGCGGCATCGGGGCCCGGTCGGCGTCGAGAGCCCCCTCGGCCACGGCCTCCGCCGCGCCGGCGCCGACCTCCTGCCCGTCGGTACGCTCCCTGGTGTCGGCCGTCGAGGCCTCGACCGGCTCTGCCGGCAGCCCGGCCACCCTGGCCGCCCTCCGCCGGCGGGCCGCTTCGCTCGCCCGGTCGAACGTGTCCGACGACATTCGCGAGCAGGTGCAGAACGTCACCGACGACCTCGGCGCCTACCGCGCCGCCACCGTCGTCCCCTCGGCAACGCGTCGCAGCGATGTTCACACCATGGTCATCGACCACCTGACGGCACTGCGTCGGATGTGTGGTCGGTGAAACGGCCGACGCGCGTCCCGCGAACCCTCCGGCACAGCGGCATCCGTCAAACGACGTAGCCCGCCTCCCCCCGACTGGCGGTGCTCGAAGGAGCCCGCGGGGAGCATCGTCGAGTCATGACCGCGCCACTCGTCACCTCTCTCGGACACGCCGGCCTGCGTGTCGACGCGCCGGGCCTGCGCCTGCTGTGCGACCCCTGGATGTCCCCGGGCGGCGCGTTCCTCGGATCGTGGTTCCCGTTCCCCGACAACGAGCACGTGCGCACCCCGCAGATGCTCGACGTCGACTGGGTCGCGATCTCGCACGAGCACCTCGACCACCTCGACCTGCCTCTGCTGCGCGGGCTGGCCCCGTCGGTGCGCATCGTCATCCCGCGCTACCCCTCTCGTGAGATGCGCAACCGACTGGCCGGCGCCGGCATCTCGAACATCGTGATCGAGCTCGACCCCTGGCAGCGGCTCGCCCTCAACGACCGGGGCGCGTGGGTCACGGTCATCCCGGAACTCAGCCCGATGTGCCACGACGCCGCCATCCTCATCCACACGGGCGAACACTCCGTGCTGCACACGAACGACGCGCGCCTCAGCGTCAGCCAGCTGCGTCGCGCCCACGCGGAGGTGGGCGGCGTCATCGACCTCATGGGCGTGCAGATGTCGGGCGCCTCGTGGCACCCGATCTGCTACGACTACCCGCCGGAGGCGATCAACCGGATCAGCTCGGAGAAGCGGACCGGCAAGTTCCGCGCGGTGACCCGGCTGCTGCGGGCCGCTCCCCCGAAGGTCGTCGTCCCCTACGCCGGGCCGCCCTGCTTTCTCGACCCGGCCCTGGCCCACCACAACGCCGCGATGCGTGCACCGGGCATCTTTCCCGACCAGACACAGGCGCTGGCCTTCCTGCGTGAGCGCCTCCCCAAGCAGGCATCCGACTACCTGCTCCCGGGTGACCGGATGCGCGCGGGTTCGGTTACCGTCGAACGAGATCCGCACTGGGAGGGGTTCTCGTTCGACGACCCGGCCGGCTACCTGCGCGCCTACGCCGAGCGCCGGCGGGACGAGATCGACGCGGTCTACGCCGCCCTTCCGGACCCGGCCCCCGAGAGCCGGCTCGGCGAGCGCTTCCGGGAGCACTTCCTCGCGTTGGGAGCGTTGTCCGACTACTTCCTGAGCCGCATCGGCATGACGGTGCGGTTCGAGGTGCTGGGCCGCGCCGGCGGCGAGTGGGACGTTCGGCTCGGGCCCGACTCCACCGCGGTCGACCTCGTACCCTCAGGAGTCCGGCCCGGCTACCACCTCACCGTCGAGGCCAGATGGCTGGATGCCGTGCTGACCGGTCGGGCTCGCTGGGAGGACCTCTTCCTGTCGTTGCGCATCCGGGCCAGCCGCGACCCCGACGTCTACAACGACTACCTCGTCGGCCTGCTCAAGCACGCCGACCCGGACGCGCTCGAGGCTATCGAGACCTACGAGACGACCCGCGACCCCGACGAGACCGTGGTGCTCACCGACGGGTCGACCGAGTACGTCGTGAGCCGCTACTGCCCCCACGCCGGAGAGGACCTGCAGCACGGCGGCATCGTGCGCGACGGGGTGCTGCGCTGCCTGGGGCACAACTTCGAGTTCGACCTCGAGAGCGGCGCCTGCCTCAACGCCCGCTGCGACCCGCTGCGGGTCACCGTCGCCAGTACCGCCTCCGCCCATGCCGCTTCGACCTCACTCGTTCACGGACCGCGCAGCAGGTAGACGCCGGTCTCGATCAGCACGGCGACTGTCCGAGACAGACTCGGGGCGCTGAGATACGACGCGTCCAGGCTCACCCGGCGCGGTACGACGTGCTCGAGGTACCAGCGCTCCGGATCGGGCGCCGTCGACTCCCCCACGGTCGCGCCGGCGGCTGGTTCGAGAACCCTGACGTCGCGCAACCTGACCTGCGCCGGGCCGGTCAGGCCCGGGGTGTGCTGCAGCACCCACCGGCAGTCGGCGGGATAGCGACTGGCCAGCTCGACGGTCTCGGGCCGCGGCCCCACCAGCGTCATGTCTCCTCGCAGCACGTTGACCAGCTGCGGCAGCTCGTCGACCGAGGTGCGTCTCAGCACCTCCCCCACCCGGGTGACGCGTGGGTCCCCACGCACGGTGATGTCGAGGCCCGGTGCCCCCGCGGTCATGGTGCGCAGCTTGAGGATGGTGAACGGCCTTCCTCGCACCCCGACCCGGGTCTGGCGGAACAGCACCGGCCCGGGGCTGGTCCGCCGGATCGCCACCATCGCCACGACGAGCAGCGGCGTCGCCAGCAGCAGCGCGATCACCGCGACGACGACGTCGAGCCCCCGTCTGGCCCGGCTCACCGTGGTGTCGGCCGCGTGCACCGGCAGGCGGGCCGCGCCGCGCTCGGTCATCCCGTACCGGCTGCCACGAAGACGGCGTCGAACTGGGCCGAGACGACCGCGACGTCGCGAGAGAGGTTGACCTGCAGTGCAGTCGGTGTCATGTGGGTCCACAGCTTCGCTCCTCTGCCTCGGCGCTCCTGCAGGGCGCGGGTCAGTGCGTTGGGTCGCGCGCGGGGGTCGGTGATCGTGACGAGCTGACCCTGGTAGTTCTGCGCCCAGGTCCAGATGTCGACCGCGTGGGCGCCCTCGGCCAGCGGGATGTCGACGTAGGTGTGCACGTCGGCCTCCGCCTGGGCCGCCGGGTAGGGGTAGGGGCCGGGGCGGGCGAAGGCCTTGCGCGCCTGCAGGGTGACCCGGCTGCCCCACCGGCGGACCGCCTCGCGCCAGGCGAGTCGCATCGCCGCGTCGCGTGACGAACCCTGCTGCGCGTAGAACGTCTGGTCGCGCAGGCCGGGGCTGAGGTCGACGACGTCGAGGGCACCGGTGCGCACGTAGGAGTCGACGGCCGCGAGCGACGCCGCAGGGTCGCGCAACCGGGCGGAGGCCCCGCAGACCTGCATGCCCGACGTGGGCTTGGGAGTCCAGGCGAGACAGCCGAGCTCGGGAACCACCACGTCGATGAGCACCTTCGTCCTGGGCTGCGCCGAATGGATGTCGTGGGCGGCGGTGACCACGAGGGCGCGGGCCGTGTCGGGAGTCGTGCCGTCGTGGTAACCGAGCTCGTCGGCGATCTTGATGCCGCGAACCCCTTTGCGCCGGGCCAGGTCGAGGGCGATCGAGAGCACCTGCCCGTAGCGCTCGGGCCCAGCCAGGTAGGCCTTGACGAAGTCGGCCTCCACCCAGACCCCGACGCCGTGAGCCGCCAGGGAGGTCGCCAGTCTCACGTAGGGGGCGGCGGCCAACGTGTTCGATGAGCCGGCGGCGCCGTCAAACGCATTCGCGCCGGCCACCCGGTCGCACCCACCGAGCAACAGCGCGCCGACCACCAGAAGTGCGGCGGTCGCACGCCCCCGCACGTTCACCGCAGCCCCCGGGTCAGCCGGTGCAGCACGAGGAGGAGGCTGAGATCCGTCACGAGATAGGCCACGGCGCTGGCCGCGGCCGCGCCCAGGATGCCGAACGAAGGGATGAGCAGCAGGTCAAGGCCCAGGGTGAGCACGAGACCCACGGCCTGCACGAGAGAGTTCGTGCCGGGCCGGCTCGTGCCGAGCAGGTAGCCGCTCGCCAGGCCGCCCGCCAGCGAGGCCGCGAGGCCGACCACGATGACCACGGCCGGACGCACCGACAGTTCGAACTCGTGGCCGTAGAGCGCAGGCAGGAGGGGGCCGGCCGCCACGGCCACCCCGGCCGCACCGGCCACCCCCAGACCGAGTAGCCAGGGCAGCTGGTGTCGAACGGCCCGAGCCGAGGAGAGGGGGCCGCGGCGGGCGATGCGCGGGTAGCTGACCCACGTCACGGCCAGGGCCGGAACCTTGACGAGCTCGGCGAACTTCGACGCGACCGCGTAGACGCCCAGGGGCCCGGGGCCGGCCAGCGCGCCGAGGATCAGGAAGTCGAGTCGGAGGTTGAGCAGCCCCACGACACCGCCGACCTGCCCCCGCATCCCGAAGGAGACGACCTGTCCGGCCAGCTTGCGGTCCGGTCTTCCGCCGAGCCGCATCCCGCGTCGGTGCACCTGTCGGGCGAGGCGGATCCAGGCACCTACAGCGACGACGACGTCCGCTGCGATGAGTACGACGACGAGCAGCAGCGGCCCCCTCAGGCCGAGCAGGTAGGCCAGGGCGAAGGCCGGGAGGAACGCCGCCTCCTCGGCGGCGGTCACGATGTTGGCGCCGCGCTGGTCGTCCAGGCCCTGCAGACTGGCCTTGCCGACCGCGACGGGCAGCTGGGTGGCCACGCTGACTCCCGCAAGCACCATCACCGGGGTCGTGGTGGTCGGCATGACGATGTCGTGGATCACCGGCAGCAGCACGAACCACGCGGCGGCCCCCACAGCCATGCCGGCCGCGAGCACCGTCAGGATGGTCGGCCACAGCCGAGGCTCCGCCCGGTGCGGTCCGGCCAGGAAGTAGCCCATCGCCCCGGGCAGGCCGCACGCCGCCAGCACCCCGACCAGGCCGGGAAGCACCCTCAGGAGCGCCAGCACCCCTACGTCGGCGGCGCCGCCGGCCCGAGCGACCACGATGGTGCCGATCCCGAGCGCCACGACGGCGACGAGGCGAGCGGAGATGTTGGCGACCACGGCCCGGCCCGGCACACCGAGGTGACGCAGCCGCAAGGTCGTACGCGACGGGGTGAGCATGTCAGCCGACCCCGATGGTGGTTGACGGGGTGTTCTCGGCTCGCTGCTGGATCAGGTCGAGGCCGGCCACCAGACCCAGGTAGGCCCACAGATGGCGGAAGTGAAGCACCTCGTAGAACGCTCCCGAGACGAGGAAGGCGATCCCGAGGCACACCAGGTAGTACGGGGCCGCGATCTGCGCGGCGCGCGCCACGGGCGCCGCACGACCGCGAACGCCGGCGACTCTTCCGAGTCGCACCGCGATCGTGGCCAGCAGCACCACCAGCCCCACGCCACCGAGGATGCCTCGCTCGAGCAGGGTCGCGACATAGTCGTCGTGGGCCTCCTTGACGTAGGGCGCCGGGATGTCGGCGAGGGTCGGCTTGGTGCGGCTCGGGCCCACCCCGATGAGGTTGTGGCTCCAGAACAGCTGGGTGCCCTCGGCAAAGAGGGCCTTTCGTTCCTGGCTCGAGGAGTCGCTGCGGCCGATCGAGTCGTGCAGCACCGGCCCACTGGAGGCTGCGGCCTCCTGTAGGGCGGCGACGTCGACGGTTCGGTCCACCACCCCCACCGCCAGCACGACGAGCGCGGCGAGTCCGAGCGCGGCCAACGGACCCCGTGAACGCCGCAGGGCCACCACCGCGCCGACGGCCAGCCCGGCCACGGTGCCGAGGGCGGCGCCGTTCGACCCCGTGAACACGATCGCGAGAACGATGATGACGATGCCGACCTTACGTCCCATCGGCGACCGGGGATGCCGCGAGGCGAGCACGATGAACAGGCACGCGACGAAGTAGTTGCCGGCCAGGTTGGGGTCCCCGAAGGTGAGTGACGCTCGGGACCCGTCGGCGAGGGTTTGGCCGGCGAGCCAGGAGATTCCGGCGAGCCGGCCGATCACGAGGATCGAGGCCCAGCCGATTCCACTCCAGCACCAGGCGGAGCAGACGAGCCGCACGAGGGAGGGGTCGACGAGCAGAGCGGTCGCAATGACCCCTGCCCACAACAGCAGGAAGGCGTCCTGGGCAAGCACCGTGGTGGAGTGGACCTCGACCGTGACCAGTGCCGCGAGGGCTCCGGCCGTCATGAGTAGCCACACACCGCCGACGTAGGGCAGCCGCAGCCGAATCCGGAGACGCAGCAGCCAGCCCGACACGCCGATCACCGCGAGCAGGATGGGCAGGTCGGCCGGCGAGACGTTGCCGGGTGCCGCGGGGACCAGCAGGGGCATGGCGGCGATCGCCAGTGCGAGCACTCGGCGCAGCGACGCCGACGCGAGGTGCTCTTCCCTCGCGCCGGGCGACCGGGCGGACACAGGCTGGTCGGGCAGGATGGTGGTCATGCGCCCAGCTCCGTCAGCAGCACCGCGTGCTGGCGGGCGAACTCGTCGTGGTCGCTGAGCGCGGCGATCTCACCCAGGCCGACGAGCACGGCCGACCGCCACCACTCTCGCGGGTGGAGGCGCCCACCCGTCGTGGACCCTTCGACGAAGGAGGCGACGACCTCGGAGTACCAGCTCGACGACCGGAAGAGCTGGCGCACCGGCTCTCCCCAGGCTCCGGCGGTGAGGCCGGGGTGACCGAGCACGGGAGCACCCGGTCGGGTGTGCCGGTCGAGGTAGAGGGTATAGGCCAGAGCGAACCGCACCCGGTCCCACAGGGCGGCCTTGCCGAACTGCGCTTGTTCCCAGTCGATCACGCCGGTGACACGCCCTCGTGAACTGAGCACGTTGCCGCACCAGAAGTCACCATGGGTCACGTGGCCGGAGCTGAGCGGGCCCACCCGTTCACGGGCGCGACGGCACACCTCGGCCGCAGTCTGTCCCGCACCGTCGTTCGGCCAGCGAGTCGCGATCCGGTCGGCGAGGCAGAGCTCCGAACCGGCCGGGACTCGGACCGAGTGGAGGCGGGCCAACCATGCGCCCGCCGACCTGAAGTCGGCCTCGACGAGCCGCCGCCGCGCGGTGTGCCGCCACGAGTGGTAGCCCACCGCCATCGGCCGGCCGGCGGCAACCGTCGTCACCAGCACGGTCGCGGCGGGCGTGTCGTGTACGGCCAGACACTGTGGCACGGTGCCCCCGATCCGTCCGGGGTCGAGGCCCGCCAGGCGCGCGAGCGCTTCACCCTCGGCCCGCACGGCTTCCGCGGCCGTGGGCGTGAGCCCCACCTTGGCGGCCAGGGCGGGCCGGTCGTGACCCTGCGGGATCGCCAGCACGACCGCCTTGGGGTTCTCGTCGCGCGACATGGCGACGACGACGAGGCGAGCCGGCCCGGGCGGCAGATACGCCGACAGCACGTCTCGAACGACGGTGAGGTCGAGCGTCTCCGCGTGCGGTCGGGTGGGCGCGGTCATGGCCGGTGGGCGACCACGAGGCGCCCGGCGACGAGGTGGCCGACCCAGGGCAGGAACGGGCGGTGCCGGGCCGCGCGGGTCGCGAGCGTGATCAGCAGTGATCCGGTGGTACGTCCCGGGGGCACGGTGGCGAAGGCACTCCAGAACCAGCGCATGCTCGGGGCGGCGTCCTCGACGACGAAGGCAGCCGCGTGCAGGCTGGGCAGCACGCTGAGCTCACGGTCGACGACCATCCCGGCAGCATGAGCCAGGCGGCGCAGCCGGCGTGGGCTCAGCCGACCGCCGTCGACAAGCACCACCTGATCACCGACCCCGACCCGCCGGAGGTCTGACTCGTCGCTCCCGCCTCCGACCAGCACCACCGCCGTTCCAGCCGGCACGAGCACCGCCACGGCCACGTCGACGGCGTTCATGACGCCCGACTCCACCCGG
>JBBSTU010000138.1:0-10587 GCA_038235595.1 Actinomycetales bacterium | reverse complement strand
TGGTCGGTGCTGTGGTTCCTCTTCTTCCTGACGCTGGCGCTCGAGCGCGACGACCTCACCCGGTTCACGGGTGCGGTCGCGGTCATCGAAGGGGTTCTCACCGCGGCGGTGCCGGCCGGCCTCGCCCTGTCGGGGCTCTGGCGCGACAGTACCGCCGCTGCCGCGGCGCTGGCGGTGCTGCTGGCGATACTGTTTGCGGTGTCGTGGCGGCTGACCCGGGCGCCGGGGCCTCGTGTGACGCAGCCGGCGACGATGTCGCAGTCGACTCACCGGCCCTGACGCTGCCAGGGGGTCAGTCGCTCCTAGCTCGCCCCTGCGCTCTTCTGAAGTCCGTACGAAGCAGTTGCGGCGAGGGCGAGGGCTGCGAGGGAGACCCGTCGGGCCAGCCGAGTGGCCGGCTCGATGTCGTCGACACCGGCGGGCTCTCCGCGACCGAGCCGGCCGCGGTTCTCGGTGCGACCGTCGTAGACGTTGCTGCCGCCCAGCGACACCCCGAGCACCCCGGCGAAGGCGGCCTCCACCACCCCACCGTTGGGGCTGGGGTGGGCCGGAGCGTCGCGCCGGATCGCCGACAGGCCCTCGCGGATCCCGCCCTGCCCGACGCCGGGGGACAGCGCGAGGGCGAGGATGCCGCTGAGCCGGGCCGGCGCCCAGTTGACGAGGTCGTCGAGCCGGGCTGCGCACCAACCGAACTCGGCGTAGCGTTCTGATCGGTGACCGATCATCGCGTCGAGGGTGTTGACTGCCCGGTAGCCCAGCAGGCCCGGCACGCCGAACGCGGCGCCCCAGACCAACGGGGCCACGACGGCATCCGACGTGTTCTCGGCCAGCGACTCGACACAAGCGCGCGCCACCTCGTCGGCGTCGAGAGAGCTCGTCTCGCGGCCGACGAGGTTGCGCACCTGGAGACGGGCGGCCGCCAGGTCGCCAGCACGCAGCTGACCGTCGATGATCGAGGCCTCCCGGGCGAGCGATCGGCCGCCCAGCACCGCCCAGGTGGCCGCTGCGGTGACGAGGGTGTGCGTCACCCCGTGGCGGCGTGACGTTCGCTCGGCCACCACCCCGAGAGCCGACGCACCGCCGGCCAGGACGACGACGTGAACCACCCCCCGTGATCGCCGCTGGGCGTACGTGTGCTCCTCGAGGCGCGTTGCGACTGACCCGAAACCGCCCACCGGGTGCCAACGCCGGGGGTCGCCGACCAGCTGGTCGACGAACCACCCGAGGGCGAGCCCGGCCGCGCGACTCATGCCGTCACGTCGAGCGCGGCCACCGCTCCGATGACGACCACCGCCGGCGCGCCGAGCCCGGCGGCGGCTGAGACTCCGGCGATGTCTGCGACCGTGGCCCGCACCGTGCGCATGCTCGGCAGCCCCGCGTCGGCCACCACGGCGGCCGGGGTCGACGGGTCGAGACCCTGCGCCACGAGCTCGGCCGTCACGGGGGCGAGCGTCGCGACGCCCATGAGGATCACGATCGTGGTGTTGGCTCGGGCGATGGCGCCCCAGTCGAGGGTGCTGCGTGGATCATGCGGTGGCACATGGGCGCTCACCACGGTGAAGCCCTGCACGAGGGTGCGGTGCGTCAGGGGGATGCCGGCCAGCGCCGGCCCCGCGACGCTCGAGGTCACTCCGGGAACGACGACGACCGGGATCCCGGCGGCCGCACAGGCCTCGGCCTCTTCACCGCCCCGGCCGAAGACGAAGTTGTCGCCGCCCTTGAGGCGGGCCACGCTGCGTCCGGCTCGGGCGTGCTCGACGATGAGCGAGTTGATCCGCTCCTGCGGCGTGAACGTTCCGCGCGGGATCTTCCCGACGTCGACCACCAGGGCGTCGGGCCGGGCCTGTGACAGCGCCGCCAGCGGCGCCAGCCGGTCGTGCACGATGACGTCGGCGGTGCGCACTGCGTCGAGACCGGCGACGGTGATCAGGCCGGGGTCGCCGGGACCCCCGCCGACGAGCGTCACCGTGCCGGGTACGGATCCAGGCCGGGAGGCGGGGGTAGCGGTGGTGGTCACGCGGCCCCCTCGCCCCGCCCGGATGATGACGGCGTAGCCGGCTGCGTCGTCGATGGCCAGGTTCTCGTCGAGGGAGACCAGCCCTCGCTCGACGAGGTCGAGCACGCTGGTCGGCAGGGCGGCATCCTCGGGGTGGAGGGTGACCCGGGCGCCGTCGCGCAAGAGGGCGTCGATGGTCGCGGCAGTGCGTCCGTCGACCCCTGACAGGAGCACCCGCTCACCCCGGAAGCTGAGGTCACGCAGCACGATATGACTCCCTGACGTCGGCGAGGGCAGCGACCAGCTGCCGCGAGATCGCAGGGTGGCGAACGGCCACCCGGAACCAGGTCGGGCCCAGGCCGGGGAAGCTCTCGCCCCGCCGCACCGCGAGGCCTCTGTCGCCCAGCGCGGCCCGGAGCGACCCCGAACCGAAGGTCGTCGTGTCGACGAGCACGAACGGGGCCCGTGAAAGGTGTCGCGCCGGCAGACCCACCTCGGCGAGGCCGAGTTCGAGCTCGGCTCTCCACGAGTCGAACCGGTACGCAGCAGCCTGCGCCTCAGCCACCGCGGCTGGGCTTGCGGTGGCCACCATCGCGGCCAGGGCCGGCGTCGACACCGACCACGGCGGCTGCGCCGCCCGGAGCGTCGCGATGAGGTCAGGGTCACCGACGACGTAGCCGGCGCGCAGCCCGGCCAGGCCCCACGTCTTGGTCAGCGATCGCAGCACCAGCAGACCCTGTAGGTCAGACCGGTCAGACAGGCTGTTGCCGATGAGCGACTCGGGCTCACCGGGCACGGCATCCATGAAGGCCTCGTCGACCACGAGCGTTCGCCCCGGGCGACGAAGGGCCTGCAGCCGGTCGGCGGGGTGCAGTACCCCGGTGGGGTTCGTCGGGTTGCCGAGCATGACCAGGTCGGTCAGCCCGTGATCGCGCTCGAACGGCTCGGCCTCGAACCGGAAACCTTTGTCAGGGCTGAGCAGGTGTCGCTCGGGGCGATGGCCGGCGGCACGCAGGGCGGCCTCGGGCTCGGTGAACTGCGGGTGCACCACGACGGCTGCTCGGGGCGCGAGGGCGCGGGCCAGGAGGGTGAAGGCCTCTGCTCCTCCGGCCGTCGGCAACACCGCCTCGACCGGCACCCCGTGCCGTTTGGCGATGGCGAGCGTCGCCGCGGTCGGGTCGGGATAGTGCCCGAGGTCGGCAACCGTGCCCCGAATGACATCGGCCAACCAGGGGGGAGGGCTGTTCAGGCGCACATTGACAGCGAGGTCGACCAGGCCCGCCGTTGCGTCGCGGTCACCGTGGTGGTGCAGATCGACGGTCACGACGCCCCCTGCTGATGGGCGTCGACGCTTCGAGCGGCCGGCGACGTTGGGGTGCGGGCGAACTCGTGCACCGCCTCGGCGAACCGGGCGGCCAGCTGCGGGTGGCCGGCCCAGTGGCTGTGCAGGTAGGAGGCGTGCACGGTGGCCCGCCCGGTTCCGGCGGGGTCGAGGCTGAGTCCGTCGGGCCGCCCCTCGAGCAGCCACCCGGGGTGCCCCGCGGTGCCGGCTCGCGTGTTCGAAAGTGGCCACTCGACTGGTCCCTCGGTCGAGGGGCCCACGCTCCCCGTCGAGTGGCCACTTTCGTACGTCCCGGGGCCCGCGGCCCCGGTCGAGTGGCCACTTTCGTCCGTGTGGCCGCGGCCCGGTGCGACCTTGGCGACGTCGGCGGTGATGGTGGTGCGGTGGAACTCGTGGCCGGTGACCCGCTGGCCCGCCGGCCCGAGCAGGGAGTCGACCGTCGCAACGGCCGTTCGGTAGCCCAGGGTCAGCCTCGGGCCCATGGCTGCCGTGACCGGCAGCGCACCGACCATCTCGTGACCGTCGACGCTTCGGCAGAGGTAGAGCAGGCCCGCGCACTCAGCCACCGTCGGCATGCCGCCGTCGACGGCCGCCCCGATCGCCTGTCGCAGGGCGTGGTTCGCGCTCAGCTCGGTGGCGTGAACCTCAGGGAAGCCGCCACCGAGGTAGAGCCCCGCGGTGCCGGGCGGTAGGTCGACGTCGGTGGTCGGGTCGAAGTGCACAGGGTCGAGGCCGGCCGCCCGGAGCAGCTCCTCCGTCTCGGCGTAGCGGAAGGTGAACGACCGTCCACCCGCCACCGCGACGACCGGCCTCCTGGTTCGAGGTGATCCGCCGCGCCCGGCCGCGTCGGAATACCTCGAACCCGAGGGGGGTGAGGTCGACGAGAAGCGAGCCGAGGCGAGGGCGGCCGACGGGCTCCACGGCATCCGCGTGAGATCGGGCGCTGAGTGCGCGATCGCCGTGATGGCGGTGAGGTCGAGGTGGTCGGCGACGCGCTCGGCCATCCGGTCGATGGTGGCCGCCGCCTCGACGCGTTCCTCGACGGGCACCAGGCCGAGGTGGCGCGAGGGGGCCTCGATGCCGGCGTCGCGCGGCAGCACCCCGAGAACCGGCAGGCCGGTCGACTCGAGCGCAGCGCGAACCTCTCCGGTGTGCCGGGCACTGGCCGCCTTGTTCAGGATGACGCCGGCGAGGCGCACCTGGGGGTCGAACGTGGCCAGACCGTGCACGATGGCGGCCGCGGTGCGTGAGAGGTGGCTGACGTCGAGCACCAGCACGATGGGGCTGCGCGTCAGAGTGGCCACATGGGCGGTCGACGCGAAGCCGTCGTGGCCGATGCGCCCGTCGAACAGGCCCATGACCCCCTCGATGACCGCGATGTCGGTCGGCCCGTGGGCCAGAGCCCCGTGCAGCAGCAGGGGCTCGATGAGCGACTCGTCGGTGAGGAAGGGGTCGAGGTTGCGGCCCGGCCGCCCGGTCGCCAGCGAGTGGTAGCCGGGGTCGATGAAGTCAGGGCCGACCTTGAACCCGCCGACGGCGAGGCCCTCTCGTCGCAGCGCGGCCATCAGCCCGGTCGCGATCGTCGTCTTGCCATGACCGGATGCCGGTGCGGCGACCATGATCCGCGGCAGGCGCCCGGTCACCATTCGATCCCTCGCTGACCCTTCTGCCCGGTGTCGAAGGGGTGTTTGACCTTCGTCATCTCGGTGACGAGGTCGGCGAGCTCGAGCACGGCTTCGGGGCAGCGCCGCCCGGTGATCACGACGTGCTGCTGGCCGGGCCGGTCACGCAGGGTGGTCACGACGTCGTCGACGTCGATCCAGCCCCACGCCATGGGGTAGGTGAACTCGTCGAGCACGTAGAGGCCGTGCTGCTCAGCGGCCATCCGGCGCTTGATCTCGGCCCAGCCCTCGACGGCTGTCGCCGCGTGGTCGTCGTCGCTGCCCTCCTTGCGACTCCACGACCAGCCGGCCCCCATCTTGTGCCACTCCATCGGACCGCCTCGCCCGGTGTCGCGGTGCAGGTCGGCCAGGGTCTCGACGGCGGTCTGCTCGCCGATGCGCCATTTCGCACTCTTGACGAACTGGAACACCCCGACCGACCAGCCCTGGTTCCAGCCGCGCAGGGCCAACCCGAAGGCGGCCGTCGACTTGCCCTTGCCGTCACCGGTGTTGACGATGACCAGTGGGCGGTTGCGGCGCTGCCGAGTCGTGAGTCCGTCGTCGGGCACCGTGGCCGGCTGACCCTTCATCAGGCCACCCGCCTTGTGCCAGAGGCGATCTCGCGCATCGACGTGTGGGCGCGTGAGGCCTCGACGATGGTCGAGGCCGCGACCTCGTCGACGGGCAGGTGCTCGGCTCCGAGCTGGGTGGCCAACCGCGCAGCCAGCCCGAGCCGGAAGCGGCCCGACTCACAGTCGATGACCACCGAGTCGACCCCCTCGCGGGCGAGGTGGCCGGCCACGGCCGCGGCCCGTTCGAGCGGGTGGGCGCCGGAGGTCGCCCGCCCGTCGGTCACGACCACGAGCAGCGGGCGCCGTCGCGGGTCGCGGATGCGCTCCAGCCGCAGGGTCTCGTGCGCCACGAGCAGCCCCTCGGCCAGCGGCGTCCGTCCACCGTGCGGCAGGTCGTCGAGGCGACGGGCGGCCACGTCGATGGAGCCGGTGGGCGGCAGCACGAGGTGGGCGCCGTCACCCCGAAAGGTGATCATTCCGACCTTGTCGCGCCGCTGGTAGGCGTCGAGCAGCAGCGAGAGCACCGCCGTCTTCACCGACTCCATCCGCTTGCGCGCAGCCATCGAGCCCGAGGCGTCGACGCACAGCAGGATGAGGTTCGACTCGCGCCCCTGGGTCACGGTGCGTCGCAGATCGGCCGGCTCGAGCAGCACTCGGCCGCTGCGCCCGCGCGCGTGCTGGTGCGGTGCGGCGGCCCGCAGGGTGGCGGCCAGGTGTACCCGACCGGTGGCGGCAGACGTCGAGCCGATGGCGCTCCCGGTCGTCGTGACGGCCCGGCTTCGCCTCCCCGCCTCGCCGTGTCCCAGCCCCCTCGCGGTGAGCACCCGGGCCCGGAACGGCTTGCCCGACAGGGCTGCCCCCACCCTGGCCGGATGCTGCTGAGTGCGTTCGGCCTCGTCACCCTCGCTCGGCGGTTGGCCAGGGTCAGGGACAGGGTCAGGTTCCGACTGGGAGCGGTCGTCTGCTTCAGACCGGGCGGGCTCCGGCTCGCGCTGCGGGCTTTCGCCGTCGCTGGAAGGTCTCTCGCTCGGCGGCCGGGTCTGCTCTGAGCCAGCGTCGGAGCTGTCGCTCGACCCGTCTGAGCCACGTGCCTCGTTCGACTGTTCGCTCTCGTCAGGGTCTCCGTCCGGCCCAAGGTCTGGATCGGGATCGGGCTCGTCGCCGAGGATGCGGTCGAGAAGGTCTTCGTCGAGGCCCGGTGCGTCGAAGGGGTTGCGACGTCTGCGGTGCGGCAGGGCGAGACGGGCGGCTGCCCGCACGTCGACGCGGGTGACCCGGTTGCGGCCGACCCAGGCGGCGTGGGCGATGGCGGCGCGAGCGGTCACGATGTCGGCGCGCAACCCGTCGACCTCGAACGCGGCGCACACCTCGGCGATCTTGGTGAGCATGGCGTCGGGCAGCTCGACCGAGCCGACCCGTGACCGGGCGTCGGCAATGCGGGCGCGCACCGCCTCCTGGTCGGCGGCGAACCTCTCGGTGAAGGCGCTCGGTGCTGCGTCGAAGGCGAGTCGTCGCCGCACCACCTCGGAGCGCAGCGCCGGATCACGCGGGGCAGCGACCTCGACGGTCAGGCCGAACCGGTCGAGCAGCTGTGGTCGAAGCTCGCCCTCCTCGGGGTTCATCGTGCCGACGAGCACGATGCGCGCGGCGTGCGACACCGAAACCCCGTCACGTTCGACGGTGTTACGGCCCATCGCAGCGGCGTCGAGCAGCAGGTCGACGAGGTGGTCGTGCAGCAGGTTCACCTCGTCGACGTAGAGGATGCCGCGGTTGGCGGCGGCGAGCAGGCCCGGCTCGTAGGCCGTCACCCCTCTTCCGAGGGCCGCCTTGAGGTCGAGGGAGCCGACCACGCGGTCGTCGGTGGCGCCTACCGGCAGCTCGACCAGCCGTGCTGGGCGGTACGCCGCGGCGACATCGTCAGGGTGTGGGCCGTCGGGGCAGCCCGGGTCAGCGGCGTCCGGCTCGCACCCGAACCGGCATCCGGCCACGACCGCCTGCTCGGGCATCACGGCGGCCAGGCCACGCACCATCGTCGACTTGGCCGTGCCCTTCTCGCCGCGCACGAGCACGCCGCCGACCTCCGGTGACACGGTGGTGAGCACGAGAGCCAAGGCCATGTCGTCAGAACCGACCACGGCAGAGAACGGGAAGACCGAGAGGTCACTCATGAAGCCTCCTGCGGGTGCCTCGCCCGCGTGGGTTGACTGACCGCACCCGAAGGAGTGCGGTGGTGACGGGAGACGTTCTGGCTGCCACCCCGATCGGCCTGGGGTGGTTCACAGTGGCGGGACCGCTCCGGATTCTCACCGGATTCCTCTCCAGTCGCCGATCGCAGTGTGTCAGACGCGGGCGTGGCGGTGCCGCACGGCGTCCACCACTTGACCGGATGCCGTCGAGGAGGCAGACGTGGCAGGGTGTCGTCATGCCCGCCACCGAGCTCGACACCACGAGCTGGACCTCCTTCGAGTCGACCCTCGCCCTGCGGCTGCGCCAGCTCGACGACCCCGACTTCATCACCATCGCGGAGGGCTCCTTCGTGCACGAGCCGCCTCCGAAGCGCGGCCTGTTCGGCAGCGTGTTCGGCCGCGACGAGCCGCTCGACGCCGGCGCTTTCGTGCAGGCCCACCGTGCGGAAGCCCTCCTCTACGCCGAATGTGTCGGCTCACAGTCGTTCGGCGGGCGCCACGCCTGGACCCCTGATCAGGAGGCTGCGCTCGAACGCGTCGGCTGGGTGCACCGCCCGGCGTTGATCGGCGAGAAGGTCTACGTCATGGGAGCCGGCGCCGATCCCGAGCTCAACGGGCACGTGCCCGTCGGGGACGCTCCGTTGGTGGCGGCGCTCATGGTCGCCGCGATGCGAGATGTCGTCGGTGCCGCCCACCCGGACACGCTCGAGATCAGGTTCGGCTGACGGTTCGGTCGGGCGGAACGACCAACCTCGGCGACAGGTCGTCGTCGCCGGGCAGGATCCCGCTGAGCAGGCGCCACACCTCGGTGGGGGTGACGGCCACCAGCCTCGGCCCCGAGTCGTCGACGTCGACCCGCAGCAGCCCGGCGCTCGTGTCGAGCACCGCCAGGCGGCGACCGGACGACTCGGATGCCGTCCCGCCGGCCGGCTTCGGCCAGGTGACGTCGACGACCCAGAACCGCCAGTCACCGGCAGACGCCGCGGCCGACCACTCCGGCCAGGCCGATGCCGTCGTGGAGACGAGAGCCTGCGCCGCCGCTGCCCTGGGAGCGGCCTCGTGGGCGGCGAGCCCGTCGAGCACCGCCTCGGTCACCGTTGCGCTTTCACGCGGCAGGTGTGGGCGAAGGCCGAGCCGGGTCATCCGGGCCACGAGGGTCGGCACAAACTCGGTGCCGACGGCGGCAAAGTCGTACAAGCCGTCACCGAGGTCGGCGAGCAGGGCCGAGACGACCGACAGCCACCCCTGGTGCAGCTGGTGGCCTGCAGCCCCGGTGACGACCAGATGCAGCATCGCGATGGGCCGTTGCACGGCGGCCAGGGCGGGTCGTAGTGCCTCGTGAACGTCGCCGTCGACCAGCGCACCCGAGCTCTGCAGATCGGCAATCGTCGCGACATCGGAGGCGGGTGCCGTGCCGGTGGGTGAGGGCGAGTCGGACTCACGACACAGCGCCTCGAAGGTGGTCGCGTCGAGGCGGACCCGACCCGATGCGGCGTCGAAGACGGGGTTCACGACGCGCCCCCCGCCGTCGGGGCACCGGTCGGGCGGGCGACGTGGGGGTCGATGCGCAGGTGCCGGGCTGACCGTTCGAGCTGGGCGCCGGTCGTGGCAAACGCCAGGGTGCCGCACGAGGCGCTCAGGGTGACCCCGCGCCCGTCGAGCAGGGTCATCCACTGCTGCACCGTGACCGACTGGTTCTCGGCCGTCGCGTAGGTGGCGAGCCGGCGGGCGCCGGGGTGGCCACCCACCGGCATCCGCTCGAGGTCGAGCAGCAGGTAGTCGTGCAGCTCGCCCGCGAGGAAGACGTCAGTGCCCTTCTGCCAGTCGCCGAACGACATCGCGACGTCGGTCACGGTGACCACGAGGTTTGCCCGGAAGAGCCCCTCCTGCTCGGGCTCGACGACGACGAGCTCGATGCCCGGGTAGGGGTCAGACACCTGTTCCCAGCCGTCGGGCACCTCGACCGAGACGAAGCCTCCGGCCAGCTCGAGGGTGTTCATCGCTTCCTTCGGTTCGTCAGCCCGAGAACCCGGCTCTCGAGCAGGGTCGTCTGCTCGTCGCGGGCCCAGCGGGGCGGGTACCACTTCGGGATCGGGAGGAACAAGGCTCCCCAGAGGGCGAGGATGCCGCCGAGGCCGGCGAGCGGCACGAACCAGAAGGTCCAGTCGGCGCCGCTTCCGCTGCGATGGGTCGAGAGAAAGCCGGCCGCGAACAGGATCAGCCCGACGCCCGGCAACCAGAACAGGGCAGCGCTCTCGTGGAGGCGGCTACCCACCCACCACCTCGAACGTCGATTCACACCGCTGCGAGACCAGCCGGCCACCGCGAGCAGGGCGCACCCAGCGAGACTGAGGACGAAGGGCATTGGTCGACCCTAGTCCCAGAAGGTCAGAGCGTCGCCGACATCGCCGGCGAAGTCACCGACCGCCCCGGCCGCGTCGGCGATGCCCCCGCCCGCCCATTCGGCGAAGTCTCCTACCGGGCCGACGATCTGCTGCCCGACGAAGTCGCCGACCATCCCGCCGAGGCCACCGCCGACGAAACCGCCGATCAGACCACCGACGACCGCACCGACCGGGCCGCCCACCGCGGCTCCGATGAGGGCGCCGCCCTGGGCGCCGGCCCACGCGCCGCCCCAGCTGCCCGCCGCCGTGGTGAGACCCATCGTGCCGGCCCGGGCGGCTTTCTCGGTCGTGCCCATGCTCGGGTCGCCGGAGTCCTGGTTCCACTGGCTGAACGCAGCGGTGCCGAACGAGAGCACCGTTCCGGCGCGGGTGGCCCACTTGGCCGCGGTTCCCCACTTTGCGAAGTTGCCGGCCTGGTTGGACTT
>JBBSTU010000137.1:0-10699 GCA_038235595.1 Actinomycetales bacterium | reverse complement strand
TCCGGCCCGGGTGCAGCATCCGGTGTGGGTGTTGGGGTGGGCGCGGGGTCGGCTGCGGGTGTCGTCGCGGGAGTGACGTGCTCACCCAAGGCGTCAGGACGGACCTGCTCGATCAGCGCGGTGACGTCCTGATAGTCGGGCTTCTCGGCGGCGAGCTGCTCGAGCATCGGCAGCGCGGTCTCGGGGGCGTGGGCGCTCAGGGCTCCCTGCGCTGCGTCGTAGAGAGACTCCCAGCGGGTCTCTCGGGCCGGCTCGGCGACATCGGAGATGGTCGGGAAGGTGAACGGCTGGTCGGAGCCCGAGCGCAACAGCACCGCGGTGCCCCATTCGGAGGCGCCGTCGGAGAGGGCCATCGCCTTGCGCACCTCACAGATCGCGGCGTCGATGCCGAGACCACGCGTGAGGTACCAGTAGAACTCGTGGCTGAAGACGAGCGCGGCCCGGTCGGAGATCTCCGTCTGCATGGCGACGACGGCGGGCAGGCCCTGGCGCACCAGGCTCTGCCCGACACCCGAGAAGGCGTTGTTGCTCGAGGTGCGGGCGCCCTCGCACGCGTTGAGCACGGCGAGCTGCATCCCCTGGGCGTCATGCAACAAGGTGCCCAGCCGGTCGCCACTGACGCGGTCGACGGTGCCGTGCGCCGTCTCGAGGGCGAGCACCCCTTCCTGGGCCTGGTCGTCGAACCCGCCGTGACCGATGAAGTGGAAGACGTTGTACTCGTCGATGAGCGCCTTCTGCAACGCACTCAGCGTCGCCGGCCCCTCCATGACGACGAGATCGAGCAGCCCGGCCTTGGCGAGGTCTCCGGTCGTGGCGACGAGCAGCTGGCGCTCGCGTTCGACGGCGAGCGCCGGTAGGTCACTGGGGCTCGAGATCATCACGAGCACCTTCAAAGGCAGCTGCACCGCCAGTTCTGACAGCGGTTCGACAGAGTCGAGTACGCGCACGACGGGGGTTTCTCTTGACAGGGTGAGGAAGCGGTCGAGCTGCGTGTCGTAGAGGTACTCCCACGGCACCGAGTCGAGCTCGGGCACGGCATCGAGTCGCAGCCGGACTCGTAGGGCGTTGCCCTGGGCGTTGGCGGCCGAGAGGCTGCTGCGCAAGCTCGTGCCGACCGCCCCGGAGAACAATGCGTCCCCAAGGCGTCGGCCGTAGTCCTTGACGTCGGCGACGCGGGCCACGGCGGGAACGAGGCGACGTGAGGTGACCCGGGGTGGTCCGACGGCGATCATGAACTGGGCCAGGTCGGCCGCCGCGAACGGCAGGGTGAACGTCGCCGACGCCAGTTCAGCCGGGGCACAGAGCACCTTCGCGGTGTACCCGGCGGCGTCGGGCACGATGGCGACGTCGAAGTCGAGATATTCACGACCCATGGCAAAGCCCCCTTCCGGGCATCGCACTGCACTCGAGACTAGGGATCAGAGGGCGCAATAGCACGCGAAATACGTGAGGTCGTTCTTGATAGGCTTTCGCGGAACGCCCTGCCGGGGTTCGCGGACGAGGGAGCCGTACCCGCCCAGTGACAAGACGGCCAGAAGTGGGTCCTCGTGTACTGGCTCGTTCTCATCCTCTCCGGAGCTCTGGAAGCCGTGTGGGCCACCGCCTTGGCAGACTCTGACGGGTTCCGTCGCCGCGGTCCTGCGGTGCTCTTCGTCTTCACCGTCATCGCCTCCACGGCGGGCCTGGCCTACGCCATGAGCGGCCTGCCCGCCGGCACCTCTTACGCCGTGTGGGTGGGCATCGGCGCCGTGGGTACGGTGCTGCTCGCGGTGGCCCGGGGGCAGGAGGCGCTGGGGCTGGCCCGCGGGTTGCTCCTGTTGCTGCTGGTGTCGTGCGTTATCGGCCTGAAGGTGGTGGCCTGATGACGACGCCGGCGGGCTCGCGCGCCTGGCTGTTGCTCGTGGTCAGTGCGGTGCTCGAGGCGGTCTGGGCGTCGGCCTTGGCGGCATCGAAGGGCTTCACCGAACTGCTGCCCTCGGTCGTCTTCGTGGTCGCGGCCGTTCTCTCGATGATCGGGCTCGGTCAGGCGGCGCGAGCCATCCCGATCAGCACCGCCTACGCGGTCTGGACGGGCCTCGGAGCCGCCCTCACCGTGGGCTACGCCATGACGTTCGGTGACGAGACGGCCACGGTGGTCAAGGTCGCCCTCATCGTCGGCATCGTCGCGGCCGTCATGGGGCTCAAGGTCGTGGGTTCGTCACCGGCACGTCGAGCCCGCCGGGGGTGAGGTGAGCGTCCTCGCCGTTGTGCTCGACATCTTCGGACGGTGACGACTCGCTGCGCCCCGCGAGCAGGATGCAGCCGCCGAGCGTCAGCGCGAAGGCCAGCCCGGCGAGCGGCCAACGGCCGGGCAGCACGCGATCACCGAGCAGGGCCAGACCGATCGAGGCGGGCACCACGGTCTCGGTGACGAAGGTGATGGCGGCCACGGTGGTGACCCTGGCCCTGGCCAGGGCCAGACCGTAGGCGACGGTGGCCAGCGCTGCGTGGGCCACGAGCGCCCAGGCCAGCGCGTCGAAGCCGAGGTGCCACCACGGCGTCGGCATCTCGATGAGGCGGGCGCTCACCCCGACCCCCCCGAAGCCGAGCCCCGCCGCCAGGCTCAGCACGATGGCGCCGCGCTGCCGGTCGTGGTCAAGGGCCCCGGTCGCCAGGAGCGTCGCCACGACCGCCACGGCCGCCAACGTGGCGACGGCGAAGCCGCTCCCCGGCTGAACTGCCGGCCCCGGTTCGGCCACCGCGGCCAGGGCTACCAGACCGACCGCGACGGCTCCGAGTGCGCCGATCTCGGCCCGCCGCAGATGCAGGTGCAGCACCACCACCGAGAGCACCGCGGTGACGGCGACCGACGATGCCACGGCTGACTCGACGAGGAAGAGGGGCAGGGTGCGCAGGGCCAGCACCGACGCGGCGAACCCGAGACCGTCGAGGCCCAGCCCAGCGGCGTACGGCAGGGTGGCCGTGGCACGAGCCTGGCCACCGGCACCGGGAGGGAGGGAGGTCAGGCGACAGGCGCCGATCGCCTGCAGCACGGTGCCCGCGCCGTAGGCGAGAGCCGCCACCAGTGCGCCGACCAGTCCGAGGGTCACGTTCCGAGCGTGTCAGCCGATTCTGGGAGCTCGCTGGGAGCGCTGGTCAAGGCTCGGTAGCGGGTGAGGCTAGTGGCACTTGCTCATGAAGCGATCGGGGTCGACGACGGCGCGGTGCACCTCGCCGGTGGCGATCTGGTCGCCGTCGGCGTCCTTGACGATGACGTGACACACGAGTCGGCGGCCGTCGTTGATCGGCTCGGCGCAGTGCACCGTGATCGCGGCCCCGACGGGGCTGCCCTTGACGTGGTCGATCGTGATCGTGGTGCCGACCGTGGTGTGGTCGGGGTCGATGCTCTGGGCGCAGACCTGGAAGGCGGCGACCTCGCACCACAGCACGAGGGTCGGAGTGGCGAGCACATCGAGCTCTCCGCTGCCGACGGCGGCTGCGGTGTCGTCTGCGGTCACGGTGTGCTGGAACTTGCGCATCGGCATTGCTGGAGTCTGACAGAGATTGCCCGAACCACCGATTCGGTCCAACGCCCGGCCCCGAAGCCGCCGTCTACCGGGTGAGCATCGCCTTGAGAGCGGACCGGCCGCCGGCGATGCGCGACTTGACCGTTCCGAGCGGCACCCCGAGAGTGGCGGCGATCTCGGCGTAGTCGAGCCCGCCGACGTCGCGCAACACCACGGCTTCGGCGATCTCGGGCCGGTCGCGGCGCAGCGACTCGATGGCCTCGACGAGGTCGACCCTCGCGCCTGCGAGCACGCTGACGTGCTGGGCGTCGACCACCTCGGGCATCTCGTGGCTGGTGTGGTCGGCGTGCTGACGCATCCGGCGGTACGTCGCGAACGCGCTGTTCGACACGACCGACCACAGCCACGTCGTGAAGTGGGACCGCCCTTCGAAGGTGCGGATGCCGCGCGCGACAGCGAGCAGCGCCTCCTGCGTGGCGTCCTCGGCATCCTGCGGGTGGGGCAGCACCCGGGCGCAACGCCGAGCCACCGCGGGGTGGATCAGTCGCAGCAGCTCATCGAGGGCGACCTCATCACCGCCGGCGGCCCGTCGGGCCAGCTCGTCTCGATGCTCGTCGGTGCTCACCTTCGGGCTCGCCTCGGGCTCGCTTCTGGGCTCACTCCAGCCAGCCTACGGGCCGACGTCCGCTTCGGTTCTGGCCTGGTTGTCGCGCGGTGCGGCAGGTTTGGGCCCATGACGGCGCCCGAGCTACCCGGCCGGCTGCACGTCGTGGGCCCACTGGGGGCGGGGGCCTCCGCCACCGTCTGGCTGGCTCACGACCCTGCCCTCGACGCCGACGCCGACGCCGACGCCGACGTCGCGGTCAAGGTGCTCGCCGACAACAGGTCGCGGCCCCGAGGTGCACGCCCGGTTCGTTGAGGAGGCGCGGCTGCTGCGTCGGGTTGAGAACGACCGGGTGGTGCGCGTCTACGACGTCGGTGAGCTGGCCGACGGACGGCCCTACCTCGTCATGACCCACGCTGCCGGAGGGTCGCTGGCGCACCATCTGCAGCGGGTCACCGCGACTGCCGGGTGGTCGACGTCGTCTCGGTGCTCTCGGTCCCGGTGCTCTCGGTGCTCTCGGTGCTCGACCAGGTCGTCGAGGGTCTGGACGTGCTGCACTCGAAGGGCATCGTGCACCGCGACATCAACCCGCACAACGTGCTCCTGCTCGAGCCGTGGGGTGGCGGGTTCGGGTCCGCGCGTCGTGATCGCCGACCTGGGTCTGGCCAAGGTTCTGGTCTTGGCTCGGGCCTGACGCAGCCGGCGGGCACCGGAACCTACCGGGCGCCCGAGCAGCGCGAGCTCTCGCTCGACGTCTCGCCCGCCACCGACACGTAAGCCGTCAGCGCCCCCGCCCGCGAGCTGTTGACCCGGGCGGGGGTCTCTCCCGAACGCCGGCTCCGGTCTTTGGCTGTGGGCCTGAGCGATCGTCCTGAAGACCGGCCCTCTGCGCGTCAGCTGCTGGCTGGTCTGCGTACCGATCTTGCTGTGGCACAACCACCTTCGGAGACGATGCCTCCGACTCGGCTGAGCGGCATCCGGCGTCGACCGGTGGCGCTGACGTTGATGGCGTCGGTAGCGCTGCTCGCGGGGGCGGCGGTGGCGTTCAACCTGTGGCCTCGAAGCTACGCGGGCACGGCCGGCGGCCTGTCGGTGCGGCTCGATAGCGGCTGGTCGCAGATCGAGAGCGCGACCGTGCCGGGTGTCGACGGATCGTCGGGATTCACCCTTGCCAAAGACGCCGCGAGGGTGGTGCTGGCCCGGGCGGGGCCGACTGGTCAGCTGGTCACGCTGCGGCGCCACCTTCGGGCGCGTCGACGAGGTGGCCCTCACGGTCGGCGACACGGTCGTGTACCTGCAGGTGACCGCGCCGACCGGAGAGCCCGACCTGGCCTCGGTGCTCTCCGGCCTCGTGCTGGCGCCTGGCTGAGGCCGAGCTCAGCAGTCGAGCTCAGCAGTCGAGCTCAGCAGTCGAGGGCGGCGTCGACCGTGACCACACCCGTGGCCACCGTGACGCCGGTGTCCGAGTCGGGGCTCAGCTGGGCGTCCTTGACGGTGAACGAGGCGTCGTCGACCGTGGCGGCATCGGCGACGTTCGTCACCCAGCTACCGCGCCACTGCGCCTTGCCCCTGGTGACGGTGATGTCGGCGATCTCGGCGGAGGGCATGGTCACCCGCAGCTCGAGCCCGTTCTCGAGCGTGGCGGTGAGGTCACGGGGGCCGCCGGCGGCGTTGCACCGGGCGGGGGTCACCTTGGGGGCACCGGGGAGGGAGCAGCGAGGCGGCGAGCGTGACGCAGCCGATGGCGAGGGTCGAGACGGTCTGGCGGGTGCTGGGCATGTGGGTCTCCTGGCTGGACGACCCCGAAAGGGGTCGTTCATCTGGTGTGAGTGCCGATCGGCCCCAGAAGTTCGCGATGACTTCTTCCTGCACTCACTGTGTGGCAGCCAACCGGGGCCCGCGTGTCAGCGCCCCGGTACGCGTCTCGCCTGACACCCTGAACCGGTGAGCACGCACCTCTGGGTCCTGTCGGTGGCGCTCGGGGTGACGGCGCTGCTCAACTGGAGCTCGGTGCTGCGGTCCGACGTCGTCGTCGAGCGCATCACCAAGCCCACGTTCATGCTGCTGATGATCGGGCTCGCCTGGTCGCTCGACGGTGAGGGCCGGGTCGACGGTGCACCGTCGCTGCGGGTGGTGCTCGTCGCCCTGGGGCTCAGCCTGGTGGGTGACGTGCTGCTGCTCAACGCGACCCGGGGGCGCTTCCTCGCCGGGCTGGCGGCCTTCCTGGCCACCCATGTCGCGTACGTCTGGGCCATCCTCGAAACTCCAGGGCGCGGTGGGTTTCCCTGGTGGGTTGTTCCGCTCGCTCCTGCGCTGCTCATCCTGCACGCTCGGTTCGGTCGAGACATCGTGGTGGGGGCAGGTCCCCAGCGGCTCCCGGTGCTGCTCTACCAGCTCTCGCTCTTTGCGCTGGTGCTCGTGGCGGGGTGGAAGGGCGACTGGCTGGTCATCGCGGGGGCGGCGCTCTTCGTCGGGTCCGACACGATCCTCGGGCACGACCGGTTCGTGCGCGAACGACGGTTCGCACCGATCCAGACCATCGTCACCTACCACCTTGCGCAGGTGCTGCTCGTCTTCGGGCTGTTGCGCTGAGGCGTCGGCAAACGGCTGCAGACCGCTGCAGCGGCTGCGCTAACCTAGGCCCATGGCTGGACGGCTGCTTCTTCGTCAGCCGCGTTGACCAAAGCCGGGGGTCCCACGATCTCTGAGCATCAACGCGGCCGCCCCTCCCTGTGCGAGGGGTTTTCGTCTGCTGGCCCAGCTTCCCGGAAGCAGGGACCGCGCCATCGCTACGTCACGAGAGAGTGGACATGACCAGCACCCCCAGCTCCAGCTTGAACGCCGACCGCGAACCGAGCCCCGGGTCGCAGGCGGCTCCCAAGGCCGGCTTCGAGACCCCGTTCCGGTACACCCCCGCCCTCGCCCGAGACATCGAGATCGCGTGGCAGGACCGCTGGGAGCAGGAGGGCACCTTCAACGCGCCGAACCCGGCCGGTCCGTGGGCCGAGCCGGAGAAGGTCGCCGCGCTCGGCCGCAAGCTGGTCGTGCTCGACATGTTCCCCTACCCCTCGGGTGTGGGCCTGCACGTCGGTCACCCTCTGGGCTACATCGCGACCGACGTCTACAGCCGGTTCCACCGGATGCTGGGGCGAAACGTGCTGCACGCGTTGGGCTACGACGCCTTCGGGCTGCCCGCGGAGCAGTTCGCGGTGCAGACGGGCCAGCACCCTCGGAAGACCACCGAGGAGAACATGACGAACATGCGCCGGCAGCTGCGCCGCCTCGGCCTGGGTTTCGACAACCTCCGCACGTTCGCGACGATCGACGACGACTACTACCGCTGGACCCAGTGGATCTTCCTGCAGATCTGGGACGCCTGGTACGACGAGGATGCCGTTCGCGCCGACGGCGGTCACGGCCGGGCCCGTCCGATCGGTGAGCTGGTCGAGCAGTTCGAGTCGGGTTCGCGGGCGGTGCTCACCGACGACGGGCGCGGGTGGAGCGAGCTGTCCGACGTCGAGCGCGCGGGCGTGTTCGACGGCTTCCGCCTGGTCTACAACTCCGAGGCCCCGGTCAACTGGTGCCCGGGCCTCGGCACCGTGCTCTCTAACGAGGAGGTCACCAACGACGGGCGTTCCGAGCGTGGCAACTTCCCCGTGTTCAAGCGCAGCCTGAGCCAGTGGATGATGCGCATCACCGCCTACGCCGACCGCCTGGCCGACGACCTGGACCGCGTCGACTGGCCCGAGAACGTCAAGCTGATCCAGCGCAACTGGATCGGCCGCTCGAACGGGGCGCGGCTCACCTTCTCGGTGACCACGGCATCCGGTGACCGCGACGGTATCGAGGTGTTCACCACGAGGCCCGACACGGTCTTCGGGGCCACCTTCATGGTCGTCGCGCCCGAGCACCCGCTGCTCGACGCGCTGGTTCCGGTCGGCGACTGGCCGGAAGGCACGCATGAGACCTGGAAGGGCGCCGACGACTCTGCTGCCGCTACCCCGAAGCAGGCCGTGACGGCCTACCAGCTGGCCGCCTCGCGAAAGAGCGACGTGGAACGCCAGACCGAAGGCAAGGACAAGACGGGTGTGTTCACCGGGGCCTTCGCGACGAACCCGCTGACCGGGGGGGCGGTGCCCGTGTTCGTCGCCGACTACGTGCTGATGGGCTACGGCACCGGTGCGATCATGGCGGTGCCCGGTCACGACGTGCGCGACTTCGAGTACGCCACGAAGTTCACCATTCCCATCGTGCGGGTCGTTGCCGCGACGACCGCCGAAGCCGACGCACCGCTCGACGAGGCTTACACCGGCGACGGCTTCGCCGTGAACTCCGCCAACGACCTCGTCTCGCTCGATGGGCTGTCGGTCGACGACGCGAAAGAGCGGATCATCGCGTTCGTCGAGAATGGTGACGGTTCGGTCGGTCACGCCACCGTGAACTACCGTCTTCGCGACTGGCTCTTCAGCCGTCAGCGCTACTGGGGCGAGCCCTTCCCGATCATGTACGACGACGAGGGTGTGGCCCACCCGGTGCCCGACGACCAGCTGCCGCTGACGTTGCCCGACGTGCCCGACTACTCACCCAAGACCTAC
This sequence comes from Actinomycetales bacterium, assembly GCA_038235595.1. Taxonomy (GTDB): domain Bacteria; phylum Actinomycetota; class Actinomycetes; order Actinomycetales; family Dermatophilaceae; genus DSM-29435. The sequence goes on along the minus strand of JBBSTU010000137.1, from coordinate 1,994 downwards.
GAGCCCGACGACGCGCAGAGTTCGCCGGAGGCGCCCTTGTCGCGGGTGCCGGAGTGGGTCAACGTCGAGGCCGACCTCGGTGACGGGCGGGGAATGCGTCACTTCCGCCGCGAGACGAACACCATGCCCAACTGGGCGGGGTCGTGCTGGTACTACCTGCGCTACCTCGACCCGGCCAACCACGAGAGCTTCGTCGACCCCGAGAACGAGCGCTACTGGCTGGCCCGCCACGACGAGACGGTGGCCGGATCTCCTTCTGGTGCGGTCGACCCCGGCGGGGTCGACCTCTACGTCGGCGGGGTCGAGCACGCCGTGCTGCACCTGCTCTACGCCCGGTTCTGGCACAAGGTGCTCTTCGACCTCGGCCACGTCTCGAGCGAGGAGCCGTTCCGAAAGTACTTCTCGCAAGGCTATATCCAGGCGGCGGCCTTCACCGACTCCCGAGGACAGTACGTTCCTGCCGCCGAGGTCGAGCAGCACGCCGGCAGCCAGGGCGCCCCGCCGACGTTCACCTGGGAGGGCCGGCCCGTCAACCGGGAGTACGGCAAGATCGGCAAGTCGCTGAAGAACTCGGTGAGCCCTGACGAGATGTACGACACCTTCGGCGCCGACACCTTCCGGGTCTACGAGATGTCGATGGGGCCGCTCGAGCTGAGCAAACCCTGGGAGATCCGAGCGGTCGTGGGCTCGCAGCGCTTCCTGCAACGGTTGTGGCGCAACGTCGTCGACGAGGCGACGGGTGACGTGCGCGTTGGCGATGACGCTCCCGACCAGGCGCTGACGACCACGCTCCACCAGACCATCGCCGGGGTACGTGACGACTTCGAGGCGTTGCGGTTCAACACTGCGATCGCCAAGCTGATCGAGCTGAACAACGCCGTCACCAAGCTCACGGTGCCGCCACGCGAGGTCGTCGAGGCGCTCGTGCTGATGGTGGCGCCGGTGGCACCGCACATCGCCGAGGAGATGTGGCGTCGGCTCGGTCATGACGGCGGGGTGGCGTTCGCCGCCTTCCCGGTGAGCGACCCGGCAAAGATCGTTCTGGAGAGCGTTACGTGCGTCATCCAGGTCAAGGGCAAGGTGCGCGACCGCATCGAGGTGGCTCCCGACATCACCGAGGACAACCTGCGCGAGCTCGCCCTCGCCCGCGAGAAGATCGCGGCCGTCACCGGCAACGGCATCCGAACTGTGATCGTGCGGGCCCCGAAGCTCGTCAACGTCGTCCCGCTCTGATCGCGCTAGGTTGAGGTCAGCCGAGCCCAACGACGGAGGGAGCTTCGGGTGAGCGTGCGCATCGTCACCGACTCGACGGCCTATCTCCCCCCGGACGTCGCGACCAGCCACGGCATCGCGGTCGTGCCGCTGCACGTCGTCGTCGGTGGCTCCGAGCACAGTGAGGGCGCCGACATCACTCCGGCCCAGGTGGCGTCGGCGCTGCGCGACTACACCGTCGTCACGACATCGAGGCCGACGCCTCAGGTGTTCCTCGAGACCTACCGTCGGCTGGCGCACGAAGGTGCCGACCAGATCGTGTCGATCCACCTCTCGAGCCAGATGTCGGGAACCGTCGAGTCCGCCCGGCTGGCCGCTCACGACTCGCCGGTGCCGGTGCACGTCATCGACAGCGAGACCCTCGGCATGGCGATGGGCTTCGCGGTGGTCGCCGCGGCCGAGGTCGCCGGCTGGGGTGGCGACCTGGGCGCCGTCGTCTCTGCGGTCACCGCCCGCCTCGAGGGGTCCACGGTGCTCTTCTACGTCGACACCCTCGAGCACCTGAGGCGCGGCGGGCGCATCGGTGCGGCCTCTGCGATGCTGGGCTCGGCACTGGCCATCAAGCCGATCCTGGCCGTGCGCGGCGGACGCATCGTGCCGGTCGAGAAGGTGCGCACCTCGTCGCGGGCCATCGCCCGCATCCAGTCGATGGTGCTCGGCCACGTCAACGCAGGTGGCCGGGTCGTCGACATCGCGGTGCACCACCTCGACGCGGCAGACCG
>JBBSTU010000136.1:0-10748 GCA_038235595.1 Actinomycetales bacterium | reverse complement strand
CCCCCCCCCGGGGCCCGCGGGGGGCCGCCGTCCCCCCCGCCCCGGGCGCCCCCCCGTGGGGGCCCGGCGCCGCAGTGGCCGGCCCCGGGGCTGCCCACGCCCCCGGTGCCGCCCCCCGGGCCTGTGCTCGCCTGGCGGCTGGAGAGCTCGACGACGACCTGCCCCCCGCCCGCATCCACGGTGACCTCTGGTCGGGCAACGTCGTCTTCACCTCGGCCGGCGCGGTACTCATCGACCCGGCCGCCCATGGTGGTCACGGCCTCACCGACCTCGCGATGCTCGAGCTGTTCGGCTTCCCCGACCTGGCCCGCCTGCGAGCGGCCTACCACGAGGTGCGCCCTCTGCCCCACGACTGGCCACGGCTCGTCAAGGTGCACCAGCTGCATCCGCTGGCCACGCACACCGCCTCCCACGGGCCCTCGTACGCCGCCGAGCTGGTCGACGCGGCCCGCAGCGTCGCCTGAGCCACTCGTTTTGTGATCGGCCCGTCTCGTCGGCTACTCTTGACCGGTTCCCCTCGTGCACGGCGGGTGACGTGCGCCCCGCGTGTGTCGACCCTTCTCGCCCAAGGTGGAGCGCCAGACCTTTCGTCATCACCGACATTTTCAGGAGATTCCCGTGGCTGCCAACTGCGACGTCTGCGGCAAGGGGCCGAGCTTCGGTCACAACATCTCGCACTCGCACCGTCGTACCAAGCGGCGCTGGAACCCGAACATCCAGCGCGTTCGCACGATGGTCGGCGGCGTGACCCCGAAGCGGCTCAACGTGTGCACGTCCTGCCTCAAGGCAGGCAAGGTCGCTCGCTGACCGTCCCCTTCCGTACCACCTCGAAGGCCGGCTCCCCCTGGGGGAGGCCGGCCTTCGCCGTGCCGAGCCGTACCCATCCCCGCTGACCGTTCGCTCCGGTTTCGACTGGGGTCCGACCCGGGGCGACCGGTCAGGTGGAGTCGGGGCGGAAATGGTCCCATCCGACGTGAGCCACCTGCTCGCCGTCGACAAGCACCCGTGGGGTCTCCCCCGGCAGCGGAGCCCGCACCCGCCCGATCCGCCGCCAGCCGGACGGCATCCGGCCGGGTGGGAAGGTCGCGAGCAGCGAGTGCTCCTCTCCCCCGGCCAGCACGCACTCGAGGGCGACAGTGGCGCCCACGGCGCCGCTCAGGGCGGCGACGTCGTCGACCAACGTGGCGGTGTCGACGTCGATGACCGCCGCACTGGCCCTCGCGAGTCGCCCCCCGTCGCGCAGCAGTCCGTCGGAGATGTCGAGCATCGCGGTGGCCCCGCTCCTGGCCGCCTGCGGCCCTGCGGCCAACGGCGGCTGCGGTCGTCGTTGACGCGCCACGGCCTCCGGATGCCGGTCTGCCCGGTCGTCGCGCAAGAGCCGCCAACCGGCATCGGCCAGACCGAGCGAGCCGCACACCGCCAGCTCGTCGCCGGGCCGGGCTCCCGACCGCAGCACGGGTTCGCCGTCGAGATCACCGAGAGCCGTGACCGACACCATGACCACTCCCGGTGGCGCCGAAGACAGGTCTCCTCCCAGCACGGCCACGCCGGCCTCCCGACACGCCTGGGCGAGCCCGTCGGCGTGGTCGAGCACCCATTCGAGCGAGAGCTGCGGATCGGCGACCAGGGTGACGAGCACACCGGTCGGCCGGGCCCCCATCGCGGCGATGTCGGCGAGATTCTGCGCGATCACCTTGTGGCCGATGTCGGCCCCGGAGCTCCAGGCGTCGAGCCAGTCGCGGCCGAGCACCACCGTGTCGGTCGTGGCGACCGTACGGAGGGTGGTCGCCAGCACTGCGGCATCGTCACCCGGGGCCACGAGCAGGTCGTCCGACACGGGGAACCGCGGCAGGATCCGTCGGAGGAGGTCGTCCTCGTCGAGCTCGTGCAGCGGCGTTCCGCCCGTCATCATCGGGCCGGGCCTGATCACCATGTCGCTCTTCCTATCGTGCTCTGTCACCCGCTGTCGGCCACGGTCACGCACTGGCTGGTACCCCGAAGGGCGAAACCCCCTCCGGCACGGTAGCGTCAGGGCACGGTGGCCCGCTCAGGTGGGCGCCGAAAGCCCCCGCGGCTTCCGCAAGCCCCGTCAAACACAGTGAGGTGACACGTGGTTCAGGCCTACATCCTGATTCAGACCGAAGTCGGCAAGGCGGCCAGTGTGGCGGAGGCGATCGCGACGATCACCGGCGTCACGATGGCCGAGGACGTCACCGGCCCCTACGACGTCATCGCCCGGGTCGAGGCCGCGAACGTCGACGACCTCGGGCGCCTGGTCATCGCCAAGCTTCAGGACGTCCCCGGCATCACCCGCACCCTGACGTGCACGGTGGTTCACGTCTGAGCCGGCCCTCGACCACCCGCTCGGTGGCACTGGTGACGGCGGCGCTGTGCGCCGCCGTTGCCGTGTCCGGCTGCTCCCGTGCCCCCGAGGTGTCCCTCGCGCCCCAGGCGGCCGCGCCGGTGTGCACCACGCTGAGCTGGCCGGCATCCGTCAGCGGGCACGAGCAGGTGGCGACCTCCCCCGCCTCACCGTCGGTCAGGGCCTGGGGCGACCCGGCCATCATCGCCCGCTGCGGCCTCGACCCGCTCGGACCGACGACTGACGAGTGCGTCACCGTCAACGGAGTCGACTGGGTGGTGCGCTCGCTCAGCGATGGCGGCGCCGCCACGACGTTCGGCCGCGACCCGGCGATCGAGGTTCTCGTGCCCGCCGACTACGGCCCGGTGCCGTTGCTGCTGCCGGCCTTCGGCGACGTGGCCACCTCGCTGCCCAGCAACGGGCGCCGGTGCACCTCGCTCCAGTAGCCGCAAGCCCGCTCGCTCAACGCAGCCCGGTGCGCCGTTCCAGGGCCAGGCTGAGCAGCTCGTCGATGAGGTCGGGGTAGGCCAGCCCGGATGCCGCCCACATCCGCGGGTACATCGAGCTCGGCGTGAACCCGGGCATGGTGTTGATCTCGTTGACCACCACGCGTCCGTCGTCGGTGTAGAAGCAGTCGACGCGGGCGAGTCCCTCGCAGCCGAGCGACTCGAACGCCGCGGCCGCCAGCCGCCGCACCTCGTCGCTCACCTCGGGTGGAAGGTCGGCGGGGCAGCTGAGGTCGACGTCGGCCTCGGCGAGGTACTTCGCCTCGAAGTCGTAGAAGGCGTGGTTGGCGTGCACCTCGATCTCGCCGACGAACGACGTACGCGGTGCGTCGGTGCCGTGACCCTCGAGCACGGCACACTCGATCTCCCGGCCGCTGATCCCCTCTTCGACCAGCACCTTCGGGTCGTGCTGCCGAGCCGTCTCGATCGCGGCCTCGAGCCCGCTGGGAGCTGCGACCTTGGTGATCCCCATCGACGAGCCCGCCCGCGCCGGCTTGACGAACACCGGGTAGGACAGCGCCGAACACCGCTCCAGAGCGGCGGCCGGACCGGCCCGCCAGGCCCGGTCGGTGATCACGACGTAGGGGCCGACCGGGATGCCGTGGCCCGCAAAGACGACCTTCATATAGTGCTTGTCCATCCCGGCGGCGGAGGCGAACACCCCTGACCCGACGTACCGCACGTCCGACAGCTCGAGAAAGCCCTGGAGCGTGCCGTCCTCGCCGAAGGGCCCGTGCAGCACCGGAAAGACGACGTCGACAACGCCCAGCTCGACCGGGGGCTGCCCGGCCTCGAGCACGGTCAGGGCCGTCTCGCGCGTCGACAGCGGGAGCACGACGTGCGAGGGCGACGGCTCCACCTCCGGGGTGCGGGCGGCGGTCAGCTCGAAGCGCTCCGGGTCGTCGGCCGCCAGCACCCACTGCCCGTCGCGGGTGATCCCGATCGGCACGACGTCGTACTTCTCGCGGTCGATGGCGCGCAGCACCCCGGCGGCCGTCGCGCAGGAGACAGCGTGCTCGGACGACCGGCCTCCGAAGACGACCGCGACGCGGGGCCGGCTCTGCCTCCCCGTAGACCGGGGCTGCGGGGCCGTCGGCTCGACCGGCCGGCGCGGTTCGGCTGGGGTGGCGGGCTGGTCGCTGGTCATCACGCGAGACTCTATCCCGGGGCGAGCCGGTCGCCTCGTACCCTCAACGGGTGAGCCACGCGGTCGACCCGAACACTCTGCACACCGATACGTACGTCGTTGCCGCGGGTCGACCGGCGCGCTCCCCTGGCGCGTCGGTCAACCCGGCCGTCGAGCTGACTTCGACCTACTCCGCCGACGGACCGGTCAACTACGCCCGGGTCGGCAACCCGACCTGGAATGCCTTCGAGGAGGCGCTGGGCGGGCTCGAGGGTGGGTCGGCGCTCGTGCATGCGTCCGGGATGGGCGCCATCTCGGCCGCCCTGTCACTCGCCGGAGCCCACTCCACCATCGTGGCCCCCGACCAGACCTACAACGGCACCGGTGACCTGCTGGTCGCCTACGAGGGTGACGGCGGAACGGTGGTTCGTCGGCACGCCAGCGACACGGCCGGGCTGCTCTCGGCTGTCGACACGCTCGGGTCGGGCGACCTGCTCTGGCTCGAGTCGCCCACCAACCCGCTGATGGACGTCATCGACCTGCCTGCGGTGCTCGCCCGGTCGCGCGAGCGGGGGGTGACCAGTGTCGTCGACAACACGCTCGCGACGCCGTTGCTGTGTCGTCCTCTGCAGCTCGGCGCCGACGTCGTGGTGCACTCCGTGACGAAGTACCTCTCCGGCCACTCCGACGTCGTGCTCGGCGCCAGCGTCGTGGCCGACACGGAGGCGGGTCGGGCGCTCGGGGAGCGGCTGCGACGACACCGCACGCTGCACGGGGCGATCGCCGGGCCGATGGAGGTCTACCTCGCGCTGCGCGGTCTGCGCACCCTGTCGTTGCGCTTCGAACGGGCCTGCGCCAACGCGGCTGAGCTCGCAGCGCGGCTGGAGGCTCACCCCGCCGTCGCCCGGGTGCGCTACCCCGGTTCCGGAGCCATGATGGCCATCGACATCGCCGGCCCGCCTGACGACCCAGAGCCCGCTGAGCGGGTCTGCGCCGCCACCAGGCTGTGGCTGCACTCGACGAGTCTCGGGGGGGTCGAGTCCCAGATCGAACGGCGCCGGCGCCACCCTTCGGAGCCCGATACCGTGCCGCAGAGCCTGCTACGCCTCTCGGTCGGCATCGAGCACGTCGAAGACCTGTGGGTCGACCTCGACCAGGCCCTGCGCGCCGGCACGGGTGTGGCCCAGGCCTGAACGCCTACGACAACGACAACGGCAGACGGTTGGCTCTCGCACAACCCCGCGACGATGAGGTCTCCGCGGCCGGGGCGAGGGGTCAGTGCTTCTCGACCTTGAGGTCACGTGACATCAGCCGGGGGCCGATGTCACGTGCCGAGTGCCCGTCGCGGACCACCGCGACGACCTGCTCGACGATGGGCATGTCAACGCCCTGGGCGATCGCGAGAGCCAATATCGACTGGCACGACTTGACGCCTTCCGCGGTCTGCTTCGTCTCGGCCACCACCTCGTCGACCGCCAGGCCCTGCCCCAGGCGCACCCCGAAACGGTGGTTGCGTGACAGCGGCGACATGCAGGTCGCAATGAGGTCGCCCACTCCGGCCATGCCGAGAAAGGTCTCGGGCTCGGCGCCGAGGGCCAGACCGAGCCGGGTCGTCTCGGCCAACCCGCGGGTGATGATGGTCGCCTTGGTGTTGTCACCGAAGCCCATCCCCTCGGCCATGCCCACCGCGAGCCCGACGACGTTCTTGGTGGCGCCGCAGATCTCGGCACCCACGACGTCGGTGCTCGTGTAGGGGCGGAAGCTCGAGCTGGCGCAGGCCGCTGCCACACGTTCGGCACCGGCCATGTCGGTGCAGGCGATGACGCTCCCGGCCGGCTGGCGGGCCGCGATCTCCTTGGCCAGGTTGGGGCCGGAGGCGATGACGATGCGCTCGCTCTCGATCCCGCCGACCTCGGCGATCACCTCACTCATCCGCTTCGTCGTACCGAGCTCGACGCCCTTCATCAGCGACACGACGTCGGCGGCGCGCGGGATGGCGTGGCCCCACTGCTCGAGGTTGGCTCGCAGGGTCTGGGACGGCACCGCGAGCACGACGACGTCGGCACCGTGGCAGGCACCGGCAGGGTCGTTCGTGGCCCGCACCGACGAGGGAAGCGCGAGGTCAGGCAGGTAGTCGAGGTTGCATCCAGCGTTGATCTGGTCGGCCACCTCCTGGCGCCGAGCCCACATCGTCACGGTGCACCCGGCGAGGGCCAGTACCGAGCTGAACGCGGTGCCCCAGCTGCCCGTTCCCATCACGGCGACGTGAGTCATCAGTGGCCCTTCCTGTCGCGTCGTCGGCGCCATCGAGCAGCGCGGGCGGAGGGGCGGCCTTCCGCGCTGGGGTTGCCCGTCTCGGCGACGCCGAGGCGCCGGGGGTCGACGCGGTCGAGCGGGGCCGGCTCTCCCCGCAGCACCTCGAGCTGTTCGGTCACGCGTGCCATGAGCCGGTCGGTCGCCTCACGGAGCACCTTGGTGTCGATCGGCCGGTCGTAGAGGTCGCTGAGGTCGACCGGCGGGCCGGCGTACACCTGCATCGTGCGACGGGGGAAGAGGCGCAGCCGCTTGCCGTACGGGGGGAGGATCTCCTGTGCCCCCCACTGGGCCACCGGGATCAGCGGGCAGCGGGTCTCGAGAGCGATCCGGGCCGCTCCGGTCTTGCCGCGCATCGGCCACAGGGCAGGATCTCGGGTGATGGTGCCCTCGGGAAAGATCCCCACGGGTTTGCCCTCGTGCACGGCCGCGACGGCCGCCCGGTAGGAGTCGGCCGCCGCTGCGGACCCCCGGTAGACCGGGATCTGGCCCGACTTGCGCAGCACCGCGCCGACCACGGGCACCGTGAACAGGCTCTCCTTGCCGAGAAAGTAGGCCTCCCGGCCGCTGTCGAACATGAAGTGGGCGAACACGAGCGGGTCGACGTAGCTGATGTGGTTGGGCGAGACGATGAAGCCGCCCGTGGCGGGCAGGTTCTCCAGACCTCGCCAGTCGCGCTTCGTCAGCACCATGAGCGGCCGTCGCAGCAGGAACGCGGCCAGCCGGTAGGCGAACGGCAGTCGCCTCTCACGTGCACCGCCCACGGCGTCGGCCTCCTTGCGCCACCACGTGCCGCGTCAGCGCGTGTCGTGCCCTCATCTTGGTCACCCGGGGATGGCGTGTCGAGCAGGCGGGCGGCGAGTGGGACGATTCATTCCAGCATGACCGACCTTACGACGCGACCGCCATCCTGCAGGCCACCCGGTGAGACACCGTGGCACGTCGTCATCCCTGTCAAGGACACCCGCTTCGGAAAGTCACGACTCGCCCGGGCAACGGGAGCCGACCGAGCCGCTCTCAGCCGCGCCGTCGCTGACGACACGATCGCCGCCGCGGTCGGAGCCGTCGGGGCGGCACGCGTGCTCGTCGTCACGTCGGATGCCGGGCTCACCGTCGAGCTCATGAGCCTCGGCGTCGACGTGGTGCCCGACCCGGGCGTCGGCCTGAACCCGGCGATCGAGGCGGGGCTACGCCGGCTGTCGGACACGGGCCGAGGGTCACGACCGGCCGCCCTCCTCGGTGACCTGCCCTGCCTCACAGCGGCCGACCTGCGGGGGGCCCTGGCCGCGGCCCACCCCTACGACCAGTCGTTCGTACCCGACGCCGATGGCGTCGGAACGGTGCTGCGGTGCGGAGGCATGGCATCAGGTCTGCGACCGCGGTTCGGGTCAGACAGCGCGGCTCGTCACGCCGCAGACGGTGCAGCACGTCTCGATCTCGACCTGCCTCGCCTGCGCACCGACGTCGATGACCCGACCTCACTCGTGGCGGCCATCGGCCTCGGTCTGGGGCCGCGCACAGCGGGGGTCGTCGGTCGACTCGGATCTGGTTGGATTCAGGGCATGCAGGCTAGCGTTCACACCTTCGATCCCGAGCACCACACCGGCAGCGTGCTGCTCGACGACGGGCGGCAGGTGTCGTTCACGGCTGCAGCCTTCGAGGCGAGCGGGCTGCGTCTGGTGCGGCTCGGTCAACGGCTGACGGTAGAGGTGGCCGGCGAGGTGGTGGTCTCCCTCGGCATCGTCGGCATCGGCCCCGGCCAGCAGATCCGCTGACGGCAGCCACCCGACGCGCGCAGAGGGCCCGACCGACGGGTCGGGCCCTCTGCGCGATCAGCGTGCTTCAGCGAGTGGCCGTCTTACGGGCCGTCGTCTTCTTCGTGGCCGCCTTGGTGGCCGTCTTGACCGGTGCGGCCTTGGTCGCCGTCTTCTTCACGGCGGTCTTGGTCGCCGTCTTCGTGGCGGCGGTCTTGGCGGGTGCGGCCTTGGTCGTCGTCTTAACGGCGGTCTTGGTCGTCGCCCTGGCCGGAGCGGCCTTGGCCGGGGCCGTCTTGGCGGGTGCGGCCTTGGTCGCCGTCTTCTTCACAGCGGTCTTGGTCGCCGTCTTCGTGGCGGCGGTCTTGGCGGGTGCGGCCTTGGTCGCCGTCTTCTTCACGGCGGTCTTGGTCGCCGCCTTCGTGGCGGCGGTCTTGGCCGGCGCGGTGGACGACCCCGCCGAGGCGCGCGAAGCAGCCGACTCTGTGCGCGACAGCTTCTTGGCACCCGAGACGACGTGCTTGAAGTTCGTTCCGGACCGGAACTTCGGCACCTTGGTCTTCTTGATCTTGACCGTCTCGCCGGTCTTCGGGTTGCGACCGGTGCGTGCGGCTCGCTCGACCCGCTCGAAGGTTCCGAACCCGGTGATCCCGACCTTCCCACCCTTGGCGACTTCGCGGATCACGATGTCGAGGAGAGCCTCGAGCGAATCGGAAGCGGCCTTCTTGCTGCCCAGCTTCACCTCAAGGGCATCGATCAGTTCTGCCTTGTTCACGTCTTCCCCTCCAGAGGACTGTCGAGGTCAACGACCCGACGGTACGTCCGGATCCAGTCCGGTTAGAACCTGACGTTAAACGCAGATCGGCGCGAGGTCCACCACATCTGCAGGCATTTGCTTGTGTCGCAAGGGCATTGAGGACCCGCGATGGTGGTCGGACAGCCCATCGGGAGGCCTGCGCCGAGGAGTCCAGACCGTGGCCCGAAAGGCCGAAGGCCCCTGCATGACAAGGGCTTTCGGTTTCGTCACGTCGCTGTTACAGAGGTTCTCAGGCCAGTGTCGTGACCGGCTTGTGGCTCGGGCGACCCTTTTCGAACTCGGTGACCTCTTCCTCGTGTCGCAGGGTGAGCCCGATGTCATCGAGCCCCTCGAGAAGACGCCAGCGCGTGTAGTCGTCGATCTCGAAGGGGGCCACGATCTCGCCCGCCTGGACGGTTCGGGCGAGGAGGTCGACGGTGATCTCGGCGCCCGGGTTGTTGTCGAGGAACTTCCAGATCAGCTCCACGTCGTCCTGGGACACGATGGCCGTGAGCAGCCCTGCCTTGCCACTGTTCCCCCGGAAGATGTCCGCGAAGCGCGAGCTGATGACGACCCGGAAGCCGTAGTTCATCAGAGCCCAGACGGCGTGTTCACGGCTGGAGCCGGTGCCGAAGTCGGGCCCGGCCACGAGCACCGACCCGGCGGCATACACGGGGTTGTTGAGCACGAAGGACTCGTCCTTGCGCCAAGCCGCGAAGAGGCCGTCCTCGAAGCCCGTGCGGGTCACGCGCTTGAGGTACTCGGCCGGGATGATCTGGTCGGTGTCGACGTTGCTGCGACGGAGCGGCACTCCGACGCCGGTGTGAGTCTTGAACTTGTCCATGGCTCAGGCCTCCTGGGTGGCGCTAGTGGTCTCGAGACCGGCCAGGTCGGCGGGGCTCGACAGGGTGCCACGGATCGCAGTGGCGGCCGCGACGAGGGGACTGACCAGGTGGGTCCGTCCCCCCTTGCCCTGCCGGCCCTCGAAGTTGCGGTTCGACGTCGACGCGCTGCGCTCGCCGGGCGAGAGGGTGTCAGGGTTCATCCCCAGACACATCGAGCACCCGGGAAGACGCCATTCGGCACCCGCTGCGGTGAAGACGGCGTCGAGCCCCTCGGCCTCGGCCTGCAGTCGCACCCTCGCCGAGCCCGGGACCACGAGCATGCGCACACTCTTGGCGACCTGATGTCCCTTGACGACGGCAGCCGCGGCCCGAAGGTCCTCGATACGACCGTTCGTGCACGAGCCGACGAAGACGGTGTCGACGCTGATGTCGCGCAGCTTCGTGCCCGGCTCGAGGTCCATGTAGGCCAGCGCGTTCGCGGCCGACACCCGGTCGCTCTCGTCGGCGAACGACTCCGGGTCGGGCACGGAGTCGCTGAGGGGAAGACCCTGACCCGGGTTGGTCCCCCAGGTGACGAAGGGCGTCAGGTCGGAGGCGTTGAGCTCGACCTGCTCGTCGAACTCGGCGTCGTCGTCACTACGCAGCGCCGTCCACTCGGCCACAGCAGCATCCCAGTCGGCGCCCTGAGGTGCGTGGGGGCGTCCCTTGAGGTAGTCGAAGGTCGTCTGGTCGGGGGCGATCATGCCAGCGCGTGCGCCGGCCTCGATCGACATGTTGCACACCGTCATCCGGGCTTCCATCGAGAGCGCCTCGATGGCCTCGCCGCGGTACTCGATGACGTAACCCTGGCCGCCGCCGGTGCCGATCTTCGCGATCACCGCCAGCACGACGTCCTTGGCGGTGACTCCTTCGTGCAGTCGACCGACCACGTTGACCGCAAGCGTGCGGAAGGGACGCAGCGACAGCGCCTGGGTGGCGAGCACGTGCTCGACCTCGGAGGTGCCGATGCCGAAGGCCAAAGCGCCGAAGGCGCCGTGGGTCGAGGT
>JBBSTU010000135.1:0-10783 GCA_038235595.1 Actinomycetales bacterium | reverse complement strand
CTGCTGACCCCAGCGGTAGGTCTCTTCGAGGTCGACCGCGGCGCCGAGGAAGTAGCGCGACTCAAGCTCGTAGCGGCTGCGGCCGCAGGCGTCTTCGGCAGGAGCATGGGGGAGCAGCTCGCTCTCGAGGAAGTCGGCGACCTCCCCGTAGGCCGATGACGCGGCCTCCGCGGCCTGCGTCAACCGGTCGCGCAGCTCTCCGTCGATGGGGGCGCCGCCCACCGTCGCGTCGGCGACGACCTTGGCGAAGTAGCCGTCGTCGTCGGTGAGCGCACGCGACTGCGCGGCGCAGGCGGCCACCTGCCTGCTTGCTGCGACCTGCCCGCGCTCTCGCGCGGTGACCAGAGACTCCCGGTAGCCCTGGAGTGCGGCCGGGATCTTCGAGAGTCGAGCCGCGAAGACGCGCCAGTTCTCTTCGCTCTCCTGCGGCATGAGGTCGAAGACGTCGCGCACGCTCTGCAGCGGCGAGGCGATCACGTTGAGCGACATCTCGTCGAGCCCGGCGGCATACCGCTCCTGCGCCAGCCCGAGCCTCTCGGACATCGCCGCGATGGTCACCCGGTCGACGTCGTCGGCCGCTGTCGCGGTTGTCAGCTCGGCCAGGGTCGCCTGCCGCAGCACGGCAGCGGCCGCGTTGCCGGCCGGCGAGAGGTCGTCGAGCTCGTCGTCGCGCCCGGGCACGCCCAGGTAGGTGGCGTTGATCGGGCTGAGGTCGACGGCGGCGTCGAAGTAGCGCTCCGCGATGCGGTCGACGTCGGTCTGCGGGCGTTCGGTCTGAGCGGCAGTCTCGGTCACAGCCCGAAGGTATCCCACAGCCTCGTGGCGGCCGCCACCCGATTTCCCGGCCTCTGCAGAGGACTGCCGACGGCCCTCGCGGTGCAGGGGGCCGTCGCGGCAGCAGGGTCAGCGCGGCAGCAGGGTCAGCGAGGTAGGGCTGCGGTGCGCCAGCCACCGTGGTCGCGCGAAGGCCCGACCAGCCGCCACCCCGGGTCTGACCAGGCCGAGCCGGCCGAAGCGGCCGGCGAGCTGTGGCCCTGCGCGGCGCGAGTCGACAGCGCTGACAACACGGTGACGACCGCCGCGATCTCCTGGGGCGTCGGGTGCCCCGAGACGACCCGGAACGCCACTACACCGGGTTGGTCCGTTCCGGCGGAGTCGCGTTTCACGGCATCCGGGCTCACGGCGTCGGGCTCTGGGTTCACCGTGTTCTCAGTGCTCATAGCGGGATGTTCCCGTGCTTCTTGGGAGGCAGGGTGTCGCGCTTGTTCTTCAGCGCGCGCAGGGCGCGTGTGACGTTCATCCGGGTGTTCGACGGGCTGATCACGGTGTCGATGTAGCCCCGTTCGGCCGCGATGTAGGGGTTGGCCAGGGTCTGCTCGTAGTGCGTGACGAAGTCGCTGCGGATCGCCTCGACGTCGCGCCCCTCCGCCACCGCCGCCGCGAGCTCCTTGCGGTAGAGGATGTTCACGGCCCCCTGGGCGCCCATGACGGCGATCTGGGCTGTGGGCCAGGCCAGGTTGATGTCGGCGCCGAGATGCTTGGAGCCCATCACGTCGTAGGCCCCGCCGTAGGCCTTGCGAGTGATGACGGTGATCTTGGGCACGGTGGCCTCGCCGTAGGCGAAGATGAGCTTCGCGCCGCGCCGGATGATGCCGTCCCACTCCTGGTCGGTGCCGGGCAGGAAGCCGGGCACGTCGACGAGGGTGAGCACCGGCACGTTGAAGCAGTCACAGGTGCGCACGAAGCGGGCGGCCTTCTCGGACGCGTCGATGTCGAGGCAGCCGGCGTACTGCATCGGCTGGTTGGCGACGATGCCGACCGACATACCGTCGATGCGCGCGAAGCCGGTGAGGATGTTCGGTGCGAAGAGCGGCGACACCTCGAGGAAGTCGGCGCCGTCGATGCCGTCGCTGCCGTCGATGCCGTCGCTGTCGTCGTCGGCCACGTCGACGAGGTGCGCGATCACCTCGCGCATGTCGTAGGGCACGTTGGGCGAGTCCGGGATGCACGTGTCGAGCCACCGGTCGTCGTCGGTGACCGACAGGTCGGCGGCGCCCTCGTCGTAGGCCGGTGGGCTCTCGAGGTTGTTGCTCGGCAGGTAGGAGAGCAGCGCCTTGACGTAGTCGATGGCGTCCTGCTCGTCGGACCCCATGTAGTGCGCGACGCCCGACTTGGTGGTGTGCGTGAGAGCGCCGCCGAGCTCCTCGAAGCCGACGTCCTCACCGGTGACGGTCTTGATGACGTCGGGGCCGGTGATGAACATGTGCGAGGTCTGGTCGACCATCACGGTGAAGTCGGTGATGGCGGGGGAGTAGACCGCGCCGCCCGCGCACGGCCCCATGATGAGCGAGATCTGCGGGATGACGCCCGACGCGCGAACGTTGCGCATGAAGATCTCGCCGTAGAGCCCGAGGGAGACCACCCCCTCCTGGATGCGAGCGCCCCCGGAGTCGTTGAGACCGATCACGGGGCAGCCGATCTTCATCGCGAAGTCGAGCACCTTGACGATCTTCTCGCCGTAGACCTCGCCCAGCGAGCCGCCGAAGACGGTGAAGTCCTGGGCGAAGACGGCCACCTGACGGCCGTCGACCTGGCCGTAGCCGGTGACGACGCCGTCGCCGTAGGGCCGGTTCCTCTCCTGGCCGAAGGTGTTGCTGCGGTGGCGGGCGTACTTGTCCATCTCGATGAAAGTGCCTTCGTCGAGCAGCATCGCGATGCGCTCGCGGGCGGTCTTCTTGCCGCGCTCGTGCTGCTTCTCGACAGCGCCGGCCGACCCCGCATGGGCCACTTCGGCCACCCGTCGCTTGAGGTCGGCGAGCTTGCCCGCCGTCGTGCTGAGGTCGGGAGCCTGCGCTGCGGGCCGGGCCGCTTCGTCCACGCCCTGATCGGATGCCATGGCGGCACTCTAGCCTTGGGGGCGTGCGCCTTCCGTTCGAGCCGAGCCTGGTGGATGAGGGGTTGCTCACCCCCGGTCAGCCGTGGCGCGCGGTTCGCTTCCACCCACAGACGCGTTCGACCAACGATGTGGCCCGTGATCTCGGGGCCGCGTATGCCGCGCAGCCCGGCAGGGCCCCGAACCCGTGCTGGAACGTGGTGGTCACCGATCACCAGACCGGAGGCCGCGGACGGCTGGGCCGCTCCTGGGAGGTGCCCGCCGGTGCCGCGGTCGCGGTGTCGGCGGTCGTGCCACTTCAGGGGGCTTCTCAGGTCGCCTCGGCCGCCTGGTTGCCGCTCTGCGCCGGCCTCGCCCTGGCCCGCGCGATCCGCCGGGTGACCCGGGCGGCCGGACACGAGCTGACTCCGACGCTGAAGTGGCCCAACGACGTGCTGCTCGTCGACGACGACGACCGCAAGGTCAGCGGCATCCTGTGTGAGCTCGTGTCGTTGGGGTCACCTCTCGGCACCACCAGCGGCTCGGAGCGAGAGCCGGCCGCCGCCGTGGTCGTGGGGGCGGGCGTGAACGTCGACCAGACCCGCGCCGAGCTACCCGTCGCCACCGCCACCTCCCTCGCGCTCGCGGGGGTGTCGGTGCGGCGCGAGACCCTCGTGGTCGCCTACCTGCGCGAGCTCGGTGCCCTGCTGGGAGCGGCCTCTGGCGAACCCCGGGTCGACGGGGGGAGGTCTCGGTACACCGCGTCGTCTGACCTCGAACGGGTCGTTCGGGGGGCCTACGAGGCCGCGTGCTCGACGATCGGCTCGCGGGTACGGGTGCACCTGCCCGGCGGGGCCATGGTCGAGGGGAACGCGGTCGGTCTCGACGGGTCCGGCGCCCTCGTGGTGGACACCTCCGCGGGTCGTCGCTCCTTCACGGCCGGCGACGTCGTTCACGTGCGCCGCCCCGACGGAGGGCTGGCATGATCGGGCCATGACGGACCCGGCGTCGCCGCAGACTCCGCCCTCCCCACTGACCGCGGTGACCGCACAGTCCTCGGCTGGGGAGGACTTCACCGCGCGCCTGCTCGGTCGTCCGCTCGCCCTGCGACGCCGCGAGGTCAGTGCGGGCGCGGAGGTCTCTCTCGCCTCGGCCCGACGCTTCTGGCACGCGCTCGGCTTTCCCGTGGTCGACACCGACGACGAGCTGTTCACCGCTGCCGACGTCGAGGCGTTGCGGGCCGTGGCCGAGATTGTGCGCGAAGGGCTGCTCGATGAGACCACGGCGTTGTCGCTCACCCGTGCCTTCGCACGCTCGGCCGACCGGCTCGCGGGATGGCAGTCGCAGCTGATCGCCGAGGCGGTCGAGGCCGACATGACCTCCGCCCTGGCTGCGGAGGGCGAGGGCGAGTCGCCCGAGTCGAGGGCGGTGCCCAGCCACGAGACCGCGGTCGAGACGGCGAACCGTCTTGCGGTGCTGACCGACCGGCTCGAACCGCTGCTCGTCTACGCCTGGCGTCGACACCTGAGTGCCACCGTGACCCGCATGCTCGCCGACGCCGACCCCGAGTCGTACGGCCTGACGAAGATGCGGTCTGTCGGCTTCGCCGACCTCGTCAACTTCACCGCCCTCGTGCGCAAGATGTCAGAGCGTGACCTCGCACGCCTGGTGTCCCGGTTCGAGGCCCTGTCGGCTGACGTCATCACGGCACACGGAGGCCGCCTCATCAAGACCGTGGGCGACGAGGTGCTCTTCACGACCGTGACCGCCGCGCCCGCCGCCGCCGTCGCCCTCGACCTGCTCGATGCCATGAGCGACGACGACGTGCTGCCCGAGGCGAGGGTCGGGATGGCCCGCGGCCCGATCCTCTCCAGGCTCGGTGACGTCTTCGGCACCACGGTGAACCGCGCCTCACGGCTGACCGCTGTAGCCCAGGCCGGCACGGTGATGGTTGACGCCACGATGGCCCGTGAGCTCGCGACGTTGTCAGGGTTCGAGCTGACCGGCCAGCGACGCCGCATCCTGCGTGGGGTCGGGCCGGTATCTCCCTCGGTGCTGCGCCGAGCCCCGACCACGGGTCGCCGGTAGGCCGACCCATGACGAACACCAACGCCCAAGGAGACCCCCGGATGCCGTCAACGCCACACCTCGTTCGGATCGAGCGCTTCGACGAGCCGGGGCTCGAGCACGTGGCCGAGATCGTGCTCGACCGTCCGGAGGCGCTCAACGCAGTGTCGACCGAGATGGCCCGTTCGATCGCCGAGGCCACGTCGTCTGTCGCGTCGGACGAGACCGTGCGTTGTGTCGTGCTGAGCTCGAGCAACGAGCGTGCGTTCTGCGTCGGCGCCGATCTCAAGGAGCGCAGCTCGATGAGCGATGCCGACCTCGTTCGGCAGCGGCCGACGGCGCGCGCGGCATACGGGGGAGTGTTGCGCCTGCCGATGCCCGCCATCGCGGCCGTGGACGGCCACGCACTGGGCGGTGGCTTCGAGCTGGCGCTCTCGTGCGACGTGGTCATCGCCGGGGAGGGCGCGCTCGTGGGTCTGCCCGAGGTGGGTGTCGGAGTGATCCCAGGGGGTGGGGGCACACAGCTGCTCGTGCGCCGAGTGGGTTGGTCGCGGGCCTCCCGCGCCATCTTCTCGGCGGCGAGGATGACGACGGCCGAGGCGTTCGCCCTCGGCGCCGTCGACGAGCTGGTCGCCCAGGGTTCGGCCCGCGCTCACGCCCTCGAGCTGGCCCGCACCATCGCCGCGAACTCGCCGGTCGGGCTGCGCAACGCCAAGCGGGCCATGCGGCTGGGGGCCGACGTCGACCTCGAGGCCGGGCTCGAGATCGAGGATGCCTGTTGGCGGGCGACGGCGTTCTCGGCCGACCG
Source organism: Actinomycetales bacterium (assembly GCA_038235595.1). Taxonomy (GTDB): domain Bacteria; phylum Actinomycetota; class Actinomycetes; order Actinomycetales; family Dermatophilaceae; genus DSM-29435. Next base: position 5,036 of record JBBSTU010000135.1, on the reverse strand, counting down.
ACGAGAGGGCGTGGCCGCCTTCACCGAGAAGCGCCGACCGAACTGGCCCGGGCACTGACCACCACGCCGCGCGACACCCTTTCGGCGCGTCGCGCGGCGCGTCGCGCAGGGTGGGCGGCGCGGTTGGAGGCGAGAGTGGACGGAATCCGGTGGCGGCTTCTTGGGAAGGGGACTGGCCGGCATGCGGGAGTCGGTAGGCTTCAGACGGTCGGCGTCGAGCCGGTTGGTGAACAATCAGAACGGATGACATGACCCGCGTGCTCCTCGCCGAGGACGATCCCGCCATCTCGGAGCCACTGGCCCGAGCGTTGCGCCGTGAGGGCTACGACGTCGACGTTCGCGAGGACGGCGTGGCGGCGCTCGAGGGCGCCAAGCTCAGCCCTGACCTGGTGCTGCTCGACCTGGGACTGCCCCGCATCGACGGCCTCGAGGTCTGTCGGCGCATCCGGGCCGAGGGGCTGGCCATCCCCGTCCTGATCCTCACGGCTCGCGCCGACGAGGTCGACACCGTCGTCGGTCTTGACGCCGGTGCTGACGACTACGTGACCAAGCCCTTCCGGCTGGCCGAGCTGCTCGCGAGGGTGCGCGCCCTGCTGCGCCGCAAGCCGACCGAGAGCGCCGCGGTCGTCGACCTGGTCCGGATCGACGCCGACGGTCGACGAGCCTGGTTCAAGGGCGCCGAGCTGCAGCTGACAGCGAAGGAGTTCGACCTGCTGAGGGTCCTGGTGCGCGAACAGGGCAAGGTCGTCTCGCGCGAGCAGCTCATGCGCGAGATCTGGGACACCGCCTGGTTCGGGTCCACGAAGACTCTCGACATGCACATCTCCGTGCTGCGTCGCAAGCTCGGCGACGACGCGACCTCGCCGCAGTACATCGCCACGGTGCGCGGGGTCGGCTTCCGGTTCGAACGCCCTGAGGCTGACTGACCGTGCGGCAACAGCTCGATCGTCTCGCCCTGGTCGCTGCGGGTGTCACGGCGGGGCTGACCACGCTGCTGGTTGCTGCGGTCGTCTGGTGGCTCGTCACCCAGAGGCCCCAGCTGGTCGATGACGCAGTGACGACCGACATCCGTCAGACCGCGGGCCTGCTGGTGGCCCTGGTTCTCGTGGCTGCGCTGGTCGGAGTGCTGGCCGCGGTTGTCAGCACGCTCAGCATGCGCCGTCGAGCCGCTCGCGCCGCCGCCGACCTCGTCGACCTCGCGTCACGGTTCTCTGCCGGAGAGGCTCGGCTGGCGCCGGTGCGGTCGGGGGTGCGCGAGATCGACCACGTCTCTGACATCATCGCGCGCCAGGCTCACGACATGACCAAGTCACTCGCCGCTGAACGTGACTTCGCCGCCGACGCCTCCCATCAGCTACGCACCCCGCTGACGGCACTGCTGATGCGGCTCGAGGAGATTTCGTTCATGGCCGAGAAGTCGGTCGTCAGGGAGGAGGCCGCGATCGCGATCGCGCAGGTGGAGCGCCTGACGCGGGTCGTCGATGACCTCCTCGGCCGCGGACGCGCGGCGGGCGGGCCGATTCCGGTCGTGTCGCTCGACACCACGATCGCCGCTCTGCAGCGGGAGTGGCAACCCGCCTTCGAGCAGGCCCGCCGCTCGGTTCGCGTGCGCGGGGAACGCGGCCTGTTCGTCCGCTCGACCCCGGTGGCCCTCTCACAAGTGCTCTCGACCCTGCTCGAGAACTCTCTCGTTCACGGTCGCGGCACCGTCGACGTGCACGCTCGGCGTTCTGGCCCCTCGGTCGTGGTCGAGGTCAGTGACGAGGGCGACGGGGTGCCATCCGCGATGGCTCCGCACATCTTCGAACGTTCGGTCAGCAGCGGAACGGGTGGCAGCACCGGGCTGGGTCTGGCCCTGGCCCGCGACCTCGCCGAGTCGAACGGGGGCCGCCTCGACCTCGTGCAGGCCCAACCCGCCCGTTTCGCCCTGTTCCTGTCCGAGTCCGACGACGGCTGAGCGGGGCCGCGCCGGCAACGTGCAAGCGTCGCGCCGGACGACCAGGTTCGGATACGCCGAATGGAGACGCCGCAGGTATCGTCGGCCTGTGAGGCGGTTCAGCGAGTTTCTGTTCGTGCGCCACCGGCACAACTGGATGCTGTTCCTCCGGTTCGGGCTGGTCGGTGCCTCGGGCGTGCTCGTGAACCTGATGGCCCTCGTGATCGTCAAACGGCTCGGTCCGCTGCCCGAGGAGGCCATCGTCGGGGTGCCGCTCACGGCCTTCAACGTGCGCTGGTACCACGTGTACTCGACCATCGCCTTCTTCGTGGCGAACCTCTGGAACTTCCAGCTCAACCGATCCTGGACCTTCCACAGCTCCCGACACGCCTGTTGGTGGCGCGAGTACTGGCCCTTCGTGGCGGTGGGTCTCGTAGGCCAGGCCATCGGGCTGGTGCTGTTGACCGCCCTGATGCACCGAGGCTCACCGATCGCGCTCTCGCTGTCGGCGCTCGACGACTCGACGGGCCTGCGCACCCGGCTCTACTGGGCGCAGCTCATCGTCATCTGTGTCGTCACCCCGCTCTCGTTCGTGCTCAACAAGATGTGGACGTTCGCAGCCGTGCGCAGCCATCATCCCAGCCTCGTCGACCCGAGCCACGCTGCTGCCGCGCTCGGTGTCGCCGACCCGGTCGAACGTGTGGGTCAAGAGCAGCCCGTCTCGACGCCCGACGTGTCCGGACCCGTCGACCGCACCCGCTGACCGGTCGACCGCACCCGCTGACCCACCCTGCTCACACCACCGCACGCTGCCGTAGGGAGCCGTGGTGCGGATGCCGCCACCGCGTCGGTAGGTTGGTCGCCGTGACCGAAGAGCCGAAGCGCGCCCCCGGAGGTTTCCCCGTCGTCGGTGTCGTCGGTGGTGGTCAGCTGGCCCGGATGATGCAGGGCCCGGCCATCGAGCTCGGCATCACGCTCTCGGTGCTGGCCGAAGCCGATACCTCCTCGGCGGCCCTCGTGGTGCCCAGCGCTCCCGTGGGTGACCACGCCGATCTCGAAGCCGTACGGGCCTTCGCCGCGACCTGCGATGTGGTCACCTTCGACCACGAGCAGGTGCCCCAGGAGGTGTTGGCCGCCCTCGAGGCCGATGGTGTCGTAACCCGCCCCAGCCGTTCGGCGCTGGTGTTCGCCCAGGACAAGCTCGCCATGCGCGAACGACTCACCGAGCTCGGTATCGCGTGCCCTCGGTGGTTCCGGGCGCGCACGGTCGATGACGTCGAGCGGTGCGGCGAGCAGTGGGGGTGGCCGATCGTGGCGAAGACGCCTACCGGAGGCTACGACGGCAAGGGTGTTGCCGTGGTGGGCTCGAGCGCCGACCTCGCCGAGTGGCTGGCCGCCGTCGGCGAGCCCGGACCGCTCGAGCACGGCATCCTGCTCGAGGAGAAGGTGGACTTCGCTCGCGAGCTCGCGGTGCTCGTGGCCCGCAGTCCGTCGGGGCAGGCCGCTGCGTGGCCGGTCGTCGAGACGGTGCAGGTCGACAGCATCTGCACCGAGGTGCTCGCGCCCGCCCCCGGCCTCGGCCCTGAGCTCGCCGCCGCGGCCACCGAGGCCGCGCTTCACATCGCGGGTGCTCTCGAGGTGACGGGAGTTCTGGCCGTCGAGATGTTCGAGGTGGCCGATGACACCGGGGTCGCCACCTACGTCGTCAACGAGCTGGCGATGCGGCCGCACAACAGTGGGCACTGGTCGATGGACGGCGCCGTGACCGGTCAGTTCGAGCAGCACCTCCGGGCGGTGCTCGACCTGCCCCTGGGCGACCCTCGACCGCGAGCAGCATGGACGGTGATGGCCAACGTTCTCGGTGGCGAGCACGAGGAGCTCTACAGCGCCTACCGTCACGTCATGGCCCGCGATCCCGGCGCCAAGGTGCACCTCTACGGCAAGGGGGTTCGCCCATCCCGCAAGATCGGGCACGTCAACGTGAGCGGCGGCGACCTCGACGACGCCAGGGACCGGGCCGGCCACGCGGCCGACTACCTGAGCGGGGTCGTGACCGAATGACCGCGCCGAACCAGCCCGCCGCGAACTCGCCGGTGTCACCGGTCGTCGGGATCGTGATGGGCAGCGACAGCGACTGGCCGGTCATGGCGGCAGCGGCCACCGCCCTTCACGAGCTCGGGATCCCGTACGAGGCCGACGTCGTCTCGGCCCACCGGATGCCGACGGAGATGATCGAGTACGGCCGGACGGCATCCGAGCGGGGCCTTCGCGTCATCATCGCCGGGGCCGGGGGTGCGGCCCACCTGCCCGGCATGCTGGCGGCGGTAACCCCGCTGCCCGTGGTGGGGGTGCCGGTGCCGCTGAAGTTCCTCGACGGCATGGACTCGCTGCTCTCGATCGTGCAGATGCCCGCCGGCGTGCCTGTGGCGACGGTCTCGATCGGTGGTGCACGCAACGCCGGGCTGCTGGCGGCGCGGATCGTCGGCACGGGAAGCGACGAGCTGTCGATCCGGGTGCGCACGGCGATGGTGGCCTTCCAGGAGGCGTTGCGCGACCAGGCGCACGCGAAGGGGGCCGCGCTGCGGGAGCGGGTGGGGAGTCAGTCGGTGACGGCCGACGAGCCGTCACCCGGCTGAAGACGCGGGTACTCGATCTTTGGGCAGGTGTCCATGACCACCGACAGCCCGGCATCCTCGGCTCGGGCGGCGGCCGCCTCGTCGACCACTCCCAGCTGCAGCCACAGGGCCTGCACCCCGAGTCGGTCTCGTTGCGCGATGGCCTCGTCGACGAGCGCGCCCACCCGGTCGCTACGTACGAAGAAGTCGACGACCTTGAGCACGACACCGTCGGGCACATCGGCGAGCGAGGCGTACCCCACGCTCCCGTGCACCCTGGCCGCGCTCGGGTGCACGGGGACCAGTCGCATCCCCAGCTCGCGCTGCAGCCACAGCGAGACGCCCCACGCGGTGCGGTCGGGGTTGTCGCCGAGCCCGACCACCGCCCACGTGGCCGGTGTGACCAGCAGGTCACGGATGACGTTCGGGTCGTTGCGGTGGGGGGTGGGCGTCGCTGGCGTCATGGATCTCATCCTCACACGACG
>JBBSTU010000134.1:0-10858 GCA_038235595.1 Actinomycetales bacterium | reverse complement strand
GAAGTCCATCGCACTCCTGATTTCGAACTGGTTTTCAGGGTCGTCCGGGCGGTGTCAGGCTGTTTCGAACTGTGTGCGGCAGCAGGATGCCGGTCAGCACGCCGCGGCTCCCGGGGCCGTTCGCCCCGGAAGCCGGTCGGTCAGTGGTTGAGCGCGAAGTCGTCACCCTTGACGACGAGGATGTCGAACCCGCCGTTGGTGAGGGTGTGGTCGGGCGTGAACTTCAGCGATCCGCTGAAGATCTTGAAGCCGTCGATCTTCTCGAGGGCGGCGATGACGTCCTTACCGTTGGTGTTGCCCGCGTTCTTGATGGCCTCGGCGGCCACCCGCACCGCGTCGTACGACTGCGTCGAGTAGGGGCCGGGGTCGGCGTTGAAGGCCTTCTTGTAGCTGGCGATCCACGTCTCGCCGCCCGGAATCGTCTGCGGCGTCTGGGTCATCGTGGCCAGCACGCCCTGGGCGTTGTCCTTGCCGGCGATGGTGACCAGCTGCTTGTCGACCGAGCCGTCGGCGACCATGATCTTGCCCTTGTACCCGGCGGCGCGCAGCTGCTTGATGATCAGGCCGCCCTCCTGGTAGTAGCCGGTCCAGTAGACGATGTCGGGGTTGGCCCGCAGGATCGCGGTGACCGCCGCCGAGTAGTCCTGCTCTCCCGCGGTGACCGACTGCTGGTTGACGACCTTGGTGCTCTGGCCTTCGAGGTCTTTGGCCGTTCGGGTGGTGATGTCCTTCGAGTACGACGTGTTGTCGTCGACCAGCGCGGCAGCCTTGAGCCCCGCTGACTTCATGAAGTCAGCTGCGGCCTGGGCCTGCTGGGCTCCGGTGCCGTTGAGCAGAAAGACGTTGGGCAGCTTGTCCTTGATCAGGTCGGTCGAGTTGGCCGCCGGGATGATCATCGGGATGTTGGCCTTGCCGAAGATCGACAACGTCGGCAGGGTGGCCGAGGAGCAGTAGCCACCCACAGACACGGAGATCCCGGCCGTGACGAGCTTGGCGGCCGCCGCGGCTGCGGTCTTGGGGTCGCAGCCCTCGTCTTCGGCCACGAGCTTGAGCTGGCGGCCGAGCACCCCACCCGACGCGTTGAGCTCGTTGATGGCGAGCTGGGCCCCGTTCTTCATGTAGGGCCCGATCGCGGCGCTGCTGCCGCTGAGCGGCGTGACCATGCCGAGCAGGATGTCGCCGGTGGTCGCTGCCGCGCCACCTTGCGAGTCGCTGGTCAACCCTCCGCCGCCACACGACGCGAGCGCGAGCGCCACCCCGACTGCGGTGACCCCCAAACCGATCCGAGACTTGCCGATCATGCGATTCTCCGCTCTCGACCGCCGAAGGCGTCCGTTGTCGAAATGGGCGTTTTGACATGTGACATTGCACTAACCCTAGAACCAACCTCGTCGGTACGACCGCGACACGGCCCGCTGATACCAAACCGTGATCGACCCGCACCACCCCCAAGTCGAGTGGCCAGTTCGGTACACGCCGGGCTGTATGAAAGTGGCCACTCGACGGGGTGGGGTCTGGGGTCAGAGCTCGAAGCCGGCGGGGAAAGGGTCGGTCGGGTCGAGCAGGTAGTTCGCGTTGCCGGTGATCCAGGCTCGACCCGTGACGCTGGGCACGATGGCGGGCCGGTCGCCGACCGTGGTCTCGCGCAGGATGCGGGCCGAGAACGGGCTCCCGATGAACGACTCGTTGACGATCTCCTGACCGACCGCGACTCGCCGGCGTGCGTGCAGCACCGCCAGCCGGGCGCTCGTTCCGGTGCCGCAGGGCGAGCGGTCGAACCAGCCCGGGTGGATCGCCATCGCGTGCCGGCCGTGTTCAGGCGTCGAGTCGGGCGCTTCGAGGTAGACGTGGTGGCAGACGTCGATCTCCGGCTTCTCGGGGTGCACCACGGGGTTCTGCTCGTTGATCGCGTCCATGACGGCCAGGCCGGCGTCGAGCAGTCGGGCCCGCGCCTGCCGGTCGAAGGGCAGGCCGAGGTCGGCGAGCTTGACGAACGCGTAGAAGTTGCCGCCGTAGGCGATGTCGTAGCGAACCCGACCGAAGCCGGGAACGACCACCACCTGGTCGAGCCCGTGGGCGTAGGAGGGCACGTTCTCGAGCGTGACCGACGTGGCCTGGCCGTCGGCGACCTGCACGCGGGCGATCACCAGGCCGGCCGGGGTGTCGAGGCGCACCACCGTCTCGGGCTCGGTGACCGGCACCATGCCGGTCTCGACGAGCACCGTTGCCACCCCGATGGTTCCGTGCCCGCACATCGGCAGGCAGCCCGACACCTCGATGTAGAGCACACCCCAGTCGGCGTCGGGCCGGGTCGGGGGCTGCAGGATCGCGCCCGACATCGACGAGTGACCGCGCGGCTCGCACATGAGCAGCGTTCGCAAGTCGTCACGTTCGGCCATGAAGCGCAGCCGGCGCTCGGCCATCGTGGCGCCGGGAAGCACGCCGACCCCGCCGGTGATGACGCGGGTCGGCATGCCCTCCGTGTGGGAGTCGACCGCCTGGTAGAGAACGGAGGAGCGCATCGGGATCAGTCGATACCCGCGTCGATGAGGGCCTGGGTGGCCCCACGCACGACCTTCTCGGTCTTGGCCGTCAGCGGCTGGCGCGGCGGGCGGCACGCGCCACCGTTGCGGCCGATCATGTCCTGACCGAGCTTGATGGCCTGGACGAACTCGCTCTTGGAGTCCCAGCGCAGCACCGGGTGCAGCCGGCGGTAGAGGGGCAGAGCCGTCTCGAGATCGCCGGCGACCGAGGCGCGGTAGAGCTCGATACACGCCTTCGGGAAGACCTGCGGGTAGCCCGAGACCCAACCCTTGGCCCCCGAGAGCGCCACCTCGAGCACGGTGTCGTCGGTGCCGATCATCAGGTCGAGGCCGGGCGCCAGCTCGGCGATCTCGTAGCAGCGGCGAACGTCGCCCGAGAACTCCTTCACCCCCACGATCAGACCCTCAGCGTGCAGCTTGGCCAGCAACGGCGGGGTGAGGTCGACCTTGGTGTCGATGGGGTTGTTGTAGGCGGTCACCGGCAGGCCGGCGCTGGCCACCAGCTCGAAGTGCTCGAGCACCGAGCGATCGTCGGCGCGGTAGGCGTTCGGCGGCAGCCCCATGACTGCCTGGGCCCCGAGATCACGGGCCACCTCGGCGTGCCGCTTCGACTCGCGCCCGCTGTAGGCGCCGACGCCGGGCATGACGACGAACCCGTCGGGAGCGGCCTCGATCGCGGTCTTGACGACAGCGTCGCGCTCCTCCCACGACAGCGACTGGTACTCCCCCAGCGAGCCGTTCGGCGCCACGCCGTCGAGGCCCTGCTCGGCGAGCCAGGCCACGTTCTCGCGGTAGGCGCCGTAGTCGACCTCGCCGTCACGGTCGAACTGAAGGCTCGTCGCCACCAGGATGCCGTGCCACGGTTTGCGGTCGGTGTCTGCCATTGCTGCTCCTACGGGCTCGTCCCAGGATGACCCCGGGGGGCGGTCTGTCGTCATGGTCTGTCGTCATGTTCGGTTGTGCCGGTCCTTTTGGTCACCGACCGGCAGAGGCTGCCGACCTCGAACCGTTGGTCTCAGCCTAGGGCTTCGGGGTGCCCTTGTGCAATATTACATTGCATCATCGTCACTCTCGGCCGAACCCAGACTTCCGAGAGGCACCGGTGCGCTGACGAGCCGCTCGTCGGGTTCGCCCGGGACGCCCCCACTGAGCAGCGCCGCCGCGTAACCGCAGACGCGCCCCTGACACCACCCCATCCCCGTGCGGGTCAGCTGCTTGACCTGACGAGCGTCGGTCGCGCCGCCCTCGACCGCCGTCCGCACGGCACCGAAGCGCACCTCCTCGCAGCGGCACACGATGGTGTCGTCGGTGAGTGCTTCGGCCCAGCCGGCCGGCACCGGGTGCGCGCGCATGATTGCGCCGGCGAAGGTGCGCAACCGCCGGGCGGTGGCCTCATCAGGGTGGGCTGCAGGTTTGGCTACAGGGTTGGCTACAGGGTGGGCCGTCGCACCGGGGCCATCGAAGTCATTGAGGCCATTCAGGCCATCGAGGTCGAGTGCGACACCACGGGCTGCGAGGCGGCCCTCGGCGAGCGCGAGGTCGGCCCCGCCGACGCCGCACGCCTCGCCGGCCGCGTAGACCCTTTCGCGGCTGGTGCGGTGCAGCGAGTCGACCTCGACCACGGGTGTGCCACCCGCGTCGCGGACGAGTGCCAGGCCCAGGGTGACGGCGAGGTCGAGCTGGGGGGTGAACCCCCATCCGATGCCCACGGCATCCACCTCGTGCCGCTCGGACGACCCGGCGGCCGGGCGACCGCTACGGTCGAGGCGCACCACCGAGACTGCCTCGACGCGGTCGGTTCCGTGTGCGGCCGCGATCATGCGCCGGGCCCGCACCGGCACCCGGTGTCGCAGCAGGGTGGCCGCGTACCCGGCTCCCTCTCTGAGCTTGCCGGCGTTGCGCACGACGGCCCGCGACTCGCGCACCCACCGCACCGGGTGGTTGGCCTCGAAGACGCCGACGACCGTGCTGCCCCGCGCCGCCAGGGCCGCCGCGACCGGCAGCAGGAACGGCCCGGTGCCCCCGATGGCGACCCGCCGACCGGCAGCCACGTCGCCCGCCTTGAGCAGCGCCTGCAGCCCGCCGACCGTCATGACGCCCGGAAGGTCCCAACCCGGGAAGGGGAGCGACCGGTCGAACGCGCCAGTGGCGATCACGAGGGCGCGACCGGTGACCGTGAGCGCCCGTTCCTCACCGGGTCGACCACTGCGGTCGACCACGTGAACGGCATACCCCGGCTGGGCCGACGGGCCCGCGTCGGTCGCCGTGACCGACCACACGTGGTGGGCGAAGTGAGTCACGAGCCGCCCCTCGGCGTGGCCTCGCTCGAGGCCGGCCTGCAGCTCATGGAAGGCCTCGAGACCGTGGTGGAGACCGGCTCGACGGGGGGCTGGGATCTCGCCGGGTGGTGCGGGTGCGGGTTGGCGCCAGTACTGTCCACCGGCTCCGTGGCCTGCGTCGACCAGCACCACCGACAGGGACGTCTCAGCGAGCAACCTTGCGATACAAGCCAGCCCGGCTGGCCCGGCGCCCACCACCACCACGTCGTGATCAAGACGTGCGGATGCCGGGGCGCGCCCGGCATCGGGGATCGGGTCAGGCTGCGTCATGTCCGGTTCCCTCCTGGGTGACGACCACCATGTCGCGTCGGGCCACGACGAGGCACGCTCGCTGGTTGGGATGCCCGTCAACGGTGACGAGGCAGTCGAAGCACACACCGATGCCGCAGAACAAGCCGCGCGGCCGCCCCTCGAGGCGAGTGGTGCGCCAGGCCGTCGTGCCGGCCGCGACGAGGGCGGCTCCCAGCGTCTGGCCGGCACGGAACGGCACGGGACGGCCATCGAAGTCGAAGCTGGTGTCGAACTCGCTCACCGGGCCTGCACCGCCTCCGAAACCGTGTGGGCACCGGCGAACCGGTCGGGCAGCAGCGCGGCGAACTCGGCATCCGGCCCGGTCGTTCGCGACCCCGTCAGGTAGTCAGCGATCAGCCGCGCGGTGCCCGTCGCGAGCCCGATACCCGCACCCTCGTGGCCGCAGGCGTGCAGCACTCCCGGCGCACGCGGGTCGGGGCCGATGACCGGCAGGTGGTCGGGACAGTAGGGCCGAAACCCGCGGTAGACCCGCAGCAGGTTGACGTCGGCGAGAAAAGGAAAGATCGCGACGGCCTGCCGCGCCAGCGTCGCGACGACGTCGACCCGCAGGCTGGGATCGAACCCCACCCGTTCGCGGCTGGCCCCAATGAGAATGGTGCCCCCGCGGGTGCCCTCGACGACGCACGACGTCTCCAGGCCCTCCCCCGACGACTCGACGTTCTCGACGTAGTCGGCCGTGTACACCTTGTGTCGCACCATCGGCGGCAGCGGCTCGGTGACGAGCACGAAGCCGCGTCGGGGCAGCACCGGCACGGCGGCGCCGAGCCGCTCGCCGACGACACCGCCCCACGTTCCGGCCGCGTTGACGACGGCATCCGCCTCGATCACCTCGCCGGTCGCGGTGCGGATGCCGCTCACCGCCCCGTTCGCGTCGGTCACCGCTGCGGCCACCTCGACGCCAGAACGGAACTGCGCCCCCCTGCTCTGCGCCGCGGCCAGGAAGCGGGCGGCCGCGAGCACCGGTTGCACCTGCATGTCCTCCGGGTAGTGCACAGCACCGGGAAGGCTCGGCGAGAGGTACGGCTCGAGCACGAGCGGGTCTTCGACCTCGAAGGCGGTGACGCCGGCGGCGCGTTGACGGTCGGCGAATGCGATCAGCGACCCGAGCCCCTGGTGCGTCGTGGCGACGACCACACCGCCCTTCTCCTCGAGCTCGATCGACTCGCGTCCGACGAGGTCGCCGACCTCCAGCCAGGTGCGCCGGCTCAGCTGGGCCAGCGCCATCTCGGCTCCCGGCGCCTTGTCGGAGAGCAGGATGTTGCCCTCCCCACGGCTCGTCGTGCCTGAGCCGACGGGCAACCGGTCGACGACGACGACCTCGATGCCGTCGCGGGTGAGAGCCTCGGCACAGGCGGAGCCGACGATGCCGGCGCCGATGACGACCACCCTCACCAGAACCTCCTGTGCATGGTGTGTAATGTTACACAGCACCGACCCTCGGTGCGCTCGCACCCAGGAAGAGGCGACATGCCACTCACCGGACACTCGATCATCGCAGGGCAGGGGACGCCCGGAAGCGCGGGCACGTTCCGCGCCCAGAACCCGGCCACAGGCGACGAGATCGGCCCGGAGGTGACCGCTCTCAGCCCAGAGCAGCTGGCCGGCGCGACGCAGGCTGCAGCCCAAGCCTTTACCGCCTTTCGGGCCACGAGCCCGAACGACCGCGCGGCGTTCCTTGAGGCGATCGCCGAGGAGATCGAGGGCATCGGCGACGAGCTGATCGAGACCGCCCACACCGAGTCGGGCCTGCCGCTGGCCCGGTTGCAGGGTGAGCGCGGCCGCACCTGCGGCCAGCTGCGGCTGTTCGCCGGGGTCGTTCGCGCGGGTGACCACCTCGGGGTGCGCATCGACCCCGCCCTGCCCGACCGCACCCCGCTCCCTCGCCCCGACCTGCGTCAGCGGATGCTCGCGCTGGGGCCCGTCGCCGTCTTCGGGGCCAGCAACTTCCCGCTCGCCTTCTCGACGGCGGGCGGCGACACGGCATCCGCGCTGGCCGCCGGCTGCCCGGTCGTGGTCAAGGCCCACAACGCACACCCCGGAACGGCCGAGCTCGTCGGGCGCGCGATCGCGGCTGCGGCTGAGCGCACCGGCATGCCGGCCGGCGTCTTCTCGTTGGTCTTCGGGCAGGGCAACGAGACCGGTGCCGCCCTGGTGAGCGACCCCGCCATCGCGGCGGTCGGCTTCACCGGGTCGCGCGCCGGCGGTCTGGCCCTGGTGGCCGCGGCCGCCGCGAGACCGCGCCCGATCCCCGTCTACGCCGAGATGTCGTCGGTCAACCCGGTCGTCGTGCTGCCGGGCGCCATCGAAGGAGACCGCGCCTGGAACCTGGCCACGGCCTACGTGGGGTCGCTGACGCTCGGTTCCGGTCAGTTCTGCACCAACCCGGGCCTGCTCTTCCTGCCGGCCGGCGAAGCAGGTGACCGGTTCGTCGACGGGGTCGCCGCGGCCGTGCGCGAGGCCACCGGGCAGACCATGCTCACCGGCGGCATCCACGAACATTTCGAAGCCGGCACCGAGCGCCTCGACACCGCCGGCGACGTGACCACAGTCGCCGTCGGAAGTGAGGGTGAGGGCCAGAACGCCCCCGCCCCGGTCGTGTTCTCAACCGAGATCGCCCAGTTCGTCAGCGACGAAAGCCTCGCCGGCGAAGTCGTCGGCGCGGCCGGTCTCATCGTGCGCTACGAGGAGGTGGCCTCTCTCGCAGCGGCTCTCGGCCGACTCGAGGGGCAGCTCACCGCCACGCTTCACGGCACCGAGACCGACCACGACGCGGCCCGCGTGCTGCTGAAGGTGCTTGAGACGACCGCCGGTCGCGTGCTCTGGGGTGGCTGGCCCACGGGCGTCGAGGTGTCGCACGCCATGGTGCATGGGGGCCCGTTCCCGGCCACCTCCGACTCCCGCACGACCTCGGTGGGCACGCTCGCCATCGAACGCTTCCAGCGACCGGTCTGCTACCAGGACCTCCCCGAGGATCTGCTGCCTGAAGCCCTGCGCGACGACAACCCCTGGGGCTTGGTGCGACGTCTCGACGGCACGCTCCAGCTTCCCGACTCGAGGTAGCCCGACCCGCTGGGCCGCGGCGAGCTAGCTCGAACCAAGGTGCTCCTGGGCCCAGCGCTCGACGCCGGTCGCGTCGATCGGGAGGCCTCCGGAGAGCACCTCGGCGCCCGTGTCGGTGACGAGCAGGTCGTCCTCGAGCCGGATGCCGATGCCGCGCAGCTCTGGGGGGACCGTCTCGTCGTGCGCGTGGAAGTACAGCCCCGGCTCGACGGTCAGCACCATCCCGGGCTCGAGCGCAGCTCCCTGGTAGTGGTCGTCGTCGGAGGAGAGACAGTCGTGCACGTCGAGACCCAGGTGGTGCCCGATGCCGCAGACCAGGTAGCGCCGGTGCTGCTGACCCTGCGGCGACAACGCCTCGTCGACCGAGACCCCGAGCAACCCCTTGTCGCTCAACCCGTTCGCGACCACCTCCATCGCGGCGAAGTGAAAGTCGGAGTACTGGTTCCCCGGTCTCACCTGGGCCATACCCGCACGGTGGGCCTGCTCGACGATGTCGTGGATCTCGCGCTGCAGCGGCGTGAACGAGCCAGACGGCGGCACGGTGCGGGTCACGTCGGCGGTGTAGAGGCTGTGGGCCTCGACCCCCAGGTCGAGCAGCAGCGGTGCGTCGGCGAGCACCGGTCCGTCGCACCGAACCCAGTGCAGGGTCGGTGCGGGCGGCCCGGAGCCGACGATGCTCGCGTAGCCAGGGCCGTTCCCGAACGTGCGGGCGTGCCGGTCGAAGGTTCCCTGCAGCCACCGCTCCCCGAGTCCGTCGACCGCCACAGGAACCTCCGCCATCACGGCCGCGAAGCCCGTCACCGTGTGGTCGACGGCTTCGCGCAGCTGGGCGATCTCCCAGTCGTCCTTGATCATTCGCAGGTCTGACAGCTCACTGCTCAGGCGGTCGTCGACCTCGAGCCGGTGTGCCGCGACCAGGGCCGAAGCCGTGGTCGGGGTGGTCATGGCTGCGCGGCATCCGTCGAGCGTCGACGCGAGCTCGGACACGTCTCTCACCTCGACCGAAAGCGCGTCGGCCCATTCGGACAGGCCGGGAGTCGCTCCGACCCACAGCTCTCCGTGCATCACGTCGCCGAAGAAGTGGGCCTCGCCGGGCCCGGCCGGCGCCGGCAGGAACAGGGTCGCGTCGTGGGTGGACCCGCAGGCCCGCAGCACCAGCACCGCGCCCTCGACCTGGCAGCTGGTCAGCCAGACGAAGTCGCTGTCGGCACGGAACCCGTACGCGGCGTCGCCGTTGCGCCGGGGCGCCGCACCCGCGCAGACGACCACGTCGTGCCCCCCAAGACGTTCGCTCAGCCGGCTGCGGTGGCGGCCAGCCGCTTCTGCCGCCCCGAGCGGCAGGGTGGGTGCGACGCGGCGCGAGCCCCAGCCGTGTGCGATCGCCGCGGTGAAACCTGACGCTTCGCCCGGCCGCACCGGTTTCGTGCCGGCGTAGGGGGGCCGAGACTTCTGTTGCGCCAGGGGCGTTCCCGCCGTGTGAGGGCCGGCGAATGTCGTTTCGGTCGGGGGCAGCATGCAGGTTCTCCAGGTGTGCTGTGGCTCAACGAGGCCTCGTTCGTGTCACCCCCAGTCTGCCCGTCGAGGCCCTGCGTGACGTGGGGCTGAGCCGAACGAGCTATCCACACCCCCTCCCGGTCAGTCGCACCATGCACAGTAGGCACCGGGACCGCTCGTTCTCAAAACCGACAAACTACTTTTGAACCCATCGCAACGATGGACAGGGGTGCACCATGTCGGTGGCAGCAAGCTTGACGATCGCGTCGCTCACCGAGGAAGCGAGCAGCAGGCTCTCCGCGCTTCGAGGGCGCCACGTGGTGGGTGAGGTCTTGGAGGTGAGTCGCAGTCGCAACGGCGGCAGGTGGGTTCAGCTCGCCGACCACACCGCCGAGATCACGATGTTCGTGCCGCGGGCCCGGCTGCGTGGAGCGAACCTCAGCCCTGAGGTCGGGAACGTGCTGGCGGTAACGGTGGAGGCGACCTCGCCCCCCTTCCGTTCCAGCTGGTACTGGACGGCCAGGTGGGTCGAACGAACCGACGAGACCGGCCCCATCACGCACCGGATGACCCAGGAGATGGACGAGCTGGTGGCCCGCGGAGTCATCGACCCCACCCGCCGCCCCGGCACGGAGATCGTCCAGCCCGAATCGGCCGCAGGCTTTCCCCGGCTGCAGCGGATCATCGTGCTCACCTCCGGTCGGGAAGGGGCTGGCTGCGGCGACCTACGCATCGCTTTGTCACCGCCTATTAGAGACAGAGTCGTTGAGCGCTACGTCAGTCAGCCGGGGACGACGATGGTGAAAGGATGCGTCGAGGCCCTGTCGCGCTTAGCGCTGGGGGAGGCTGACCTGCTCGTCATCACGCGAGGGGGTGGTGGCCGAGACGACCTGCGCCAGTTCGACGCTCCCGAGCTGGCCTGTGCCATTCACGCGTGCCCGATTCCCGTCGTGAAGGCGGTGGGGCACGCCCACGACGTCAGCCTCGCTGACCGAGCGGCCCTCGCGGCATTCAGGACTCCTACCTCGGCCGCGCACTTCTTGAACCGTGCCTACTGGCAGCAGCAGCCATCGCGACCACGCCGTGTGCCGCCCGCCAGTGGGCCGACTG
>JBBSTU010000133.1:0-10963 GCA_038235595.1 Actinomycetales bacterium | reverse complement strand
GGATGCCGTCAGAGACGAGCGAGGACACCCTCAAGGCCTTCGGCGCAGCGGCGGCCTCCTCGGGTGGCGTGGCGATGTTTCACGTCGTCGGCGTCACCCCCGAGGCCGCCACCGTCGATGACGCGTTCGGTGGCCGATCACCCTCCGAGACGATCACGCTCACGAGTGACGACCTCGTACAGGCGCGGCGCGAGCTCACGACGGCCTCCGACGGGTGCCTTGACGTGGTGAGTATCGGTACGCCGCACGCGTCGATCGACGAGATCGCTTCCCTGGCAGCACTACTCGAAGACGGCCCCGAGATGGCGTCGGGCGTCGACTTCTACGTCTCCACGGGGCGCTCGGTGTGGGCGTTGGCCCAGCAGCGCGGCCATCGAGACGTTCTCGAGGCCCACGGCATCCGCGTCGTCACCGACACGTGCACCTACGTCACGTCGATCCTGCGACCCCAGGCCCAGGTGGCGATGACCAACAGCGGAAAGTGGGCCCACTACGCGCCCGGCAACCTCGGAGTCGACGTCGTCATGGCGAGCCTGCGTGAGTGCGTCGAATCCGCCCGCGTCGGAAGGGTGGTCATCGATGACGCCGAGCTCCGCTGACGCAGTACCCCGGATGCCGCTGAGTGCGGTGGCGCTGCACGCCGGCCACGCGTCGGGCACCGTGCTCCACCTCGACACGCCCTTGTCGTTCTGGGGCGGCACCGACCATCACGGCACCATCATCGACGCGCACCACCCCCAGCGAGGGCAGTCGGTCACGGGGCGTGTGCTCGTCATGCGCGCTGGTCGCGGGTCGAGCTCGAGCTCTTACGTGCTGGCCGAACAGCTGCGACAGCAGTGCGGCCCGGCGGCCATCGTGCTGGCCGAGCGTGACGCCATCGTCGTGCTCGGCGCCATCGTCGCCCGTGAGCTCTACGGGTCGGATATGCCGGTCGCCCTGGTCACCGCCGAAGAGCTCGCACAGCTGTCCACTGGGCTCGCCGTTACCGTCGACTGCTCCACCCACCATGGGTCGATCACTCTGCCCGAGTGACCACTCGCTCGGCATCCGTGGCCACTCGACCCGGGGGCAGCATCGTCAGGCGTTACGCCCGGCCCAGGTCGAGCGGATGTGGCCGATGTGCCGGCTCATGACCTCGCGCATGCCGTCACCGTCTCGGCGCAGCGCCGCGTCGACCATCTCCTCGTGCTCCTGCGACATCTGAGCCAGCACCCCAGCCGCGGCGAGGGACTCGAGTCCGAACAGGCGTGACCGCAACCGCAGGTCGTGCACGACCGACACGACGCGCGGGTTGCCGTGCAGGGCCAGGAACTTGCTGTGAAACTCGTTGTCGACCTCGGTGTAGGTGAGCAGGTCTGCGGAGGCCGCCGCCTTGGTGATCTCGATCGCCAGTGGCCGCAGTCGCTCGACCTCGATCGCCAGCGTCTCGTCACACTCCTCGGCGACCATGCCCATGATCGGCACCTCGATCAGGCCGCGTAGCTCGGCGATGGAGTCGAGCTCCTTGTCGTCGAGCTCGGTGACGCGGAACCCCTTGTTGCGCACCACGGTGACCAGGCCCTCGCTGACGAGGTCGAGCATGGCCTCGCGCACCGGGGTCGCCGAGACGCCGAAGCGGGCCGCCAGCTTGGGGGCCGAGTAGACCTGACCGGGTTTCATGGCGCCCGTGATGAGCAGGGCTCGCAACGCGTCGGCCACCTGCTGGCGCAGGTTCGCCTGGTTGTCGAAGCTGGGCAGCGTGAGCGCGTCCTCGGCCGCCGTCGGTGTCGTGGTCATGGGCTCCCCTGTCGAATGGACACGTCCATCATCTCAGGACAAATCCGGGCACAAGCACATCGCGTGCGTCAACGGTGAAGTGGCTGCGACCGAAGCGGTGGGCCGTGCCGGTGACTTGGACGACGACGGCGTCGTGGCCGTCGGACGCAGCCTGGCTCAAGGCCTGGGCGTGGAAGCGGCTGCCGACGATGGAGTCGTGCACGAGCAGCTCGCCCTGCTTGAGCCGGCCCTGGGCCACCAGGTGGGCCACGCGGGCGGCGGTTCCCGAACCGCAGGGCGACCGGTCGACCTCGCCGTCGGAGAAGATGGTGACGTTGCGCTGGTGCAGTGCCCCCTCGCTGCCGAGGCCCTCCACGGGGGCGGCTGCGACGGCGTCGGAGGGGTCGACGTCTTCGGTGAAGATGATGCCGTAGACGCCAGACAGCCGCGGGTCACTGGGATGCTCGGCGGCCCCGGCTGCGTTGAGCCCGTTGCGAATCTGCCGACCGGTGCGGATCAGGTCAGGCAGGTCACCGGGCTGCACCCGCAGCCCGACCGCGGCAGCCGGCATGACGGCATACATGGCGCCACCGAAGGCGATGTCGCAGGTCACGAGCCCACGGTCGGTGCCCACGTCGACGCCTGTTGCGTGCACCCAGCTGGGCACGTTGACGAACGACACGCTGGTGATCGCTCCGGCGTCGAAGGCCACTCGAGCCGTGACCCGCCCGGAGGGCACGTCGATACGAACGTCGCGGATGCCGTCGGGCTGGGTGGGAACGAGCCCGGTCTCCACCGCCCACACTCCGAGGGCAATGGTGCCGTGACCGCACGCGGTCGAGAAGCCGTCCTTGTGCCAGAACAGCACCCCGAGGTCGGCACCCTCGTCGTCGGGTTCGGTGACGAAGCCGCCGTACATGTCGGCATGGCCGCGAGGCTCGCTGCACAACAGGGCGCGGGCGAACTGCACCGACTCGCTGGCCATGGCCTTGACCCGCTTGTCGGCGACTCCGTTCCCCTCGAGCGGCACTGCACCGAGCGCAACGATCCGGAACGGCTCGCCGCCGGTGTGGTAGTCGTCGGTCTCGAAGAGGATCCGGTCGTCACTTCCCAAGGTAGGCCTCCACCACCCGCGGGTCGGCGCGCAGCTGCTCGGCCGGTGCCTCGATGGTGACCACGCCGGAGTCGATGACGTAGCCGCGGGTGGCCACCCGCAGGGCCGACCGGGCGTTCTGCTCGATGAGCAGCACCGAGGTGCCCTGCTCTCGGATGTCTCTCACGACGTCCATGACCTGGGCGACCATGAGCGGCGCCAGCCCCATCGACGGCTCATCGAGCATGAGCAGCTTCGGGCCTGACACCATGGCCCGGCCGATGGCGAGCATCTGCTGCTCGCCGCCCGAGAGGGTGCCGCCCTGCTGCGAGCGCCGTTCGGCGAGCCGTGGCAGCAGGGAGTAGACCTGCTTGATGCGCTGGTTGATCACCGAGGTGTCGCTCACGGCGTAACCGCCGATCTGCAGGTTCTCGTGAACCGTCAGCCGCGAGAAGATCCGTCGCCCCTCGGGCACGTGGATGATGCCCATCTCGACGAGGTCCCAGGGCTTGGCGTTGGTCACGTCCTTGCCGAACGCGGTGACCGTTCCCGAGGTGACGCGAACGACCCCCGAGATGGCTCCGACCGTGGTCGACTTTCCGGCACCGTTGTTGCCGAGCAGCGACACCGTCTCACCGTCACCGACCGTCAGCGACAGGCCCCTGAGCGCCTCGACCTTGCCGTAGCTGACCACGAGGTCGCGAACCTCGAGCACGTTGCTCATGCCTGCTCTCCCTCGGTCCGGCCGAACACCTGGTCGTCGCTCTGGTGGGCGATCTTCTCGGCCTCTTCCTCCACGTCGTCGCCGGCGCCCAGATAGGCCTCGATGACGGCCGGGTTGCTGCGGATCTGGGTCGGGGTGCCGTCGGCGATCTCCTTGCCGTAGTTGAGCACGACGATGCGCTCGGAGACCTGCATGACCAGGCCCATGTCGTGCTCGATGAGCACGACCGCGGTGCCGAGGTCGCTGATGCGGCGCAGCAGGTCGAGCAGCTGCTCCTTCTCGTTGTGGTTCAGCCCGGCCGCGGGCTCGTCGAGCAGCAGCATCCGTGGCTCGCGGGCGAGAGCGCGAGCGATCTCGACCCGGCGTTGCTCGCCGTAGGGCAGGTTGCGAACCTCGTTGTACCGGTTGCCGCGGGACCCCACGAAGTCGAGCCAGCGGTTCGCCTCGTCGGTCGCCTCCTGCTCGCTGCGGTGGTAACGGGGGGTGTGCAGGATCGCGTCGAAGGCGTTCTGCTTGATGCGCACGTGCATCCCGGCGCGCACGTTGTCGAGCACGCTCAGCTCGCCGAACAGCCTGAGGTTCTGGAAGGTCCGGGCCACGCCCATCGCGGCGATGCGGGCCGGTCGCTTGCCGGTGATGTCGACACCACCGAGCCGCACGTGCCCGCCCGACGGCTTGTAGAAGCCGGTGATGCAGTTGAAGGCGCTCGTCTTGCCCGCCCCGTTGGGGCCGATGACCGAGAGCACCTCGCCCTCGTTGACGCCGAAGCTGAGGCCGTCGACGGCGGTGACCCCGCCGAAGGCGACGGTCATGGCCTCGACCTCGAGCAGCCAGGGCGCCTTCTCACCTGGCGCTTGGCGGATGCCGACCGGTGCGGTCACGGGATCACCTCCGGCTCGTCCTCGACCACACGTTTTCTACGGACCCTCGCCGGCTTCTCGCCCACCCGGTGCGGCCAGATGCCCTGCGGGCGGAAGATCATCACGACGATGAGCAGCACCCCGAAGACGAGGTAGCGCCAGTTCTCGGCGCCGCGCAGCAGCTCGGGGAGCAGCGCGATGACGATGGCGCCGACCACGACCCCCGGAGTCGAGCCCATGCCACCGAGCACGACCGCCATGAGGATGAGCGCCGAGTAGAGGAAGTTGAAGCTCGGCGGCGAGATGGCGGTCTGGTGCACGGCGAAGAGCACGCCGGCCAGACCCCCGAAGATCGCGCCGGTGACGTACGCCGCGAACTTCACCTTGTAGGTGTGGATGCCCATCGCCTCGGCGGCGTCCTCGTCCTCTCTCACGAAGCGCCAGGCGCGACCCAGCCGACCCCGCCCGAGACGGGCCGACGCGAGCACCGCGAGGGCGACGACGACCGCCACCACCCAGTACGTCGCGATGTCGGCCCGCAGTCCGAAGTCACCGAAGTCGGGGATGCCGAACACTCCGTTCGGGCCGCCGGTGAAGTCGAGGTTGTTGGCGGTGATGCGAACGATCTCGCCGAAGCCGAGCGTCACGATCGCGAGGTAGTCACTGCGCAACCGTAGAGTCGGGCCGCCGATGAGCAACCCGCCGATGACGGCGGCCACGACCACGAACGGGATCGTCGCGATGACAGGCCAGCCGAAGGTGGTCGTCAGCACCCCAGCGGTGTACGCCCCGATGGCGAAGAAGGCTGCGTAGCCCAGGTCGAGCAGCCCGCAGTAGCCGACCACGATGTTGAGGCCGACGGCCAGCATGACGAAGATCAGGGCATCGGTCGAGATCCGGATCGCGTAGGCCGAGGAGTTGATGAACGGCAGCGCGATGGCCAGTGCGACAACCACCAGACCGAACAGCGGGTGGCTGATCAGCCGGCTGAGCGGGTTGACCGTCGAGGCCTTGCCCGGAGCCAGTCCCGACCCGGCGAGAGCCACTTTCGTGTCTCCCCGGTCATCGACCGCGTTGACGAAACCCGACGCGTCAGCGGCATCCGGGCTGGTGCGGTTGGCCGAGCTGACGCTGGGTCGCTCGGGGCGGCCGCTGTCATCGGTGCTCATCAGACACGCTCCGTCACTCGTTCTCCGAGCAGGCCCGTGGGTCTGACGGTGAGGAACAGGATGAGGAAGCCGAAGGCGAACACGTCGCGCCACTCGCTGCCGAGCCAGGCGGTGCCGAACGACTCGAGCAGGCCGAGCACGATCGCGCCGAGCACGGCGCCGCGCAGGTTGCCGATGCCGCCGATGACCGCAGCCGTGAAGGCCTTGAGTCCGATGATGAAGCCCATCAGGAAGTCGATCTTGCCGTAGTAGGCCCCCGACATGACGCCGGCGGCTCCGGCCAGCGCCGAGCCGATGAAGAAGGTTCGCGTGATGACACTGTCGACGTTGATGCCCATCAGCAGGCAGGCCTTGGGGTCTTGCGAGATCGCGCGCATCGCCCGCCCTGACCGGGTGCGCCGCACCGCCTGGTCGAGCCCGATCATGAGCGCCACCGCGATGAGCATCATCGCGAGCTGCGCGTAGGTCAGGCGTGCACCGAAGATGGTGAACGACTCGTTACCGAGCCGAACCGGGTACACCCGCGGGTTGGGGCCGAACGAGACGGCGATGCCGTACTCCAGTGCGAAGCTCGCTCCCACCGCGGTGATGAGCACCGACAGTCGGGGTGCGCCACGCAGCGGGCGGTAGGCCACCCGTTCGAGGATGAGGCCGACGGTGCCGGTGAGCACCATCGCGATGAGCATGATGACGACCAGCACGGCGATCGAGGCCTGGCCGCCGATGACGCCAGCGCCAATGGTCAACAGGGTGTAGCCCGAGAAGGCACCCAGCATGTAGATGTCGCCGTGGGCGAAGTTCAGCAGCTTGATGATGCCGTAGACCATCGAGTAGCCGAGGGCCACCAGTCCGTAGAACGATCCGACGAAAAGTCCGTTGAGGATCAGCTGCAAGAGGTACTCGAAGTCCATCGCACTCCTGATTTCGAACTGGTTTTCAGGGTCGTCCGGGCGGTGTCAGGCTGTTTCGAACTGTGTGCGGCAGCAGGATGCCGGTCAGCACGCCGCGGCTCCCGGGGCCGTTCGCCCCGGGAGCCGGTCGGTCAGTTGTTGAGCGCGAAGTCGTCACCCTTGACGACGAGGATGTCGAACCCACCATTGGTCAGGGTGTGATCGGGCGTGAACTTCAGCGACCCGCTGAAGATCTTGAAGCCGTCGATCTTCTCGAGGGCGGCGATGATGTCCTTGCCGTTGGTGTTGCCGGCGTTCTTTATCGCCTCGGCGGCCACCCGCACCGCGTCATACGACTGCGTCGAGTAGGGACCAGGGTCGGCGTTGAAGGCTTTCTTGTAGCTGGCGATCCAGGCTTCACCGCTCGGGATGGTCTGCGGCGTCTGCGTCATCGTCGCAAGAACACCTTGGGCATTGTCTTGTCCCGCGATGGAGACGAGCTGCTTGTCGACCGAGCCATCGGCGACCAGGATCTTGCCCTTGTAGCCTGCAGCGCGCAGCTGCTTGATGATCAGCCCGCCCTCCTGGTAGTAGCCAGTCCAGTAGACGATGTCGGGGTTGGCCCGCAGGATCGCGGTGACCGCCGCGGAGTAGTCCTGCTCGCCCGCGGTGACCGACTGCTGGTTGACGACCTTGGTGCTCTGGCCCTCAAGGTCTTTCGCCGTTCGGGTCGTGATGTCCTTCGAGTACGACGTGTTGTCGTCGACCAGCGCGGCGGCCTTGAGCCCTGCCGACTTCATGAAGTCGGCGGCGGCCTGAGCCTGCTGGGCTCCGGTGCCGTTGAGCAGGAAGACGTTGGGCAGCTTGTCCTTGATCAGGTCGGTCGAGTTGGCCGCCGGGATGATCATCGGGATGTTGGCCTTGCCGAAGATCGACAGCGTCGGCAGGGTGGCCGACGAGCAGTAGCCGCCGACCGACACGGCGACGCCGGCGGTGACAAGCTTCGCGGCGGCGGCCGCCGCCGTCTTCGGGTCGCAGCCCTCGTCTTCGGCCACGAGCTTGAGCTGGCGGCCGAGCACCCCGCCTGACTTGTTGAGCTCGTCAATGGCGAGCTGGGCGCCGTTCTTCATGTACGGCCCGATGGCGGCACTGCTGCCGCTCAGCGGCGTGACCATGCCGAGCAGGATGTCGCCGGTGGTGGCGGCCGCGCCACCGCCCGAGTTGCTGGTCAACCCTCCCCCGCCACACGACGCGAGCGCGAGAGCCACCCCGACTGCAGTGACCCCCACACCAATCCGAGTCTTGCCGATCATGCGATTCTCCGCTCTAGACCGCCGATGGCGTCCGTTGTCGAAATGGGCATTTTGACATGTGACATTGCACTAAGCCTA
Organism: Actinomycetales bacterium; assembly: GCA_038235595.1. GTDB lineage: Bacteria > Actinomycetota > Actinomycetes > Actinomycetales > Dermatophilaceae > DSM-29435. The sequence goes on along the minus strand of JBBSTU010000133.1, from coordinate 3,081 downwards.
GGGCGAAGCCCATCGACGCGACGGCGACACGGCCCGCTGATACCAAACCGTGATCGGCCAGGCCCCGACCCTGGCGCCGGGTCGAGTGGCCACCTCGGTGCACGTTTGACCGGTACGAAAGTGGTCATTCGCCTGAGGAGGAGGTCGGGTCAGAGCTCGAAGCCGGCGGGGAAGGGGTCGGTCGGGTCGAGCAGGTAGTTCGCGTTGCCCGTGATCCAGGCCCGTCCCGTCACGCTGGGCACGATGGCGGGCCGGTCACCGACCGTGGTCTCGCGCAGGATGCGGGCCGAGAACTTGCTCCCGATGAACGACTCGTTGACGATCTCCTGGCCGACACCAATCTGTCCGCGGGCGTGCAGCACCGCCAGCCGGGCGCTCGTGCCGGTGCCGCAGGGCGAGCGGTCGAACCAGCCGGGGTGGATCGCCATTGCGTGCCGGCCGTGTTCGGGCGTGGAGTCGGGCGCCTCGAGGTAGACGTGGTGGCAGACATTGATCTCGGGCTGCTCGGGGTGCACCACCGGGTTCTGCTCGTTGATGGCGTCCATGACGGCCAGGCCCGCGTCGAGCAGCCGGGCGCGCGCCTGCCGGTCGAAGGGCAGGCCGAGGTCGGCGAGCTTGACGAACGCGTAGAAGTTACCGCCGTAGGCGATGTCGTAGCGCACCTCACCGAAACCGGGAACGACCACCACCTGCTCGAGCCCGTGGGCGTAGGAGGGGACGTTCTCGAGGGTGACCGAGGAGGCCTTCCCGTCGTCGACGCGCACACGGGCGATCACCAGCCCCGCAGGTGTGTCGAGCCGCACCACCGTCTCGGGCTCGCTGACCGGGACCATTCCGGTCTCGACGAGCACCGTGGCCACACCGATGGTGCCGTGCCCGCACATCGGCAGGCAGCCCGACACCTCGATGTAGAGCACGCCCCAGTCGGCGTCGGGACGCGTCGAGGGCTGCAGAATGGCGCCCGACATCGACGAGTGGCCGCGCGGCTCGCACATGAGCAGCGTTCGCAGGTCGTCACGTTCGGCCATGAAGCGCAGCCGACGCTCGGCCATCGTGGCGCCCGGCAGCACGCCGACCCCGCCGGTGATCACGCGGGTCGGCATCCCCTCGGTGTGGGAGTCGACGGCCTGGTAGAGAACGGAGGAGCGCATCGGGGTCAGTCGATACCTGCGTCGATGAGGGCCTGAGTGGCCTCACGCACGACCTTCTCGGTCGTGGCGGACAGGGGCTGGCGCGGCGGGCGGCATCCGCCGCCGTTGCGGCCGATCATGTCCTGGCCGAGCTTGATGGCCTGGATGAACTCAACCTTGGAGTCCCAGCGCAGCACCGGGTGCAGCTGGCGGTATAGCGGCAGCGCCGTCTCGACGTCGTGTGCGATGGATGCGCGGAAGAGCTCGATGCAGGCCTTGGGGAAGACCTGCGGGTAGCCCGAGACCCAGCCCTTGGCCCCGGCCAGTGCCACCTCGAGCACGGTGTCGTCGGTGCCGATCATCAGGTCGAGGCCGGGCGCCAGCTCGGAGATCTCGTAGCAGCGGCGAACGTCGCCCGAGAACTCCTTGACCCCGACGATGAAGCCCTCGGCGTACAGCTTGGCCAACAGCGGCGGCGTCAGGTCGACCTTGGTGTCGATCGGGTTGTTGTAGGCCGTGACGGGCAGACCAGCGCCCGCTACCAGCTCGAAGTGCTCGAGCACGGAGCGATCGTCTGCGCGGTAGGCGTTCGGCGGCAGACCCATGACGGCCTGAGCCCCGAGGTCGCGGGCCACCTCGGCATGACGCTTCGACTCGCGCCCGCTGTAGGCGCCGACGCCCGGCATGACGACGAAACCGTCGGGAGCGGCCTCGACCGCGGTCTTGACGACCTCGTCGCGCTCCTCCCACGACAGCGACTGGTACTCCCCCAGCGAGCCGTTCGGCGCGACGCCGTCCAGCCCCTGCTCAGCGAGCCAGGCCACGTTCTCGCGGTACGCGCCGAAGTCGACCTCGCCATCACGGTCGAACTGCAGGCTGGTCGCCACGAGGATGCCGTGCCACGGTTTGCGGTCGGTGTCTGCCATTGCTGCTCCTAGGAACTCGTCCCAGGCTGACCCGGGGGCGGTCGGTTGTCACGGTCAGTTGTCGCGGTCTGTTCGTCACCGGCAGGCGGATGCGGCCGGCCCTGAACGGCTGGCGCCAGCCTAAGGCTTCCAGCCCCTCAGTGCAATATTACATTGCATCGCCGATGGTCTCAGCCAGCGCCAACGCTCCCAGGGGCACCGGCGCGCTGACGAGCCGCTCGTCGGGTTCGCCCGGGACGCCCGCACTGAGCAGCGCCGCCGCGTAGCCGCACACCCGCCCCTGACACCAGCCCATCCCGGTACGGGTCAGCTGCTTGACCTGACGAGCGTCGGTCGCGCCGCCCTCGACCGCCGCTCGCACGGCGCCGAAGCGCACCTCCTCGCAGCGGCACACGATCGTCTCGTCGGTTAATGAGTCGGCCCAACCGGCCGGCACCGGATGGGCGCGCATGATCGCGTCGGCGAAGGCGCGCAGTCGCCGGGCGGCGGCCTCGTCAGCGATGGATGACGCGCGAGCCGTCGGACCGGAACCGGTGAGGTCGAGCGCGACACCGCAGGCCGCGAGGCGGCCCTCGGCGAGCGCGAGGTCGGCCCCTCCGACACCGCAGGTCTCACCGGCCGCGTAGATGCGCTCACGGCTGGTGCGGTGCACCGAGTCGACCTCCACCACGGGAGTACCACCCTCGTCACGAACGAGGCGCAGCCCCAGCGTGACGGCGCGGTCGAGCTGGGGCGTGACCCCCCACCCGATGCCCACGGCATCCACCTCGTGACGCTCGGACGAGCCGGCGACCGGGCGGCCACCACGGTCGAGCCGCACCACCGACACCGCCTCCACACGGTCAGTTCCGTGTGCTGCGGCGATCATGCGCCGGGCCCGCACCGGCACCCGGTGACGCAGCAGGGTGGCGGCGTAGCCCGCTCCCTCTCCGAGCTTGCCGGCGTTGCGCACTACGGCCCCCGACTCGCGCACCCACCGCAACGGGTGGTTGGCCTCGAAGACACCCACGACGGTGCTGCCCCGC
>JBBSTU010000132.1:0-11038 GCA_038235595.1 Actinomycetales bacterium | reverse complement strand
CTGCGTTCCCCGCCCTACCGGTTAGCCGGTAACCTCTGGGGTCCCGCACCGCCCCCACCATCACCTGCCTAAGCCGTTCGCACCGCCAGAGGGGCGCGACCCCGGGTCGCGCCCCTCTGGCGTGTGCTGACGGCTCTGGCGTGTGATGGCGGCTCTGGCGTGTGATGACGGCCGACCGGGCCTGTGGACGACCCTCGCTCTCGCCGACGCAGACCTGCGACCCTGACGGCATCCGGGGCCCATCGCCCGCCAGCACGGAGGTCTCATGGTCAGCGCCAACCCCGACTCACGACTACGGTTCCACCCGTGGCACCGGCCGATCCTGCGGTGCGCCGGGGAGGTGCAGTTCGGGCTGCTGCCCGAAGGTCCCATCGTGGCCGGGCTCACCCAGGGCGAGGTGGCCATGCTGGCCCGGCTCGACGGGTCGCGCAGCCTTCGCACCTCCTTTCGGGAGGCCGCCGCCACCGGGGTCGAGGCCCCACGATGGCGGGAGCTTGTCGACCTGTTGGTCGAGCTCGGCCTGGTCGAGTCCCTGCCCGCGCGCGTTGCCTGGTCGGGCTCAGCGCGGGGGCCGACGCTGGGCTCGGCGCTCGGGTCGGAGCCCGCTTCGACGCGCCGACGTGAGGTCGCGGGCGGTGGCGGGCCGGCCCCGCTGAGTCTTACCGGTCCCTCAGGTCTGACGGCACCGACGGGGCCGGTCGTCGTCGACGGGTCTGGCCCGTTGGCCGAACAGCTGCTCACGCTGCTGAGCCGCGACCTGCCCGTCCGGGCGGCGTCCACCGGGCCAGCCGTGATGAGCCGGCCCGTGGCGTCGATGGGCACCGTCTCGTCTGCCGTGACCGCCGACCAGGTCACCGCGACTCCCTCGCTCGTCGTTCTCGTCGGCGCGCCGGCTCTCGACCCGCGGTCTGGAGACCGGTGGCTGGCCAGCGGAACCACCCACCTGCCCGTGTCGGCCGCCGGGCGGCGCACGACGATCGGACCCCTCGTCGAGGGGCCCGCGGGGCCCTGCCTGTGGTGCCTCGACCTGCATCGTGCCGACCGAGACGACGCCTGGCCCACCGTCATGGCCCAGCTCTGCCCCGACGAGCCCACCGGGCTCACTGCGTCGGCCCCCGGTTCTGGGCCACTGCTCGGCCTCGACCTGCTGACTGCGGCCGAGCTGTACCTGACGGCCGGAAGCGTTGCGGTGTTCGTGCAGAGCGTGCTGGCCGGCCACCGGCCACCGCCCGGCATCTCGATCGACATCTGCCTGCCCTGGCCACGAACGGACCACCGTCGTTGGGCGGTTCACCCACGCTGTCGCCTGCACGATGGCGTCGGGCCGAGCCAAGGCCGTCAAGGGTTTGACGGGCAACGCGTCGACGCAGCCGGTGCCGTGGCCTGACGCGTGCCGAGAGTCACCGCCCAGACGTGGGGCGGGGCCAACGTCTAGAGTCGAAGGCAGGGGCGCAACCAACAACCATCGGCAGGGGTGCACGGCGTGACCGATCTACCGCGCAAGGCAGTCGTGCGCAGCGCGCGCCTTGCCAGCGTGCCCCTCGGCCTGGCCGGGCGCACCGCCCTCGGCTTCGGCAAACGGATCGGTGGCAAGCCGGCCGAGCTGGTTGCCGCCGAGCTGCAGGCGCGCACCGCCCAACAGCTGTTTCAGGTGCTCGGTGAGCTCAAGGGCGGCGCGATGAAGTTCGGCCAGGCCTTGTCGATCTTCGAGGCCGCCTTTCCCGAAGAGATGGCCGGTCCGTACCGCGCGATGCTCACCAAGCTGCAGGACAGCGCGCCCCCGATGCCGACGAGCTCTGTGCACGGCGTGCTGCGCGACGAGCTCGGTGCGCGCTGGCGCGGCCGGTTCGAGTCCTTCGACGACGCACCGGTCGCCTCGGCCTCGATCGGGCAGGTGCACCGGGCCGTCTGGAAGGACGGTCGCTCAGCAGCCGTCAAGATCCAGTACCCGGGCGCCGGCGCCGCCCTGATGAGCGACATCAAGCAGCTCTCCAGGGTGGCCAAGGTGGCGACCGCCTGGGTGCCCGGCATCGAGATCGGGCCGATCCTGACCGAGCTACGCGACCGGATGGCGGAAGAGCTCGACTACCGACTCGAGGCGCAGTCGCAGGCGGTGTTCGCGGAGGCTTTCGAGGGCGACCCCGAGTTCGCGGTGCCGGCGGTGCTCGCCGGCACCGAGCACGTCATCGTGTCGGAGTGGCTGGAGGGAAAGCCGCTGTCGCGCATCATCGCCGACGGCACCCCGGCAGAGCGGAACGCCGCCTCCCAGCTCTACCTCGGGTTCCTGATGGCGGGGCCCGCCTATACGGGAATGCTGCACGCCGACCCCCACCCGGGCAACTTCCGCATGACCCCCGACGGTCGCCTGGGTGTCATCGACTTCGGCGCCGTCAACCGGCTTCCGGGTGGCATGCCCGTCGAGATCGGTCATCTGCTCACCTCCGGGCTCAAGGGAGGCGCCGACGCGGTGCTGCAGGGATTGCGCGAGATCGGCTTCGTGCGCGAGAACATCGACCTCGACGCCAACCGGCTGCTCGACTATCTCGAGCCGTTCCTGGCGCCGTTCCGGTCTGACGAGTTCACGTTCAGCCGTGACTGGCTGCGGGGGGTGTTCGCGCACATCAACGACCCGCGCCAGCCGAACTACACGGTCGGCTACAAGCTCAACCTGCCGGCCGAGTACCTACTCATCCACCGGGTCTGGGGTGGCGGGATCGGAGTGCTCAGCCAGCTCGAAGGCACCGTGCGCGGTCGCGAGCTGGTAGACGAGCTGCTCCCGGGCGCCGACCTGCCGCCGGTCTCGGCCTGACAGACGAAACCGCGGGTGACGTGCGCGTCACCCGCGGCTCGCTCACTGCATGTGGCTGTTCAGGCTGATGTTGTTCAGCGTGATGTTGTTCTGACGTGCTCGGGTCGCCCTCATCGAGGCGGCCGCTCACGTGTCGTCGTGCCGACGGCTCGCCCGGATCTCCTGAGCAATCAGCCTGGCACTGCGGCGAATTCCGCTGCGGTCCTGGCGCCGAGTGCGCTGGGCGATCCGTTCGCGAGCCAGCATCTCCAGCTGGTTCATGACGTCCTCCTTGTCTGTGACTGATCTTCTCGTGTGGTGACGGCGTGGGCTTGACCGTGTTTGCGGGGCGTGCAGTGCGTGCGAGCGCCGTCGGGTTCGGTGTCATCCGAGACCCTGGCTTCAGGCCGCCACGGGGTGCTTGCGAGGCCGGCCCCGTGGCCGCTTGCGCGCCACGACCGCTCCCTGAACGAGCAGCTGCCCGCCCCAGACGCCCCAGGGCTCGTGGCGCTCGAGAGCACCGGCGAGGCACTGGATCCGCAACGGGCACATCCCGCAGAGCGTCTTGGCGAACTCGACGTCCTCCGGGCGCTCGGCGAACCAGAGCTCCGCGTCGTAGTCACGACAGGGAATGGTCTCGCCGCCCGGCTCGACCTCCGCCTGGTGGTCGAGCAGCTGGCTGAGCGGCATCGTTCTCACCTCCGTCTCGGCGGTGGCCGGGTAGGCGCCGCCGTTCTCACTGGCCTGCTCTCTGTCGGTTCTGCTCCGAAGGCCCGCGCCGGTGGTACGGGTCTCGGTCCTGCTGCTCGGCATCCGGGGTGTCATGGTGTCCCGATCTGTGTCGCACCCGGGGGTGCTGCGATGGATGGTTGCTGGCGGTGGGAGCGGCCGGTGGTTCTCTTGCCGGAACTTGAGGCAAACGAAAAGGCCGCCAACCCGGTGATGTCGGGTTCGCGGCCTGTGAGGTGAGGCTGGGTCTGGTGTCAGACCGGGGGCCTCCCACGGCGGGAGCGAGCGACATCGAGGGTCTTGTAGGCGAAGGTGGAGCCGGTGGAAACGCCGATGACTCCCGTGAACGGGGCATCGACAGAGGCGAGGCACACCCACGCGATGGGCAGGGCGATGGGCAGGGCGTTCGGCATGACGATCGACACAGCGGTGCCTAGGGCGCCGACCGTGACGGGCGCGACACGGCGCTGGTCAACCCGGCGCACACGCACGGAGGCGACGCAGCTGTCTGCGTGCTTCGTGGTGGTGTTGTTCTTCATCAGGCTGACCTCCTCACTGTTCTCGCGCTCCCCGGCGGGCAACCTATGCCTCCGGGCTTGACTTGATCAGGGTACGCGGGTCATTCCCGGCCCAACAACTGATTTTCCGAACTTTCCTGAAGATTTTCTTGGCTACGAAGGCTTAGCGGCCGATTCGCTTGTGTCAGAACGCTGCTCGAGGAGTTTTTCAGGGTCTGCACCACCCAGGATGGCGATGACATCGTCGGCGTACTGCTCAAGCTTGCGGGCGCCCACGCCGCTGATGGCCGACAAGGCCCGCGCATCGGCGGGCTCACTCTCGGCAATGGCCGTGAGGGTGGCATCGGTGAACACCACGTACGCCGGCACACTCGCCTCGCGGGCGACGGCCAGACGCCAGGCCCGCAGGCGCTCGAAGGTCGCCTCGTCGTAGGTGGGGGGGCAGTCGTCACAACGACCCACCTTGCGCTGCGCCGCGCTCGTCAGCTCGGCCCCGCATCCCCGGCACGTTCGCGGGGTGGAGACCTTGGGGCCTGAACGCCGCCCTCCGCCGCTCACCTTGGTGGCGCTGGTGCGGGCGCCATCACCGAGGATGCCGGTGGCCCCGGCCAGGAAGCGTGACACCCGACGGCCCCGCCGGCCCCCGGGGTTGCGGGCACCCGACCACGACAGGAACAGATCGCGGCGAGCGCGGGTGAGGCCGACGTAGAGCAGCCGTCTCTCCTCCTCGATCTCGTCGGGCCCTTCGGCCATCGAGATCGGGATGAGGCCCTCGGAGACACCGACGATGAACACGGCGTCCCACTCCAGGCCCTTGGCTGCGTGCAGGCTGGCGAGCGTGACTCCCTGGACAACCGGTGCGTGCTGCTCGGCCGCGCGCCGGTCGAGCTCGGCGACGAGCTCGGGCAGCCGGGCCTCGGGCGTGGCCACCGCCAGGTTGTCGGCCTCGCTCGCGAGGGCGTTCAGCGACTCCCACCGTTCGCGGGTGGCACCGCTACCGGCCGGAGGCTGCTCGGCCCAGCCTGCGCCGGTGATGACGTCGCGAACCAGGTGCCCCAGCGGCTTCTCACCGTCGTCACCCCTCGCCGCTCCGCGGAGCAGCAGGATCGCGGCCCGCACCTCCTTACGGGCGAAGAAACGCTCGCCGCCGCGCACCAGGTAGGGCACTCCGGCATCCGTGAGGGCCGACTCGAAGGCCTCCGACTGGGCGTTGATCCGAAAGAGCACGGCGATCTCAGCCGCAGGGTGACCTGCGTCGACGAGGCGCCGGATGCGCTCGGACACGGCCACCGCCTCGGCCGGGTCGTCGGGGTGCTCGCTGAGCAGCGGGGTCGGGCCGGGTGACCCCTCGGAGACCAAGCGAAGGGCGCCGCTGCGCACCGCCTCCGGGCCCGAACCGATCACGGTGTTGGCGAGCGTCACGATCTGCGGGGTCGAGCGGTAGTTGCGCACCAGCCGAACGACGTGAGCCTTCGGGACGCGGTTCGTGAACCCGAGCAGGTGGCGGGGGCTCGCCCCGGTGAAGGAGTAGATCGTCTGGCTCGGGTCACCCACGACGACGAGGTCGTCGCGCTCGCCCAGCCACACGTCGAGCAGCCGCTGCTGCACAGCGTTGACGTCCTGGTACTCGTCGACGACGAACGAGCGGTACTGCCCTCGCACGGCGCGGGCGATGTCGTCGCGCTCGTCGAGGATTCCGACCGTTGTCAGCAGCACGTCCTCGAAGTCGATGACCCCCCGCCGTTGCAGCACCTCCCCGTAGGCCTCGAAGAGCCGGGCCATAGCGGTGAGGTCGAGGCCGGGTGGCTCGCGGCGAGCCGCCCTGGCCCCGGCGACGTACGAGGCCGGGTCGAGCAGGTTGACCTTGGCCCACTCGATCTCGCCGGCGAGGTCACGAATGGTCGTGCGGTCGAACTGCAGCCGCAGCCGCCCGGCCGCCTCGGCCACCGCTGACGCCTTCTGGCTGAGGATCTCAGGGGCTGCTCCCCCAACGGCCTGAGGCCAGAAGAAGTGCAGCTGCCGCAACGCCGCCGAGTGGAAGGTGCGGGCCTGCACGCCGGCCACCCCGAGCTGGCGCAGTCGGGTGCGCATCTCACCGGCCGCGCGGGCGGTGAAGGTCAGAGCCAGCACACGCTGTGGCTGCACCTGACCGGAGTGCACGGCATAGGCGATGCGGTGGGTGATGGCGCGGGTCTTACCGGTGCCGGCACCGGCCAGCACACACACCGGGCCGGGCGGTGCCGTGGCGACGTCGCGCTGCTCGGGGTCGAGCCCGGCGAGGATGTCGTCGGATGCCGCCGGGCTCAGGAGGGATCACCCGCAGTGGCGGCGTGGGCCGCGAGCACTGCGGCAGCATGGTCAGTCACGTAGTGCTGGTCGGCCTGCGGCGGACGCACGTAGCCGCGCGGCGCCGGGCGGTCGGGGATCGGGGGCACGTCGGGCTGAACGGCCTCGTGGGGGATCGAGGTGAGCAGGTGGTTGATCACGTTGACCCGGGAGGAGCGCTTGTCTTCGGACTCCACGACGTACCACGGGGCCCACTCGGTGTCGGTGGCCGCCATCATCTCGTCCTTGGCCTGGGAGTAGTCCTCCCAGCGCGTGATCGATTCGAGGTCCATCGGCGAGAGCTTCCACTGACGCATCGGGTCTTTGGCCCGCGACCGGAACCGGCGCTCCTGCTCGACGTCGGAGACGCTGAACCAGTACTTGCGCAGCACGATGCCGTCGTCGACGAGCATCTGCTCGAAGACCGGCGCCTGCACGAGGAAGCGTGCATGTTGCTCGTCGGTGCAAAAGCCCATCACTCGCTCGACACCAGCCCGGTTGTACCAGGAGCGGTCGAACAGCACGATCTCGCCGGCAGCCGGCAGATGGGCCACGTAGCGCTGGAAGTACCACTCGGTCTTCTCGCGGTCGGTCGGCGCGGGCAGCGCCGAGATGCGCGCGACCCGGGGGCTGAGGTACTCGGTGATCCGCTTGATGGCCGAGCCCTTCCCGGCCGCGTCACGGCCCTCGAACACCACCACCACGCGTGCGCCGGTGGCGCGCGCCCACTCCTGCATGGCTACCAGCTCGGTCTGCAGCCGCCGCAGCTCGGTCTCGTAGACATCCAGCTTCATCTTGTGAGGCTTCGGAAGCTTCGGCTGCTTCGGGTGGCGATTCGCGTGATGCTTTCCCATGGGGTCATCCTTGCATCGAAGGACGACGCAGCAAGGAGAGGCCGAGGCACCCGTGGACAACGCAACCGACCCAGAGACCAGCCGCACCCAGGACGGAACCGGCACCGGCAGCAGCCACCCGGTGGCCGACCTGCTCCCCCCACCGGGGTCGGTGACGATGTTCACGACGTCGTGGTGCGGCTACTGCGCCCAGCTGAAGGGCGCGCTCACCCGCGACGGGCTCTCGTTCACCGAGGTCGACATCGAGGCGAACCCGTCGCGAGTCGAGTTCGTGGAGAACGTCAACGCGGGCAACCGCACGGTGCCCACGGTGCTCTTCCCCGACGGCACGACCGCGACCAACCCGTCGCTGGCTGAGGTGCGCGAGCGGATCGCCGGCTGAGCGGCATCCTTCTGCGCTGCTCTCTGCCGCCGCTCAGAAGGGCCGGCCGCCTACCGACTCGACGCTCGCACCGAGCCAGTGCTCAATGAGCCGCTTGGCGATGGAGATCCCGCTCGGGGTGCGGATCTCGTCATTGCGTAGCGCGGCTACGTACTCGTCGCGGGTGACCCAGCGCGCCTCGGCCATCTCCACCGGGTCGAGGCGCAGCGTCGGGTCGCGGGCGGTGGCGATGAACCCGATCATGACGGATGCCGGGAACGGCCAGGGCTGGTTGCCGAGGTAGCGGGCCTGGTCGACGACGACCCCGACCTCCTCCATGACCTCGCGCGCCACGGCGGCCTCGAACGACTCGCCCGGTTCGACGAAGCCGGCCAGCACCGAGAAACGGCCCTCGGGCCAGAGTGGCGAACGTCCGAGCAACAGCCGGTCGTCGGAGTCGACGACCGCCATGATCACGGCCGGGTCGGTGCGGGGGTAGTGCTCGCTGCCCTCAGCCGTGCAGCGACGCACCCAACCGGCGTTGACCGGCTCGGTAAGGGCCCCGCATCGCGGGCAGTGGGTGTTGCGTGCGTGCCAGTTCGCCAGCGCCAGCGTCGTTGTGAAGATCCCGGCGTCACGGTCTGAGAGCTCGCTGCCGACAGCGCGCAGACCCACCCAGGAGCCGTCTGAGCCGTCGGCCCAGTCGGCTCCGTCGATCGGGTCGCTCATCACCACAGCGAGGTGGGCCCGACCCTCGTCGTCGCGCCCGAGGTCGACGACGAGTCGCTCGACATCGGCCGGCTGCGGGGCGCTGAAGGCCAGTGTCACGGCACCGCTGTCGTCACGCACGACCTCGAGCAGCTCACCTCGCAACCGCACGACCCGCGTGCGCCGGTCGCCGAGCAGCCGCTCGACGAGCCCGTCGTCGCGGCGTTCGAGGCCCGCCCGGTCGAGAGCCCCGCGCGAGAGCGCCAGATCGGTCAGTACGTCGTGAGTCGGTAGCACGCTTCCAGCCTAGGCCGGTTCGACCTGCGCGGCCCCGCCCACCTCCCACGTTCGAGGCGCCGTGCCGCCTACCGTTAAGGGGTGACCCGCAGTCCGCTCTTTCTCGCTGCCCTTGCGAGCTCGGCCGTGCCGGGCCTCGATCCGGTGTCCGTCGAGGGTGTGAACACCCGACCCGACGACCCGTTCGAGGTAGCCCACGTCCACGACAGCCAGGACCGGCTCTGGGCGGTCAAGGTTCCGCGCACCCAGGCCGCCGGCGCCGCCCTCGAAGACGTCACGAGCCTGTGTCAGCTGCTCGGACGACGTCTCGAGGTCGCCATCCCCATGGTGCGCGGCCAGGTGACCGTACCCGAGGGCCGGGCCGTGGTCTACCTCCGGGTGCCGGGGCGCCCGCTCGACTTCGCGAGCCTCCCCCCGGGGCCGCTGGCCGGTGAGGTGGGGCGCACCCTGGCCCACATCCACAACGTCGAGCACCTGCTGTTCGAAGAGGCCGGACTGGTCTCCTACGACGCCGAAGGCCGCCGGCGACGCCAGCTCTCAGAGCTCGACCGGGCCGCCGCCACCGGCCACGTGCCGACCAACCTGCTCACCCGCTGGGAGCGTGCGCTCGAGGACGTCTCGCTCTGGCGGTTCGCCCCCTGCCCGGTTCACGGCACCTTCGTCGGCGAGAACGTGCTGGCCTCCTTCGACGACGAGGCGGATGCCGGCACCGGGAGGGTTCGGGGCGTGCTGGCGTGGGAGGAGGCGCACGTCGGCGACCCGGCCGACGACTTCGCCGAGCTGGTCGCACGGGCCTCCCCCGACGCTGTCGACTCGGTGCTCGAGGCCTACGCCCAGTCTCGGGTCGAACGGCCCGATGCCGGTCTCGTGACGCGGGCTCGGCTGGCGGGCGAGATGACCGTCGTGCGCACCCTGCTGCGGGCGCTCTCCGCCGGCCTGCTGGGCGTGGTCGAAGAGGCATCCGAGGCGTTGCGTGACCTCGACGAGCAGACCGGGGCCGAAGACCGCCGCCATGAGCAGGAGGACGCCACCCGGCTCGAACGGGCCCGCCTCGAACGCGCCGAGGCGTTCGCGGCTGCCGAGGCCGCGGCGGGCCGGTCCCGCCCGGCCGACCTGCCCGACGACGCCCCGTGGGAGGCCACCGCCCCCCACGTGCCGCCGTTCGGTTCCGAAGCGGGTGCGTCGGCCGAGCTCACCGCAGCGGATGACCGCCCCGGGTCCGATGCGGATGCCGTCCCGCAGGACGAGGTCCTGGCTGACGCCGATGCGGCCCAGCCGCCCGTTCCGGCCCCGCATCGCCCTGAGGACGCCGCTCCGGACCACCTCACCCTTGACGTTCCTGACACTCCGTTGAGCCAGCAAGACGACGCAGGTGGGCCTGCCGACGAATCGCCGCGTGCCACCGGGGCCGAGGCCGTTCCGATGCTGGACCGCCATGACGCCACCTCGTTCGAGATCGACCAGGCCGAACCGCTCCCCGTCGACGGCGGTCCCGGCAGTGCCGGAGATGCCGGAGATGACGGTGCCGACGGTGCCGACAGTGCCGACAGTGCCAACAGTGCCGACAGTGCCGACAGTGACCACTTTGCCGACGCGGACTACGCCTCCGGTGTGGTCTTCGACGAGCATGAGGGCGCGTCCGAGTTCGTTCCCACCGATCCCGCTATCGCCACAGATGCCGCCGACGGACGTTCCACCACCTCTGGCTGACAGCTGTCCGGACGAGCAGACACGGTGTGCGCTTGGCACCCCCAGGACGTATTTGGTGCCAGACGCACAACCTGCCGCGCGTTCGACACCCCTCTCGCTTCACGGGTGCCGAACGCGCACCGCGTCCGGTGCAGCTGCCTGGCCGACCTCGGGCGCCCTGACAGCGGCCACGAGAAACTGCCCGGAGGCGGTCATGGAGCTGCCCGGTAGCGGCCATGAAAACTGCCCGCTGACGGTCATGGGATCTGCCCGACACGAGTTCGTCTGCCCTGTCCGCGTCCCGCGGTGCAGGCCCCTCCTGGGGTGCGGTGGCGGTGCTGATGCGCCTACTACCCCCCAGGAGGGACACGTTGAAGTCTGCCGAGGAGATCATGAACATGTTGGAAGCATTCGACCTGACGGGGTCGTTGCGTGATGCCGGGGAGCTGTCCGGCGTTTCGCACCACACCGTCGGAAGGTACGTCGCCGCCCGCGAAGCGGGCGCCCTGTCTGATCGGCCCGGGCCGCGCCCGCAGCTGATCGATGGGTTTCTGCCGAAGCTGGAGGAGTGGATCGACCGGTCGAAGGGCCGGCTGCGCGCGGACGTCGCACACGAGAAGCTGGTTGCGCTCGGCTACGCCGGCTCGGAGCGCACGACGCGCCGTGCGGCGGCGCAGGTCAAGCGGGACTACCGGTTGGGGCGGGTGCGGGTGCACCGGCCCTGGGTCACCGAGTCGGGGATGTGGTTGCAGTACGACTTCGGCGACGG
>JBBSTU010000131.1:0-11147 GCA_038235595.1 Actinomycetales bacterium | reverse complement strand
GATCTGCTTGGTGAGGTTGCCCGGCGGGTTCTCGATGACGTCGACGTCACCGCTCTGCAGGGCCAGAACTCGCGCGTTGTCGTTCGTGATGATCTTGATCTTGAGGTTCTTGATCTTGGGCGCGGTGCCGTAGTAGTTGTCGTTGCGGACGAGGTCGATCTCCGAGGTCGGCGCGTAGGTGCTGACGGCGAACGGACCACTGCCCACGGGCTTGGTGAAGAACGTGTCACCCTGTGCCTTCACCAGCTTCTCCGGGAGCACGGAGAAGGCGTACATGGCGAGGTCGGCCAACAGGGGGGCGTGGGGTTTCGAGAGCTTCACGACGACCGTCTTGGCATCGGGCGCGCTCACCTCCTTGACCGCGGTGATCAGAAACCCCCACCCGCCGTCGTAGGCCTTGGCCCGGTCGATGGAGAACTTGACGTCGGAGGCCAGCACCGCGGAGCCGTCCGAGAACTTGGCGTCGCGCAGGTGGAACGTGTACGTGAGGGAGTCGCTCGAGACCTCCCAGTCCTTGGCGAGGTCGGGAACGATCTTCTTTCCCTCCGGGTCGGCTTGCACCAGGCCGCTGTACAGGTTCTGGTCGAGCCAGATGGACTCGTTGACCGAGGCGACCTGGGGGTCGAGGGTGTCGACCTTCACCGGGTTGGCGATGATGAGGGTGTCGACCTCGCTGGCACCGGCACCGCCGGTTCCTGGGTTGGTGCTGGGCGTGCCAGGGTCCGAGCTGCAGGCGCTGAGGGCAAGCGCGCCGACCAGTGCGGCGGCCAGACCTGTGCGGCGCCACCGACGACCGGAGTTGTCCAGTCCGGGCAGTTGAGTTGTCATGCTGGTCTCCTTGTGAGCAAGTGGGGGTCCTGGGAAGGGCGGCAGGGCGGTGGTCCGCAGGGAGCCGCCGAGTCGTCGAGCCGCCGAGTCGTCGTGTCGTCGAGTCGTCGCGCCGTTGAGGGGCCGAAGTGACAGCGGGGTCTAGGGGTCTGGTTCCTCCGCGGGGTTGGGGGTGGGCAGCTCGTCGTGGGTGGCCGGTGGCCCGGTGTGCAGGTGGCAGGCGACGGTTCGTTCCGGCGCTGCACGGATCGTGACGGGTACCTCACGCCGGCAGATGTCCATCGCCTGTGGGCACCTGGGGTGGAAGACGCAGCCGGCCGGGGGAGTGATGGCGTTGGGCATGTCACCGGTGAGGGCCGGAGTACGCGCCTGCCTGGTCGTGTCGAGGTCAGGGGCCGCGTCGAGCAGGGCCTTGGTGTAGGGGTGCAGGGGCCGGCGGAAGAGGTCGGTGGTCGGGGCCTCCTCCACCACCCGGCCCAGGTACATGACGGCGATGCGGTCGCTCAGCCGTCGTACGACAGCGAGGTCGTGGGTGATGAACACGTAGGCGAGGCCGAGCTCGGCGCGGAGCTTCTCAAAGAGGTTGAGCACCTGAGCCTGAACGGAGACGTCCAGCGCAGAGACCGGTTCGTCGGCCACGATCAGCCGGGGCCGAACCGCCAGGGCGCGAGCGATACTGACTCTTTGACGCCCTCCTCCACTGAGCTGGTCGGGCCGCTGGTCGGCGAGGTCGGCGGGGAAGGCGACGGTCTCGAGCAGACGGATGGCCTCGTCGCGACGGCCTGAGCGCGATAGGTCGCCGTGCACGACCAAGACCTCTTCGATGGACTTGGACACCGACTGGTAGGGGTTGAGCGTCGAGTACGGGTCCTGCAGGATGATCTGGATTCGCTGGCGCAGCTGGGCGGACCGCTGCCGTGAGGAAGTCAGGATGCTCTCGCCCTCGTAGCGGATGTCTCCGCCCGTGGGTGTCTCGAGTCTGAGCAGCAGTCGGCCCAGGGTGCTCTTCCCGGACCCGGTCTCGCCGACGACGCCGAGCGTCTGGCCGGCACGCACCCCGACGCTCACTCCGTCGACCGCCTTGAGTGCCTGTTCGGGCTCGCGACGAGCCTGCTCGAGGGGAGTACGTCGCACCGGGTAGTGCTTGCTCAACCCGTCGGTCTGCAACAGGAACCCGTTGTCGTTGCCCGTCATGGCAGCGTGGCCCGCCTTCCCGAGATGGTGGTGCTGCTGTGGTGGCTGCTCTCTGACCCTGGTCGAGTGCAGCGAATATGAGAAGTGACTGTAGGTCGGTTGTCGACAATCAGTCAACGGTTGGAGCCCCGAACTTTTCCAGACCTTCGTCCTGGCCCCGATCTATTGCCGATTGTCGACAATGGGGCTACGGTCCCTCAACATCAACCTGTGCTGATAACCCTCCATGACGTGGGCAGCAGGTACAGGCCGAGCACCGCGCCGATCCCACGACAGGAACCTGCATATGGATGTTCGCTATGAGTTCTCAGGCAGGACTGCTGTGGTCACCGGTGCGTCTAGGGGAGTGGGTCGAAGCATTGTCGCCTCGCTCGTGGCCGCCGGGGCGCAGGTGGTTGCGGCTGACCGCGATGAGGAGGGCTTGCGAGAGACGTGCTCACCGCACGGCGAACGGGTGCTGTCGGTCGTCGCCGACATCAGCAGGGCAGCCGGCGCGCAGGAAGTGGTGCACGCCGCCGCCACTCACTTCGGCAGGCTGGACTTCTGCGTCAACAATGCCGCCGTCGCGCCGCACGCCAGCCTGCTCGAAGAGCGGGTGGAGGTGTGGGACACCGTCTACGCCGTCAACTGTCGTGGCACCTTTCTCATGACCCAAGCGGCCGCCCGCATCATGATCGCGCAGGGTGAGGGAGGACGGATCGTCAACTTCTCCTCGGGTGTGAGCAGCGTGGGGTCAGCGGGAGCAGCGGCCTACGCCAGCAGTCGGGCGGCCACCGAGAGCTTCACTCGGGTGGCCGCCGTCGAGCTGGCACCACACGAGATCCTCGTCAACTGCGTGAGCCCGGGGCTGATCGACACGCAGCCCAAGCCGCTGCCACCCTCGATGGCGCAGAGCCTCTCGCAACGGATCCCCACGCTGCCGCTGGCTCGGCCCGGGCAACCGGAGGAGGTCGCCAACCTGGTGCTCTGGCTGTGTTCGTCAGGAGCCGGCTATGTCACCGGTGCCGTGCTACCCGTCGACGGTGGCGCTGGGATCGGTAAGCGGGCGGGGCAGGCCATCGTCGACGACGACAACCGATACGACTGGGTCACCGGCCGCAGTCGGTAGGCCCCGGCAGCCCGTCGTCACCAGCCGACGGCGGCTCGGGTCTGCGGCTAGAGGCTCTCGGCCGCGGGCTCAGCCTCGGCGGCAGTCTTGGTGTCGCGGGTGTCGCGGGTGTCGCGGGTGTCGCGGGCAACGCGCACGGCGTAGAGCACCAGGCTCGCAGCCGCGACCAGGCCGAGCAGGATCGTCAAGTTACTCCCGAAGCTCTGCTGCAGAATGGCTTTGCTGGGCGGCTCCTGTCCGGCGCGAAGGATCAAGGGGATTGCGACGGCGGTGATCAGGCCGCCGGCGATGAGACCACCCTGGACGTACCGCCGGCCCCGGGCCGGAACGGTGCGCTCGATGAACCAGCCGACCGCGATCACCGCAGGCGACAGGATGCCGTCATGGATCACGACGGCGCCGATCATCCAGCCCGCCAGAACGACCAGGTTGCCGACCGGGACCTCGGTGAGCAGCCGAAAGACCCCGAAGAGCCCGAGCAGGATGCCGGAGGCCGCAAAGGCGATGCGCCAGGCCTTCATCTCAGGCCACCTCGATCCGGGCCAGCCACTTGGTGTTGAGCACGCCGGCGCGGTTGGGGGCGATCAGACGCAGCGGGTAGCCGTGGTCGAGGTTCAGGCGCTCGCCGTTCAGGTGGGTGGCGAGCAGAGCCGCTGACACCTGCGGGCCGAGCACCGTGCTCCGGGCGAACTGGCTGCCCTGCTGCAGGGAGATCATCTCGACCCGCGAACCGGCATCGCCACCTGCCCGCGCCACGAGGTCGAGCAGGGGGATGCCGCGCCAGTGGGCGCCGACGCTCCATCCCTCCACGCAGGTGATCGGCAGGTCGGCCTCCGACCGAGCGATGTCGTCGAGCTCGGCGAGGGTCACCGTGAACGGCGAGCGGCCGTTCACTCGCAGGGACCACCTCGGGTCGGCGGCGACCGCTTGCACACCGGCCTGTTGGGCGGTGGTGTTGACCGGCACCCGTTGCGGTCCCTTGTTCCACTGGCGCACCGCGAGCAGCCCGACTGGCTCGAGCGGAGTCACGGTCTGGCCGATCGTCGTGACCACCACCGCGCCGACCCCGGCGCCGGCCGCTACCAACACCCCTCGTCGAGTCAGGGCTGGGGTCGGCGGTGGCGGCACGACCCCTGCGTTGCTGTGCGCCAACGGGTTCTGATGCCAGGGGATCTCGGTGAGCACATCGGCCTCCAGGAGCCTGGCCTGGAGACCGTAGCGGATGTCGGGCAGCTTGAGGCCGACGTGCAGCAGGATCGAGCCGATCAGCACGTAGGCGAGAAAGCGGTGAACGGCCACGAAGTCCCATGGCCACGCGTACCAGTTGAGCACGTTGAGGAAGCCGGTCGTCAGCTGAACCAGCGCCGAAGCGACCAGCACGAACACCGAGAGTCGTTCGGCTGCGTGCTTCAAGGACGTGACGGCCGGCCGGCGGAACAGGTTCGGGTAGACCGACCACAGCTTGACCAGCACCAGCGGAATGGTGGCGATACCAGTGACCACATGGGTGCCCTGGGTCACCCGGTAGAGCCAGACGGGGCTCGCCGGCTCAGGTAGCCAGGCCCACGGCTGATACTGGTAGTGGCTCAGCAAGCCTGTGACGAAACAGGTTCCGAAGAAGATGCCGAGCATGCGCCCCAGTCGCGCCGTTAGGGCCGTCGACCGGAGCGGGCTGCTGAAGCGGGGCCAGGCGGCGAGACGTTCGCGGGGCGACGCAGTCACATCAGGCATACCGACATGGTGCTGCGAGGGCGAGGCGCCGAACAGAGGTTTGAGCCTTACATGACGGTGACGCCGACGGCGGGGTGTACGCCAGACCGAGGTCCGTTCTTGACCAGACCTCGGTCAGACCTTGGTCAGATCTTGGAGGTGACCTCGACGCCACGCCAGAACGCGACCCGGTCTCGGATGGACTCCGCCTTCGCCTTGGGCTCCGGGTAGTACCACGCAGCATCGGGGTTGGTCTCGCCGTCGACGGTCACCGAGTAGTACGACGCGGTGCCCTTCCAGGGGCACACGGTGTGTGTCTCGGTGGGGCGTAGAACCCCTTCGGCCACTGCCGACGTGGGGAAGTAGTGGTTGTTCTCCACGACCACCGTGTCATCGGACTCTGCGATGACCTGTCCGTTCCAGACTGCCTGCATCAGTTCGCTCATGAGAGGGCCAACACCAAAGCACGGCCTCGGTGTTCCCGCCCGTCGAAGAGGCATCCAGCTACCGGCTCAGGCCACCAGTGGGTAGACGAGCAGTGACGAGCTCACACCGACCAGGCCACCTACAAGAACCTGGCCCACTGAGTGCCGACCGGATCGCACGCGCGCCCAGCCGACCAGCGCCGCGAGGGGCACCATGCCGACGAGCGTGAGCGGACCGAACACGAGGGCGAGGACACCAGCGGACCCGGTCACCACCCCCGTGTGGAAAGAGGCCTTGAACCAGTGCGTGACTGCCGACATGACGACCAGGCCGGCCACCATGGCCGCCACGAGCGCGACCAGCGGCCTCGGGGCGCCCGCCACGAGCAGCAGTAGCAACCCGGTCACGACGGAGACGGCCGCGACCACCAGTGGCCACCGCCGCTGCTCGCGAACGACCAGATGTCGATCGGTCACCGCGCCCTGGCGCAACAGCACGAGCAGCGCGATGTACGGCAGGCCGACGCAGAAGAACGTCGCGATGAACGCCCATCCCAGCCCGGAAGATGTCGAGGTCGCTGACCGCACCGCCACCAGCAGTGCCGTCACCGTGACGACCACGGCCGGGTCGGCAGCGGCCGCGACCGCGTCCGACACGGCGGACGGCCTCGCCTCTCGAAGGCGAAGGACATCGGGGTGAGTGTCCGGAACCATCGAGCCAGCCTAGGCGGGAGATCGGGACAACCGAGCATCTACGGTGAGTCCGTGTACCTCGAGAACCTCGTCTTCGATGCCTTGCAACCGCAACGCCTGGGCCGCTTCTGGGAGGCGGCCTTGGCGACCCAGCAGCTGACTGACACCCCAGACTGCTACGAGACCCGGTTGCGGGTGCCGGACGGGCCGGACCTCGACCTGTGCTTCCAACGGGTGGCCGAGCGGACGGGGGACGCGCTTCGGCTGCACCTCGACCTGTGTGGGGGCAGCGAACCGGCGCGTGTCGTTGATCGCCTCCTGAGCCAGGGTGCCAGCCATCTCGACATCGGTCAGCAGAACGCGCCCTGGGTGGTGCTGGCCGACCCCGAGGGAAACCCGTTCTGCGTCATGGGGCCCCGGCCTGTCTACGTCGACACCGGCCCGATCGCCGCGCTGCCGGTCGACTCGAGCGACCCCGAGGCCGACGTCGGCTTCTGGTCGTGGCTGACCGGATGGGTCGCGGAAACCGGCGAGGCGGCCCAGACCCTGCGGCATCCGTCACGACACGGCTTGCTGCTGCAGTTCTGTGCCGAGCCGGGGCCGAAGTCGCACGTCAAGAACCGGCTGCATCTTGACGTGCGACTCGAACCCACCGACGACCTGGAGTCCGTGCTGAAGCAGGTGAGCGACCGTGGCGGTCAGCCGCTGGATCCCGACTGGGGAGACCTCCCGTGGCGCGTCTGCGCCGACCCGTCGGGCAACGAGTTCTGCCTGCTACCCGCCCGCCTCACGTGACGAACGAGCAGACCTTCACACGGCCGGGTCGCGGTAGGCGAGCCAGCTGAGCAGCATCCGCAACGACTGTCCCTCGGTGAACTGGTCGAGGCAGGGGTCGTCGCCGTAGCTCATGAAGTTGTGCACTGGGTCTTTGCCCGGCTGCTGGCAGGTGTTCAGTGACTCGTCGCAGTAGAAGATGTTGTCACCGTCGGCCTGGTAGGGAGTGTCGGCCACGAAGTCGCCGGGCTTCTTGCACCCGTTCTCGAACGTGTGCGCCAGGCCCAGCCAGTGACCGATCTCGTGGGTGGCCGTGTCGCCCTCGTTGTACGGGGCGGCTGAACCGCCCGGCAGGCTCTCGTTCAGCAGCACCACGCCATCGCGGAAGCCGACCTGGTCCTGCGGGTAGTAGGCGTAGCCCAGCAGACCGTCGCTCAAGCCCGTGACGTACATGTTGAGGTCGTCGTAGCCGCCCTGGTGCAGCGCCTTCTTGGCGGGCCTTTCATCGTCCTTGATCGACCAGTTGTACCAGTCGGTATTCGGCGTGACGTCGTACGACTTGACCACGAACCGGAACGGGCTGTAGGTCGAGTTGGATGCCGTTTTGCCGGCGTAGGCGCGGTTGAGCACCTTGATCTGGTCGAGCACCATCTTGGGCGTGGCGCCGCCGGTGCCGTTGTTCCGGGTGATGACGTGCACCCGCACATCGATGGTGATGGTCTTGAACTTGGCCGTGGCTGCCCTCGTGGCCAGGCCGCGCTGTTGGACCTGCTTCTGGAGTGCAGCGTCCCAGGCCCTCGACTGGGCCAGTGACATGGAGTTCGGGTCGACGCCCGCGTAACCGGCCATGACTCTGGCCTCGGCGCCGGCTGCTGCCGTGTCGGTGGAGCAGTCGCTTGAAGCGGGCGTCGGCGCCGAGGCGCTGGCTGCCGTCACCGTGCCGCCGCTCGCGAGAAGGGCGGTCGTGGCTACGGCGACCGATGCGAAGGATGCTGCGCGACGCTTCCCTCTGTACGTCGCAAGACCACCGCTCATGTTCGTCTCCTCTGGTCGGGTGGGGATGTCCTCACCCGATGAGGGTCCCGACTCGCGGGGGTCGGGGTCAAGGAAAACCGTCAGCGAATCTTCAGCCGGCGGTCAGGTGGTGCCGAAGGAGTCGGCCAGCTCCGCGAGCCCCTGCTCGAGGCTCACGGCGGGTGCCCACTGCAGCAGCTCCCGAGTCCGGCGTTGGTCGAACCAGTGGGCGGTCGACAGCTGTTCGGCGAGGAACCGGGTGAGAGGTGGGTCGCCGGGGGGGCCGCCGAACGGCAGCGCGAGCCGCGTGGCCCAGATCGCGTCGACGAGGCCGCCGACCAGGGCGGCAGCGGGGAAGGGCACGTGGCGCGTCGGCACCGGGGCGCCCGCCGCACGGCAGATGTCGGCGATCAGCTCGCCGACCGGCCGTGGCTCCCCGTTGCTCACGACGAGGGCGTGACCGTGCGCCTCCCGGCAACGGTCGACGGCGGCAACGAGCGCATCGACGGCATTGGTGACGTAGGTACTGTCGATGAGGGCAGCACCCGAACCGATGATCGGCAGGCGACCGCTGCGAGCCCGTTCGACGAGGCGCCCCACCAGCTGGGTGTCGCCGGGGCCCCAGACCAGGTGCGGCCGGATGGCGACCACCGCGAGCGTGTCTCCGTCGCCACCGAGCGCGATCTGTTCGGCGTGGGCCTTGCTGCGGGCGTAATGTCCCCGGGCCCGGGCCGGGTCGGCCACCTCGGCCCCGACTCCGACGAGGGAGGCGCCCGCGTGAGCGACAGACGGCGACGACACGTGGACCAGCCGGCCGACTCCGGACGCGGTGCACGCCTGGACCACTGATGCGGTGCCCTGCACGTTGGCCCGCTCATAGTCGGCCCAGCGACCGGTGACGTTCACCTTGGCGGCAAGGTGGAGAACGGCATCGTGACCGGCTGCGGCCGCGCTCACCGCGTCACGGTCGGCCACGTCGGCGAGCACCTCGGGCAGAGGCAGTCCTGACGGATGCCGTTGCAGCACCGTCACGTGGTCGCCTCGAGCGGCGAGCGCCAGCGCGGTCTGCCGCCCCAGCATCCCGCTGGCGCCGGTTACGAGGACCTTCACGGTCGCCTCACCCGTTTGCCCACGAGCACCCCTGTGGCCCAAGCGGATACGTGGGCTCGGTCGATCTTCGAGGCGTGCCGGATGTCGACCGGCAGCGCCCGAGCCACCAGCACCGCTGCTACGGGCACCCCGGCCGACGCGCGCACGACGGCAGACAGGTCGGGGTCGGCCAGCCCGTCTCTGGGCTCGCCGGGCGGTGCGGTACCGGAACGTACGACCACGACCACCGTCTGCTGAGTGGCGCTGGGGCCGACGCCCACGACGGCAGCCATGGCCACCTGGGGGAGTCCCTCGATGCGTTGTTCCGCGCCGACCGGGGTGACCGGCCCGTCGGGGCCGGTCACGACGTGCACGAGGCGGCCTTCCACCCAGAGCCGACCGTCGTCATCGAGGTGCCCGACGTCTCCCGTGCGGTGCCAGCCCGAACCCAGGCCGCTCGCCCGTTCCGTGGCCCACAGCTGGTCGTAGCGGTCTTTCAGGTGAGCCGCCCTGACGCAGACCTCGCCGGTGACGCCTGCGGCCACGGCCGCATCGCCGACGGCGCGTCCCTCGTTGTCGAGGGCGCTGACGGCCACCGTGACCCCCGCCACCGGGTGACCGACGCACACCCCGTCGCCGGTGCCCAGCGCCTCGATCTCGGTCAGCGAGATGTCGGCGACGGGCAGGCACTCGGTCATGCCGTACGGGGTGTGCGCCTCGGCCACAGGCAGCACTGCGGTCATCTCGCGCAGCAAGGAGGCGGGCACCGGTGCCCCCGCCGACATGAGCAGCCGCACGCCCGCCAGTGCGCTCCGGTGCTCCGGCGACAGGTCGTGGGCCGTGGCCACCACGTTGCGCAACGCGGCGGGCGAGGCGAAGACGACCGTGCCCTCGATCGCCGATACGGCGTCGGCCAGGGCCGTTGCGGTCAGCGTGCCGGGAGCGGTGACGTCCATGTCGGGCACCGCCGAACCGAGCCCGAGGGCCGGACCGTAGAGAGCGAACGGAGCGAACGCGGCGACGAGACGGTCGTCGGTCGTGAGGCCGTAGGTCGTGCGCAGGGCGGCGAGCTGGGCCCGCAGCTGACCCTGGCGGTAGACGACACCCTTGGGTGGGCCGGTGGCACCCGAGGTGAACAGCACCGCCATCTCGGCGTCGTCGTGCGGCGGGGAGAGTGCTGGCCGCGGCTGAGAACGCCCGCTACGGGCGAGATCGGCAAGGGTGTGGTGGGCTCCCAGCAGCCCCCTGGTGGCCCGGTCGAGCGGGCCTGCCGCAATGAGCTGTCCGGGCACCCGGGCGGTGCGGGCGAGCAGCAGCCCTTTGGCGATCCCGATGATGTGGTCGGGGGCGGCCCCGCGCAGCGCGCGACCCATCCGGCTCACACCGAGGCCGGCGTCGGCCACCACGACGGACGCGCCGACGCGCCAGCAGGCGTAGACCGCCGCCGTCAGGTCGGCTCCCGGTGGTACCAGCATGGCGACCCGGTGGCCCGGGCGCACTCCCGCGCCGGCCAGACCCGCCGCGAGGTCTCGAACGGTTGCCTCCAGCTGGGCGAACGACACTCTTCGCTCGTGGGCACCGAGCTCGACGATCGCCGCGGCGGGGTCGGCCGCCCGGTCCGACAGTGCTGACCAGAGAGTCTCGATCGGC
This sequence comes from Actinomycetales bacterium, assembly GCA_038235595.1. Taxonomy (GTDB): domain Bacteria; phylum Actinomycetota; class Actinomycetes; order Actinomycetales; family Dermatophilaceae; genus DSM-29435. Next base: position 662 of record JBBSTU010000131.1, on the reverse strand, counting down.
GCTCGGTTCGTCGGTGCCGGCCCGGATGCGTCGGGTTGGCGGCCTTGCTCGCCCCGCGGGGAGCGCAGGGAGGTGAACCCGACGTCAACTGCGGTCCGGCCGGCATCCGTCTCGTCGGCGAGGTCGACGAGGTCGGCGAGCCACTGCCACACGTGGGCCGCGGCCTGTGGGGCATCCTCGGTGACCAGGTGCGAGGCCCCCTCGTAGCGGTGCACGTCGGCGTGCGGGAGCCGTTGTCGGAGGTCGCGCAGGTACACGTCGGAGAACACCGGGTCGCGGGGCCCCCAGAGCAGCAGGGCGGGCACGTCGGCGAGCTCGCAGAGCCGCTCGGCAATCTCGTCGAGACGTCTCGCGCTCGGGTGCCCGGGGTCGAAGGGAATGTCGGCCACGAAGCCACCCACCGCCTGACGGCGTGACGCGGAGCCGTACGGTGCGGCGAAGGCGTCGCGCACCTCTCGCGGCAGGGCTGGGCGCGACAGGGCCGTCGTGGCGCGCACGAAGGTCGGCGTCGCGACGCAGCTGGCCTGACGCACCCCCGGGGCGTGGGCGAGACGGATGAGGGCGGGGCCGGCAGCATCCGCGGGCTGGTGCACGGCGGTGTTGGCCAGTACGACCGCACGCAGCTGGTTACGGTGGGCCAGCGCCCATCCGAGCGAGATCGG
>JBBSTU010000130.1:0-11189 GCA_038235595.1 Actinomycetales bacterium | reverse complement strand
GAACGAGACGGCGAGGGTGCTGATGGCCGCCGCGATGCGCACGGGGCGCTGGCGAAGCCGGAAGCTCAGCACGTCGGCCATCGTGTACTTACCGACGTTGCGCAGCAGCTCGGCCACCAGCAGCAGGGCCACGAGCCACGCGACGAGGAAGCCGATGGAGTAGAGGAACCCGTCGTAGCCGTTGACGGCGATGGCCCCAGCGATACCGAGGAACGAGGCGGCCGAGAGGTAGTCGCCCGCGATCGCGATGCCGTTCTGCCGGCCCGTGAAGGCCCGCCCGCCGGCGTAGTACTCCGCCGCCGTGTTGTTGTTGCGTGAGACGCGGATGACGATGGCCAGGGTGACCACGACGAAGAGGGCGAAGATGCCGATGTTGATCGCCGGGTTGCCGACGGTCGTCGCGGCCGGCACAAACGTGGGAGCGAGTGCGGCGTTCACTTGTGCGCCCCCATCTTCTGGGCCAGCGCCTCGGCCCGCGGGTCGAACTCGCGGCCCGCCCAGCGCACGTAGACGATGGTGATGGTGAAGGTGGTCACGAACTGCAGCAGGCCCAGGATCAGGCCCCACGTGATGTTGCCGATCGCCCTGGTGCCCATGAAGTCGTGCGCCAGCACGGCCAGCAGCACGTAGAGGAAGTACCAGGCCAGGAAGGCCCCGGTCATCGGGAAGACGAACTTGCGGAACTTCCTGCGCAGCTCGATGAAGTCGTCGGAGTTCTGCAGGGCGATGTTCGGATCTTCGGTTTCGAGAGCTTCTTTGCTCACTGAGGCCACCTCCGGGGGCGCTGGGTTGGGTCGCGATGTCGATGCGGCAGACTGCGCCGCCGGGGACCTTACGGCCGTGGACCTTCCGGGCACCAGTGCTCGCCCGGCGGTGCCACCGTAGGAGCCGCGACGCGAGCCGGTACAGGGGGCACGGAGGTGCCGTCGCCAAGCGGCGGCGACGAGTCGCCGGATGCGGTTCTAGCGGCGCCGAGCGGTCGGTTCGACGCGATGAACGGTCGCCCGTTCGGGGTGGAACGGGCCGCGGTTGAGCACCAGGTGCTCGGGCGCGTGCAGGCGAACCATGGTCTGGGCCACGTGTTCGGGGCGCCGTGCGCGGGTCAGCAACGAGCCGAGCACCATGGTGGCGAAGGCGGTCGGCACGGTCACGGCAGCCGGCTGGGAGATGATCACGCCCAGCCAGTCACCGCGGTCGACCCCGAACGTGGTGGCGACCACTGCTGACCCCGACAGCCCGCCTCCGACGACGAGACCGGCCACCGCCCCGATGGCGGTGAGCCCCCGCCACCAGATGCCGAGCACGAGCAGAGGGCAGAAGGTCGAGGCCGCCACCGCGAACGCCAGCTCGACGGCGTGCGCGACGGGCACGTTGACCGACAGGAAGGTCAGGGCCACCCCCACGGCGACCGCGATGACGGTGGCCATCCGGAAGGTGCGGATGCCGTGTCGGTGACCGGGCCCCGACCGCAGCAGGTCCTGGCTCAGCACTCCCGCCACCGACACCACGAGCCCGGTGGAGGTCGACAGGAACGCAGCGAACGCGCCGGCCCCCACCAGGGCGGTCAAGCCCTGGCCGAGCACCCCGTCGAACACCCGGCTCGGCAGCTCGAGCACGACCGAGTCGGTGCGTCCCGCGGCCACCAGGTCGAAGGCCAGCAGTCGCCCCAGCACGCCGTAGAGGATCGGCAGCAGGTAGAACCCGGAGAGCAGCGCGAGCACGACCAGAGTGGTGCGTCGGGCGGCCCGCCCGTCGGGGTTGGTGTAGAAACGCACGACCACGTGCGGGAGGCCCATCGCGCCGAAGAAGGTGGCGAGCACGAGCGAGTACGTCAGGTAGAGCGCGTGGTCGCCCGCCAGCGGCTCGACCCAGTCTGCGACGTCGACGGTGCCGAGCGTGCCGACCGCGTCGGCGCCGCCCCGGGCGGCGAGGGCGACCAGTAGGAAGAAGACGGGCGTCAACAGTGCCAGCAGCTTGAGCCAGTAGTGGAAGGCCTGCACGAGGGTGACGCTGCGCATGCCGCCGGGCAGCACGGCCAGGCACACGACGACAGCGACGGCGACCTGGCCGACCCACGACGGGGCCCCGGTCAGCGTACGCAGGGTCAACCCGGCCCCCTGGAACTGCGGGATCAGGTAGAGCAGGCCGATCGCAACCACGAGGGCACTCGAGACGCGCCTCGCCGTCTGCGACTCGGTGCGCAGCTGGGCGAAGTCGGGCAGCGTATAGGCGCCGGAGCGGCGCAACGGGGCCGCGACGAACACGAGCAGCAGCAGGTAGCCCGCCGTCCAGCCGACGGGCAGCCAGAGCATGTCGACCCCGCGGGCCAGGATCAGCCCGGCGACGCCGAGAAACGATGCGGCAGAGAGATACTCGCCGCTGATGGCCGACGCGTTGAGCAACGGGCCGACCCCACGTGAGGCAACGTAGAAGTCGCTCACGGTGCGTGAGAACCGCAGCCCGAACGCGCCGACGGCGAGCGACGCGATCGACACCACGATGATGGCCCCGATCGTGGCGGCGGGGTTCACCGACCCTCCAGCAGGTCGCTGAAGTCGTCTTCGTTCTTCTCGGCCTGGCGCACGTAGAGCCAGCCGAGCCCGATGATCTCGGTGAACGCGAACACCGACAGCAGCAACCAGGGCAGCGGCACACCGAACAGCTCGACGCGCCCGATCTGCGGCACGAGGTGAAAGAGCAGCGGCAGCCCACCGAGCGTCACCGCCAGCACGGCGAGCACCCCGATCGCGAGGCGCAGCTGGCTGCGCATCAACGAGACGATGTACACCTCACCGAGCCGGGTCTGTTCGTCGATCTCCGAGGCGATCGACGTGGTCCGGGTGCGGGCTGCCGAGGTGCGGGGGCTCACCACCCGCACCCGGGCCCGCACGTCGTCAGAGCTCATCCGCCACCTCGCGCACGGGGCTGGGCGCGACGCACGAGCAGGGCGCGCAGGGCGCGGGCGTGCCGCCGGCTGACCATGAGCTCGTGACCGCCGACGACCACCGTCGTGCGCCCGGCCTCGGTGCGCCATTCGGCGATGTGCCCGAGCGAGACGAGAAAGCTGCGGTGGATGCGCACGAAGCCGGAGTCGTGCCACTCGTCGGCGAGGGTCGTCAGCGGCATCCGCACGAGGTGGCTATCGGATGCCGTGTGCAGCCTCGCGTAGTCGCCGTGGGCCTCGACCCACATCACGTCGGCCCGCGGCAGGAGGCGGCTCACGCCGCCGAGCTCGACGACGATGGTCTCGTCGTCGCTCGTGGCGCCCGAGCCACCCTGCTCTCTGCCCTCGACGGCGTGTGCGACCCGGCGGACCGCCTCGGAGAGCCGCTCGTCGCGCACCGGCTTCAGCACGTAGTCGACGACGTTGAGCTCGAAGGCGTCGACCGCGTGCTGCTCATGGGCGGTGACGAACACCACGGGCGGCGCTGCGGCGAACCGCGAGAGCACCCGGGCGAGGTCGAGACCGCTGAGGCCGGGCATCTGAACGTCGAGAAAGATCGCGTCGACCTGTTGCTCGTGCAGCACCCGCAGCGCCGCCTCGCCGGAGGCCGCCGAGAGCACGCGGCCCACCTGAGGGTGACGGCCCAGCATCCACACCAGCTCGTCCAGCGCCGGCGCCTCGTCGTCGACCGCGAGCACACGCAGCGTGGTCAGGGCCGGCAGGGCACCCCCGTCAGGCCCGGCTGCCGGCGGCAGGCTCATACGTAGACTCCCGGCCGGAACTTGGGCAGCCGCACGACGACGCGCGTCCCAGCCCCCTGGGCGGTCTCGACGACAAGGCCGTAGTCGTCGCCGAAGGTGGCCCGCAGCCGTTCGTCGACGTTGGCCAGGCCCACCGAGTCGGCCCCGTCGTCGCCCGCGAGCGCACGGCGCACCCGCTCGGGGTCCTCGCCGACGCCGTTGTCCTCGATGATGACGACACAGTCGCGGTCGACGTCGTGGGCCAGGATGCTGATCTCGCCCGGCCCGGCCTTGCCCTCCAGCCCGTGCCGCACCGCGTTCTCGACGATCGGCTGGAGGCAGAGGAAGGGCACCACGACGGGGAGCACCTCCGGCGCCACGCGCAGGGTCACGGTCAGCCGGTCTCCGAAGCGGGCCTTCTCGATCACCAGGTAGGCCTCGATCGAGTGCAGCTCCTCAGCGAGGGTCGTGAACTCACCGTGGCGCCGGAAGGAGTAGCGGGTGAACTCGGCCAGGTCGAGCAGCAGCTCGCGGGCCCGCTCGGGGTCGGTGCGGGTGAAGGAGGCGATCGCCGTCAGGGAGTTGTAGATGAAGTGCGGGCTGATCTGGGCCCGCAGGGCCCGCACCTCGGCCTCCATCAGCCGGGTGCGCGAGGCGTCGAGCTCAGCGAGCTCAAGCTGTCCCGAGACCCAGCGGGCCACCTCGTTGGTGGCCCGCACGAGCCCCGCTGAGGCATGGTCGGTGAACACCTGCAGGGTGCCGACCACCAGCCCGTCGACGTCGAGGGGCGCGACCACGGCCTGACGCACGGTGCACGACGGTTCGGGGCAGGCGATGTCGGTGCCGTCGAGCACCGTGGTGCGTCCGTGTTCGAGCGTCGGAGCGGCGATGACCGTCGTCTGGGGTGAGTGGTGGGCGCGGCTGCCCTCCCAGGCGAGCAGGGAGCTCGTGTCGGTCATGGCCAGGGCCGGCGCCCCGAGCAGGGTGCGCAGGTGCTTCAGGGCGCGCTCGGCCGAGGCGGCATGCAGCCCGGTGCGCAGCGGCGGCGAGGCGAGCAGGGCCGTGTGGAGGGTGCGATAGGTCGCTCGGTCGGCCTCGGTGCCGAGGTGTCCCCGGCGCAGCAGTGCGCCCCACGAGCTCATGACGGTCACCCTAGAACACGCCGATCCCGCGGCCCCTCGACCAGCCACCCCGGATGCCGGTCGGGGACCACTCTGCCGAGGCCGAGAGGCCAACTATTTCTTGAAGCCGCCGGCGGTGGGCCGTCAGGAGGTCGGCTCGTCCTCGTCGACCTCGTGCCGGCGCAGCTGCCACAGGCCCGAGCGGCGCTCGGCCTCGAGCTCTTCCTGGGTGGCGGCGCGGGCGGCGTAGCGGTTGGCCTGGGCTTCTCGCTTCTCGTCACGGGTCGGCCGCGACGGCTCCTCGAGACGCAGGTCGGTGCCGCGGCTGCCGAGCAGCTCGGCCCCGGCCTGGAGCGTCGGCTCCCAGTCGAAGATGACGCCGTCGTCTCCGGCGCCGATGACGACCGTGTCTCCGGCCACGGCACCGACCTTGTACAGCGCCTCCTCGACCCCAAGGCGGGCCAGCCGGTCGGCGAGGTAGCCGACAGCCTCGTCGTTGGAGAAGTCGGTCTGGCGCACCCAACGAACGGGTCGCACCCCGGTGATCCGGTAGAAGTCGCCTTCGACCTCGCCTCCGGAGCCGCTCTCGCGCTTGACCTCGAAGCCGTGGTCGTCGACCGAACGTGGCCGCAGCACGACCCGCGGGGGCACGACCTGCTCGAGCTGGGCCCGGGCCGCATCGACGTGCCGCGCCATGGCGAAGGTCAGCTCACGCAGGCCCTGGTGCGCTACAGCCGAGATGATGTACACCTCGATGCCACGAGCCTCGAGGTCGGGTTTGACCATCTCGGCGAGCTCACGCGCCTCGGGCACGTCGGCCTTGTTCAGCACGACGATGCGGGTGCGCTCAGCCAGGGGGCGGCCACCGAGGTCGGCGTCGGGAACGTAGAGCGAGAGCTCCTTCTCGATGACGTCGAGGTCGGTCATCGGGTCGCGGCCCGGCTCGAGGGTCGCGCAGTCGATGACGTGCACCAGCACCGAGCAGCGCTCGACGTGGCGCAGGAACTCCAGACCCAGCCCCCTGCCCTCGTGGGCGCCTGGGATCAGGCCCGGCACGTCGGCGATGGTGAACCGGCTCGATCCGGCCGTCACGACACCGAGGTTGGGCACGAGAGTGGTGAAGGGGTAGTCGGCGATCTTCGGCTTGGCCGCCGAGACCACCGAGACCAGCGAGCTCTTGCCGGCGCTCGGGAAGCCGATAAGGGCCACGTCGGCGAGAGACTTGAGCTCGAGCACGACGTCGATGTCCTCACCCGGCTCACCGAGCAGAGCAAAGCCCGGCGCCCTGCGGCGGGCCGAGCTGAGGGCCCGGTTGCCCAGCCCCCCGCGGCCGCCGGCCGCGATGACGTGCTCGGTGCCGATCCCGACCAGGTCGATGATCAGCGCCCCGGAACCGTCCTTGACGACGGTGCCCTCGGGCACGGGCAGCACCAGGTCACCGCCGTCGGCGCCGTTGCGCTCGTCGCCCGCTCCGGGCTTGCCGTTGGGGGCGCCGCGGTGCGGGTGACGGTGGTAGTCGAGCAGGGTGGTGGACTGGGGGTCGACCCGCAGGATCACCGAGCCGCCACGTCCGCCGTTGCCGCCGTCGGGGCCACCGAGCGGCTTGAACTTCTCACGTTTGACCGACGCCACACCGTGCCCGCCCGAGCCGGCGCTGAGATGCAGCACGACGCGGTCGACGAAGGTCACTGCCATGAGGGTCACTCTTTCCAGATGAGGGAGATGCGAAAGGGCGGGCCCCGCGGGCCCGCCCTTCCGGAGAATCAGTGGTGATCGGATCGATCGACCGGGTCACTCAGCGGAAACAGGCTCCGGCTGCTCGATGTTGACCGTCTTGCGCCCGCGCTTGGTGCCGAACTTGACCGCACCGGCGACGAGGGCGAACAGGGTGTCGTCCTTGCCGCGGCCGACGCCGTCACCGGGGTGGAAGTGCGTGCCGCGCTGACGGACGATGATCTCGCCCGCGTTGACCTTCTGGCCACCGAAACGCTTGACGCCGAGGAACTGTGCGTTCGAGTCCCGACCGTTGCGGGTCGAGGACGCACCCTTCTTGTGTGCCATGTCAGTCCTTCTCTCGTGAGTCTCTGGGTTCCGGGCTGATCAGGCGTCGATGGACGTGATCTTGACCTGGGTCAGCGGCTGACGGTGGCCCTGACGCTTGCGGTAGCCGGTCTTGTTCTTGAACTTCATGATGACGATCTTGGGGCCCTTGGCCGCCTTGACGACCTCGGCCTTGACCGACACCTTGGCCAGCTTGTCGGCGTCGGAGGTCACCGTGGTGCCGTCGACGAGCAACAGCGGCGTGAGCTCGACGGCGTCGCCGGCCTGCCCCGACCCCTTGATCTTGTCGATGAGGAGGACATCGCCCACGGAAACCTTCTCCTGGCGACCACCTGCGCGAACAATCGCGTACACGTCGAACTCACTTTCTCGTAACGGGTTGGAACGCCACTTTCGGTACCGGCCCGTCAACACGGGCCCGGTGGGCGCACCGAGGGTCAAGATTACCGGCAGGGAGGCTCCCGTACCAAACCGAGGGAACGGGCGGCAACCAGATCCCTCAGGTGACGGCCGTCGCTCGGTTGGCCGGGGTGGCCGGGGTGGCTGGGGTCGATGAGCTCACTGTGGGGCGACCCCCTCGTGGTCGGCCTCGGACCCGGCCGGACGTGGCGGCCCTGCCGGGGCCATCACCCGTCCGCGGCGGCGACGAGGTCGGGCAGCCGGTGCGTCGTTCCCGCTGCCGTCTGCGACGGTCACCGTCGACTGCGTGGCGGGCATCTGGTCGTCAGGCCGCACGGTTGCGTCTTCGGAGTCGTCAGCAGGGTCGACGGCGGGGATACCGGCCGGCTCGGGGATGTCGGGTGTGCTCGAGACCTGTGCCTCGATGGCCCGGTCGATCCCGGTGGGGCTCGCCGCTGAGGCCAGCTCGGCCGCGAGGTCGTCCGCGATGCTGACAGCCGCCTCGGCCACCTCAGCGACCGGGTGGGCCGCAGTGGTCTTGAGGGCCGCAGCATGGGCCGCAGCGGCGATCTGGGCCGCTGTCGGCCCGTGGTGCTTCGGCGGCTCGGGAGCGGTGCCGGCCGTTGGCGCGCTTGCCCCGTTCGATGCGCCGGCGCCCGTCGACGAGCCGCCCCGGGAGTCGTCGGAACCGCGGCTGCCCCGCCTGCCCCGACCGCCGTTCCCCGAGCCGCTCGTGCTGCTCGAGCTCGCCGAGCTGCCCGAACCGGAGCGACCGGCACCGGCCGAGTCGTGAGAGTCCGTCGAGCCGGCACCGCGGTCGACCGGTTCGCTGTGGATGATGAAGCCGCGACCGTTGCAGTGGGAGCAGGTCTCGCCGAACACCTCGATCAGTCCGGATCCGACGCGCTTGCGCGTCATCTGCACGAGACCGAGCGAGGTGACCTCCGCGACCTGGTGCTTGGTGCGGTCGCGCCCCAGGCACTCGAGCAGACGTCGGACGACGAGGTCGCGGTTGCTCTCGAGCACCATGTCGATGAAGTCGACCACGATGATGCCGCCGATGTCGCGCAGCCGTAGCTGACGCACGATCTCCTCGGCCGCCTCGATGTTGTTCTTGGTGACCGTCTCCTCGAGGTTGCCACCCGAGCCGACGAACTTGCCGGTGTTGACGTCGACGACGGTCATCGCCTCGGTGCGGTCGATCACGAGGGAACCGCCACTGGGCAGCCACACCTTGCGGTCCATGGCCTTGGCGAGCTGCTCGTCGACCCGGTGGTACGTGAACAGGTCACCCTCGCCCGTCCACTTCGTGACCCGTTCGGCCAGGTCGGGGGCCACGGAGGTGATGTAGGGGTGGATCTCATCCCAGGCCTGGTCTCCGGAGACGACGAGCGAGGAGAAGTCCTCGTTGAAGACGTCGCGGATGACGCGCACGGTGAGGTCGGGCTCGCCGTGCAGCAGCGCCGGTGCGTTCGCCACGGGGCTGGAGCCCGCTCCACCGTTCTTCTTGCGGCCCTTGCTCTTGCCGGCCTTGCCGTTCGTGGCCGCCTCGGCCTGGCTCGAGATCGCCTCCCAGGTCGCGGTCAGCCGCTCGACGTCGGCGCGCAGCTCGTCCTCGCTGGCTCCCTCTGCAGCCGTGCGAACGATGACCCCGGCCGACTCGGGCACGACGTCGCGCAGGATCTTCTTGAGCCGGGCACGTTCGGTGTCGGGCAGCTTGCGGCTGATGCCCGTCATCGAGCTGTTGGGGACGTAGACGAGGTAGCGGCCGGGCAGTGAGATCTGCGAGGTGAGCCGGGCGCCCTTGTGGCCGATGGGGTCCTTGGTCACCTGCACGAGCACGGCCTGGCCGGAGCCGAGGGCGTTCTCGATGCGCTTGGGCTGGTTGCCCTCGAGCCCAGCGGCATCCCAGTTGACCTCGCCGGCGTAGAGCACGGCGTTGCGGCCCTTGCCGATGTCGACGAACGCCGCCTCCATCGACGGGAGCACGTTCTGCACCCGGCCGAGGTAGATGTTGCCGGCCATCGAGACGTTGGTGGCCTGGTCGATGTAGTGCTCGACGAGCACGCCGTCCTCGAGCACGCCCATCTGGGTGCGGCCGTGCTTGTTGCGTACGACCATGACGCGGTCGACCGCCTCGCGGCGGGCCAGGAACTCTGCCTCGGTGATGATCGTGCGTCGACGCCCGGCCTCACGGCCCTCGCGGCGACGCTGCTTCTTCGCCTCGAGCCGGGTCGAGCCGCGCACGGCCACCGGCTCGTCGCTCTGGGCCCGCGGCTGACGCACTCGGGTCGAGACGTTCGGCGACTCGTCAGACCCGTCGGTCGAGCCCCCCGAACGGCGCCGACGCCGCCGACGCCGGCTCGACGCGCTCTCCTCGTCGCCCTGGTCGTCATCGGAGCCGCTCGACGCCGCAGCGCCGGTATCACCCGCATCACTGGCGCCATCGTTGTCGCCGGCATCGTCGACGTCGGCATGCTTCGTGGACCCAGTCGCGGATGCCGCTGCCGACTCGGTCTCGGGCTCGTCGTTTCCGCCCCGGCCACGTCGGCCCTTGCCGCCGCGACGCCGCCGCGAACGGCGAGGCGCGTTGTCATCGTCAGACGACCCATTTTCAGTCTCGTCAGACTGACCAGAGCCACTCGAGTCTCCAGAGTCTTCGCTGTCACTCGGTTCGTGGCGACCGCCGCGGCCACCATCGGTCGGGCTCTCGCCGCCCCCGGCGTCCACGCCCTCCTCGGCAGTAGATCCGGCGCCGCTTCCTGCGTCGTTCGCGTCGCGACCGCGCCTGGACCGGCCGCCCCGGTTGGAGCGGTTCCGACGGCTCGGTCGCTCGCTGGTCTCGGCGGCCTCGCTGGTCTCGGCGGCCTCACTGGGCTCGTCGGCCACACTGGCGTCGGCGTTCTCGCCAGTGTCGTCACGGCCATCAGCGTCAGTGGCGTCAGTAGCGTCAGTGGCGTCGCCACTGCGGCTCGCCGAGCTGGCTGGGGTGGCTGGGGCGTCCTGCTCCAGAGGCCGCTCGGGAGCGAGCACCACCGCGGTCTCGTGGGTGCCGGGAGCACCGGCCGGAGCGGCCGCTCGACGGCGTCGCCCTGCCGGTGCCTTGGCGGCCGGGCTGCCCGTGTCGGGCGCCTGGAACAGCACGCTCAGGGCGGGCGGACCCGCAGTCTGGCTCTGCGTCGACTCGTCGGCCTCAGCAGCTTCGTCGGCCTCGGCGGCTTCATCGGGCCCGGTGCTCAGCGGACCCGTCGCCGGAACCGAGCCGAGGGGGTCGGCGCTGGCGGCGTCGTCTGCGGCGGCCGCCGACCGGGTCACCAGCTCGCGCACGGCCTCGCTCGCGTCGGAGCTGACGACGGGGGCAGCCTGCTTGCGGGTCGCGCGCTTGCGCACCGCCTTCTTCACCGGAGCCACCTCGGCCACCGTCTCGCCGTTCGCAGAGGCCTCGCCGTTCGCAGAGGCCTCGCTGATCGCAGTGGTCGCGCTGGTTGCAGTGGTCGGGCTGGTTGCAGTGGTCTCGCCGGTCGCCGTGTCCTCGGTGCTCGCGCCGGCGCCGCTCGGGAGCACATCCTGGATCGCGCTCGCGGTGGCTTTCTTCGTCGCGCTTCGAGTGGCGCGCGGGGGCCTGCTGATGGTGGCCTTCGCGCTGGTGGCCTTCTTGGCGGTCCTCGCAGCCGCAGCGTCAGGGGCGTCAGCGGCGTCAGGGGCGTCAGCCTTGGGGGCCGCCGCCTTCTTCGTCGTGCTCTTGGTGGCGCGCGGGGCACGCTTGCGAGGCGGCGCTGCTGCGGTGACTGGCTCACCGGCCCCCTTGGGTGCGTCGGGCCCCGTCAGGGCGGCCGTGACCTCGGGCGGCCGGCTCGCGCTCTCGTTGGGCCCACCGGTGTCGGCGCTGTTGGTGTCGGCGCTGTTGGTGTCGGCGCTGTTGGT
>JBBSTU010000129.1:0-11202 GCA_038235595.1 Actinomycetales bacterium | reverse complement strand
GAAGGCAAGCTCGCTCGCTACAAGATTCCCCGCTACGTCGAGATCGTCGACGAGTTCCCGATGACGGTGACCGGAAAGATCCGCAAGGTCGAGATGCGCGCGACCACCGCGACGCGCCTCGGGCTCGGCTGAGCAGGAAGGGCCCAGTGGGTCGGGCGAGGGCCAGCAACCGGTCGGGCCAGGGTCAGAAACGAGAGCCCGACGGTCCCTGCCTGGCCAGTTCGTGAACCGACCCACCCCGGCGCCGGTAGGTTTCTGTGCAACAGATGCAACCGAGCCTGACCTGAAGGGGTAGCCATGTCCGCCTCCACCAAGACGATCCTCTGGATCGCACTCGCTGTCGTCGTGATCCTGGTCGTCGTCTGGGTGGTGATGTCGTCGCGCAGACGCCGGGTGCTCGACGAACGTCGCTTCCAGGCCGGCGAGCTGCGTGCCGAGGCGCAGGAGAAGGCGCCGCTGCTGCAGGAGCGCGCCGACCGTGCCTCGGTCACGGAGCGGATCGCGGCCGACGCGCGCGCTGAGGCCGACGAGAAGGAGGCCGCAGCTGCGACGCTGGAGGACCAGGCCCACGCCCAACGGGCGGCGGCTGACGGGGTCAAGGCCGAACGTGACGACCTCGCCCGCGAGGCCGACCGGATCGACCCCGACGTGACCACCGACGATGAGGGTCACCGGGTCGGTCAGCGCGACGATGACTCAGACCCTGACTCAGACCCTGACTCGCGCCCTGACTCAGCCTCGGCCCCGCAGCAGGCGGACGAGGAGACCGCCGAGCGCGACCAGAGCACCGCGAGGGCCTCCGGGCCGGACGCCCCGACGACTGAGAACACCGGTGTGCTCGGCGGCGCCAGCACATTGGACGACCATGACGACGAGCCCGACCTGGCCGACGCGCAAGACCCCTTCGCCACAGCAGGGGAGGAAGCGGCTGCTGACGGGTACGACGAAGACATGAAGAAGAAGAAGAGAAGCACTGCCAAGCCAGAGACCCCGGGAAGCGCCGCAGCGACCGCTGACCCTGGTGCTGCTGAAGCCGTCGGAGAACCGGAGGCGGATGCCGTGAAACCGCTCGACACCGACGACGGCCCGGAGGTGGCCACCGCCACGCAGCCCACGGAGGTCTTGGTGCCGGCGCTGGGCGAGCGTGACGACGTGCTGGTGGCCGGGGGGCCGCCCGACAACGACCCCGGAGACCACCGCGGCCAGCCCTGGGCCACGACACCGGGCGAGCCCGGCCTCGACGAGGGTGACGAGGTGGCCGACAACACCGACGAGGGGTTCGCGGCCCACACTCCGTCTGAAGCCGCCCCCGAGAGTGGTAGCGACACCGAAGCCTCGTCAGCCGAGAGCGCCGCCCCGGCGCAGGTCACTGAGTCGGCGATGGCAGACACCGACGACGACGCGTCCGACGCGTCCGAGGCCACCTCGCCCGCCGAGTCACCGGTCGCGTCGGCGGAAAAGCCGGCCGAAGAGCCAGTGGCCGAACCAGTGTCCGCTGAGCCGAACCAGGACACCGAGGCTGACGAGGCCTCGCCCGCCGAAGCCCCGACCGGTGCCGAACGGCGGATCTCGGGCTTCGACGAGGTTATCGACGGGGGCTACGGCATCGGCTCGGCCTGTCCGCTCGACGACGGCGCCCAGCCCCTGGCCCACCCCGTCAAGGCATGGACCGATCGCAAGAGCTTCGCCGCCCCAGGTGACGAGGGTTACGACGGCGCCGAGCCCGATGTCTGGTTCTACAACGAGGATGCCGCCCGCCGAGCAGGATTCGGTCGCGACGGCAGCTGAGCGAACCGACCGTCGCCGCGGGACGGCATCCACTCACTCGGGTGGATGCCGTCCCGCTGGTGTCTGACCCGCCGCGGGGCCCCGTCGCCGACACGAAACTGCGGCGCGAGCACTGGCCCGACGCCCATAAACTGGCGGCATGGTCTCCCCGCTGCTCGCCCTCACTCCCGTGGTGCAGTCCGCCATCGCCGCAGCGCTCGGTGAGCAGTTCCGCGACGCAGACCCGGTGCTGCGCGCCTCGCAGTTCGCCGACGTGCAGGTCAACGTGGCGCTCGCGCTGGCCAAGAAGGTCGGTCTGCCGCCTCGCGAGGTGGCAACGAAGATCGTGGCAGCCCTCGAGACCCTCCCCGACACAGACGGTATGTGCGACACCGTTGAGGTGAGCGGCCCGGGCTTCGTCAACATCACCTTCTCGAGTGCCTGGCTCGCAAGCCTGGTCGACGACATCGCGGCGCACGACCGGGTGGGGGTGGTGATGCAGCAGCGCGAGGTCATCCCGATCGACTACTCCTCACCCAACGTGGCCAAGGAGATGCACGTCGGCCACCTCCGCACGACGATCGTCGGTGACTCGCTGGCGCGCACGCTCGAGCACCTCGGCCACCACGTCATCCGGCAGAACCACGTCGGCGACTGGGGCACGCCCTTCGGCATGCTCATCGAGCACCTGCTCGAGGTCGGCGAGGGGTCGGCCGAGGCCGAGCTGCTCGTGACCGACCCGAACGTGTTCTACCAGGGCGCGCGGGTCAAGTTCGACGCCGCCGAGAAGGCCGAGCCCAGTGGCAGCGCCGGTGACTTCAACGTGCGGGCCCGGTCGCGGGTGGTCGCGCTTCAGGCCGGCGATGAAGAGACGATGCGGCTCTGGCACGAGCTCGTCGAACTCTCGAAGGCCTACTTCAACAAGGTCTACTCGATGCTCGGCGTGACGCTGACCGACGACGACCTGGCCGGCGAGTCGATGTACAACGACGACCTGCGCGCCATCTGCGACGAGCTTGAGGCGAGCGGCATCGCCGTCATGTCGGAGGGTGCGCTCTGCGTGTTTCTCGACGGCTACACCGGGCGGGAGGGCAAGCCGGTGCCGCTCATCATCCGCAAGTCTGACGGCGGCTACGGCTACGGCACCACCGACCTGGCCACCATTCGCTACCGGGTCGCGAAGCTCGGGGCCGACCGAGCCCTGTACGTCATCGGCGCCACTCAGGCGTTGCACCTCAACATGGTGTGGGACACGGCGCGCAAGGCAGGGTGGCTGCCCGAGTCGGTGACTCCTGTTCACGTGCAGATCGGCAATGTGCTGGGCGAGGACCGCAAGATCCTCAAGACCCGGTCGGGGGCGTCTCTGCGCCTCGTCGCCCTGCTGGAGGAGGCGGTCGCCAAAGCTGAGGCCGTCATTGACGAGGCCCGCCCCGACCTCGACGCCGACACCCGCGCCGCCGTCGCCCGGCAGGTCGGGATCGGCGCCGTGAAGTACGCCGACCTGACGGTGGCCCACAGCAGCGAGTACGTCTTCGACCTCGACCGGATGGTCTCGCTCACCGGGAACACCGGCCCCTACCTGCAGTACGTGGTCGCCCGGGTTCGCTCGATCTTCCGGTCGGCCGGCCTCGACCCGCTGTCGCAGCGTGCTCCCGTCGTGCTGGGTGAGCCGCAGGAACGGGCGTTGGCCACCGCCCTGCTCCGCTTCGGCGACGTCGTGGCCGAGGTCGGGGCCACCTACGAGCCGCACCGGTTGGCGGGCTATCTCTTCGAGCTGGCGCAGTCGTTCTCGGCCTTCTACGAGCATTGCCCCGTGCTCAAGGCCGAGCTCGACTCGGTCAAGGAGTCACGGCTCACGCTGTGCGCGGTCGTGCTGCGGGTGATGACCACCGGTCTCGACCTGCTCGGTATCGAGGCGCCCGAACGTATGTGACGACCGCGGGGATCGGACCGCGACGGGTGGGTGCGCTGGCTGAGCGGCATCCGGCCGCAGGAACCGGACCGTGGCGGGGTCGACGCGGCGATGGGCGGCATCCGACCGCAGGGATCGGACGCGGCAGGGTTCGCGCGGGCGACTTGTTCTCAGCGGCCGTGCATGGTCGCGAGCAGGGTGGCGTACCGCCCGATGACGTCGGAGGTGTCGACGGCGGGAACGTCGTACTCGGAGTCGAGCACGAGCTGCCACGACGGGGGTTCGGGCTCGCCCGACAACGCCCACGCGGCTTGGCGGGCGGCGCCGATGCCGACGTACTCGGCCGGGGTGGGTACGACGACCGGTGCCTTGAACAGACCCGGCGCGATCTCCCGCACGGCCCGTGACGCGGCTGCCCCGCCGATGAGTAGCACCCGGTCGACCCGCACCCCGTGGGCGCGGAGGGCATCGACGCCGGCCACGAGGTTGCACAGCATCCCCTCGACAGCGGCCCGGGCGAGGTTGGCCGGTGTGGCGTTGGCGCGGGTGAGCCCGCTGAGCGTGCCCGTGGCGAGCGGCAGGTCAGGCGTGCGTTCGCCGTCGAGGTAGGGCAGCACCGACAGACCCCCGGCGCCGCTCTCGGCCTCGAGCGCCAGCCGGTCGAGGGTGGGCAGGTCAACGCCCATCATGGTGGCCGTCGCGCTCAGTACCCTGGCGGCGTTGAGGGTGCACATGAGGGGCAGGTGGCGCCCGGTGGCATCGGCGAAGCCGGCGATGGCGCCGGTCTCGTCGCGGATCGGCCCGTCGGTCGGGGTGAACACCGTGCCGCTGGTGCCGAGGGAGACCACGACGTCACCCGGGGTGAGCGTGAGACCGAGGGCCGCGCCCATGTTGTCGCCGGTGCCCGCGGCCACGATCAAGCCGGACGAGGTACGCCCTGCCGCGGCGGCAGGGGCGATCACCTCGGGCACCTCGACGACGCGACCGAGTGCGCGCTCGACCAGGTCGAGCCGGTACTCGCCCGTGGCTGCCGACCAGTAGCCGGTGCCCGAGGCGTCACCGCGGTCGGTGCTCCACCGTTCGAAGCCCATGCCCTGTTTGAGGATGCGGCCGGTCAGCCAGTCGTGGGGCAGGACCACCCGCGCGACCCGGGCTGTGTTGTCGGGCTCGTGCTCGGCGAGCCACCGCAGCTTGGTGACGGTGAAGCTGGCGACCGGAACACTGCCGACGGCGTCGACCCAGGCGGGGGCCCCACCCAGCTCGGCGACGAGGTCGGCCGCTGCGGTGGCGCTGCGGGTGTCGTTCCAGAGCAGCGCGTCGCGCACCACCTCGTCGTCGTCGTCAAGGGTCACCATGCCGTGCTGCTGCCCCCCGACCGCGATCGAGTCGACACCGTCGAGGATGCCGTCACCACTCGCCAGCGTGTAGGCCTCCCACCAGCGGTCGGGGTGCACCTCGGTGCCGTCGGGATGGGGAGCGCGGGAGGCGCGCACGACCTCCCCGGTCTGCGCGTCGCACACGACGATCTTGGTCGCCTGGGTCGAGCTGTCGACTCCGGCGACGAGGGTGCGGTCACTCATGGGGGTCCTTGGTCTGGTTGCGAAGACGCGGGCATCGGTCTGGCCGGCAGGTCAGCGTTGCGGCGAGACGACGGCCTTGATGCCCTTCGGGTCACTGCGACCGGCGACGAGCGCCGCCGCGCTCTCCTGGAGAGTATGCCGGGAGGTGACGAGACGGTCGAGGTCGACGATGCCGGTCGCGACCATCCCGATCGCCGTCGGCCAGGTGTTGGCGTAGCGGAAGGTGCCGGTGACCACGAGCTCGTGCTCCTGGATCGCCGACAGCGGCAACGACACCTCGTCGCCGCCCATGCCCACGAGAACGGCTCTACCGGCCGGAGCGAGGGCACTGACCCCCTGCTTGGTCACGGCCGCGTTGCCGGTGCACTCGATGAGGGCGTGGGGCGCGGCGCCGGCGATGGCGTCGGACAGGTCGTCTCGGGAGGGGTTGACGACGGTCGTGGCGCCGAGGTCGGTTGCGACCCGAAGCCGCTCGTCGTTGACGTCGACCACGGTGATGGCCACGGCACCGGCGGCCCGGGCCACCTGCACCGCGACGAGCCCGATGGGCCCCGCCCCGGTGACGAGCACTCGGCTGCCGACCCCGACGTGGGCCTTGCGCGCCGACCAGATGCCGACCGACAGGGGCTCGAGCAACGCGGCAGCCTCATCGGAGACCGAGTCGGGAACCGGGTGGGCGAACGCCTCGTGGGTCACGACCAGCTCGGCGAGCGACCCGTCGATCGGCGGGGTGGCGTGGAAGCGCATCTGCGGGCAGAGGTTGTAGCGGCCGGCCAGGCACTGCTCACACTTGCGGCAGGGCACACCCGGCTCGATGGACACCCGCTGGCCGACCCGCGCTTGGTCGACGCCCGGCCCGACGGCGTCGATGACCCCGCTCGCCTCGTGCCCGAGCACGAGTGGTGTCTTGACCACGTAGCTGCCGATGCGGCCGTGGTCGAAGTAGTGGGTGTCGGAGCCGCACACGCCCACTGCCGCGACGCGCACCCGCACCTGCTCGGGGCCTGGCTGCGGATTGGCACGTTCGACGATCTCGATCTCGCCTGGTCGGTTGAGCACCGCAACGCGCATGGTTCCTCCGCAGATTCTGTTCGGTCGTCCACTCTTGCACAGTCATCGTCGCCGCACCCTAGGCAGCACACGACTGCCGGTGCACCTCAGGCCCACACCTCAACGTCGCGCCTCAGCGGCGCACGGTCGCCTCGAGGGTGGCCCGTGCCCCGTGCTCGTGCAGGCGCGTGAGGGCCGCGGCGTACGCACTCGTGAACCGCTTGTCGTCGACGAGGTCACCGAAGAGGTCGCGGTCGCGCAAAAAGGCGAGGGGGTCCTCGCCCTGCCGGCCGGCGGCGGCCATGACCCGTGACTTGAGGCGGTCGACGATCTCGATCGGGTCACCCTTCTCGTCGATGCCTTCCGCGTAGCGCGCCCACGACGCGACGACCAGGGCCGACCGGTCGACCTCGCCGCCGCTACGCAGGTTCGCAGTGATGACGGGCACGAGCCATTTCGGGATGCGGTCGCTGCTCTCGGCGCACAGCCGCGCGAGGGTGTCGCGCACCTCGGGGTTGGCGAACCGTTCGACGAGCCGGTGGCGGTAGGCGTCGAGGTCGACGCCCGGCACCTCCGGCAGCGTGGGGCTGCCTTCGTGCTCCATGTAGCCGAGCAGGAAGTCGACGAAGAGCGGGTCTTGACACACCTCGTGCGCGTAGCGGTAGCCGGAGAGGTAGCCGAGGTAGCACAACGCCTGGTGGCTGGCGTTGAGCAGCCGCAGCTTCATCAGCTCGTAGGGCACGACGTCGTCGACGACCTGTACCCCGGCATCCTGCAACGGTGGGCGTCCGTCGGTGAAGCGGTCTTCGAGCACCCACTGCGTGAAGGGCTCGCAGACGACGGGCCAACCGTCGACCACGCCGAACTCGTCGGCCAACCGGTCGATGTCGTCCTGAACGGTGACCGGGGTGATGCGGTCGACCATCGCGTTCGGAAAGGCGACGTGCTCGTCCATCCAGTCGGCGAGGCCGGGGTCGCGCAACCGGGCGAACGCGGTGATCATCTTGCGGGCGACGTCGCCGTTGCCCGGCAGGTTGTCGCACGACATCACGGTGAACGGGGTGGCGCCCGCCGTTCGCCGGGCGGCGAGGCCGGCGACGATGAACCCGAAGACGGTGCGCGGCACGGCATCCGGCTCCAGGTCGTGCTGGATGTTCTCATCGCTCGGGTCGAACTCACCGGTGACCTGGTTGACGAGGTAGCCGCCCTCGGTGATGGTCAGGCTCACGATGCGGGTCTGGTGGTCGGCCAGCCGGTCGACCACCGACTGGGGGTCGTCGGGGGCGAACAGAACCTCGACGATGCTGCCGATCACCCGAGCCTCGCGGTGACCGTCGGGATGCTTGACGACCAGGGTGTAGAGGCCGTCCTGAGCCGTCAGCGTGTCGATGATGCGCTTGTCGTGCGGTAGCGCGCCGACACCGCAGATGCCCCACTCGAGCGCCTCACCTGCGTTCATCAGCTGGTCGACGTACATCGCCTGGTGGGCGCGGTGAAAGCCGCCCACCCCGAAGTGCACGATGCTCGCCGTGACCTGCTGTCGGTCGTAGCCCGGCCTGGCCACCTGTTCACGCAGGTCGGGCAGTGCCGCATCCGAGAGGGGCGCCGCGGCGTCGCTCACTTCACGGCGCCCATCGACAGGCCCTGCACCAGCTTGTCCTGCGCCGCGAAACCGGCTGCCAGCACGGGCAGAGAGACCACGAGGGAGGCCGCACACACCTTGGCCAGGAACAGGCCCTGGCTGGTGACGAACCCGGTGAGGAACACCGGCGCCGTTCCGGCCGCGGTGCCGGTGAGCACCCGGGCGAGCAGCAGCTCGTTCCAGCTGAAGATGAAGCAGATCAGGGCCGCCGCCGCGATGCCGGGCATGACGACCGGCGCGATGACGTCCTTGAGCGTGCGCACCAGGCTGGCCCCGTCGACCTGAGCGGCCTCGAGCATCTCGACAGGCACCTCTGCGAGGAAGCTGCGCAGCATCCAGATCGCGATCGGCAGGTTCATCGAGGTGTAGAGCACGATCAACCACCAGATGTTGTCGAGCAGGTGCGTCTTCTGGGCGAAGAGGTACAGCGGCAGGATGCCGGCCACGATCGGCAGCATCTTGGTGCTGAGGAAGAAGAACAGCACGTCGGTCCAGGCCTTCACGGGCCGGATCGAGAGGGCGTAGGCCGCCGGGAAGGCGAGCAGCAGCACCAGGACGGTCGACAGCACACTCGCCGTGAGCGAGTTGAGCAGCGCCGGCCACGGGCCGGCGTCGAAGAAGGCCTTGTAGCCCTCGAGGCTGAGCGGCGCGAAGATGCTCGGCGGGTTGGTGGCGGCGTCGGTCTCGCTGTGGAGCGAGGTGAGGATCATCCAGGCCACCGGCAGGGCGAACAGGATGCCGATCACCCACGCCAGCAGGCCCAGTAGCCCGTGGCTGCGCGGCGCCTTTCGATGGTTGATCGCCGTGCTCTGCATCGGCTGCGGTGCCCCGACGCTCTCGGGCACGGGGCCCCCGGAGGTTTCGGGTGTGACCGGAGTGCTGGCGCTCATCGGGACTCCTCCTTGAACAGGCTGAACACAGATCGCAGGGCGAAGGTGGCGATGATGATCGTGCCGACGACGACCACGACGCCGGCGGCCGAGGCGCGGCCGTAGTCCTGGGCGGTATAGAAGGTCTGGTAGATGTAGTACGGCAGGTTCGCCGTGCCGAGGCCACCCGAGGTGATGGTGAACACGTGGTCGAAGTTCTGCACCACGTAGATCGCTCCGAGCAGGCCGGACAGCTCGATGTACTGGCGCAGGTGGGGCAGGGTCATGCTCTTGAAGATCTGCCAGCCGTTGGCCCCGTCGATGCGGGCGGCCTCGACGACATCGAGGGGTCGACCTTGGAGACCGGCGAGCAGGATCAGCATCATGAACGGCGTCCACTGCCAGACGAGCGCCGCGATGATGGCCCAGAGAGGGTTGGTGCTGATCCAGTCGGGTTGGGGTGCGTTGTCGCCGAAGACGAACTTCAGGGCGCCGTTGAACAGGCCGTACTCCGGGTTGTAGAGCGCGTGCTTCCACAGCAGGGCGGCGGCGATGGGCACGATGAGGAACGGCGTGATCATCAGGGTGCGCACGATGCCGCGGCCGCGGAACTTGCGGTCGAGCAAGAGCGCGATACCGAGGCCGAGCAGCAGGCTGATGAGCACGACGGCCAGCGTCAGCAGGATGGTCACGACGACCGCCTGCCGGGCGTTGACGTCGGTGAAGACCCGCTTGAAGTTGTCGAAGCCGGCGAAACCACGCTCGTCGGGGTAGTAGGCGTTCCAGTTCATGAACGAGATGACGAGCGTGGCCAGGAACGGCAGCTGCGTCATGAGGATCACGAAGATCAACGCGGGCAGCAGCGGGGCCCGCTTCGCCCACTTGCCGGCTCGGGCCAGCTGCGTGCTCGGCTTCTGGTTCGCGGCCTTCGGCGCGGACGAGCCGGCAGGGGGGTTGGTGGTTGCGGTGCTCACTTCTTCTCCCGGGACTGGTAGCGCTCGGCGACGTCTTCAGCGATTCGCTGGCCCTTGTTGAGGGCCTCGTCGACCGTGGTCTGGCCGGCGATCGCCGCGCTGACGTCCTGGCTGACCTGGGTGCCCAGGTCGGGGAACTCGGGGATGTCGATGAACTGGATCCCCGGGGCCGGCCGCGGTTGGACGCCGGCGTTGTTCGGGTCGGCGGCCTCGATGGCGGCCTTGGTCGGCCCGGCGAAAGCCGCCGCCGCCTTGACGTACTCCGGGATCTCGTAGGTCGATGCCCGCTTGCCGGCGGGGACTCGTGACCAGCCGAGCTTGCTGCCGACGAGGTTCTCGTAGTCCTTGCCCGAGGCCCAGGAGATGAACTTCCAGGCGTTCTGCTGCTTCGTGCTCGCGGCCTGGATGCCCCACGACCAGGCGTAGAGCCAACCCGAGCTCTTCGTCTTGACGACGGGGGCCGCGACGTAGCCAAGCTTGCCCTTGACCGGGGAGCCCTCTGCTTCAAGCGAACCCGCGGCTGACGTGGCGTCGTACCACATTGCCACGTTGCCCTGGGTGAGGTTGTTGAGGCACTCGGTGAAGCCGGCCTGCGGAGCGCCCTTCTCACCGTGCGCCTTCACGAGGTTGACGTAGAAGTTGACGGCCTCCTTGAACGGCGGTGCGTTGACGCCGGGGGTCCAGTCCTTCTCGAACCAGGTGCCGCCGAACGTGTTCACCACCGTGGTGAGGGGCGCGAAGATCTGCCCCCAGCCCGGTTGGCCGCGAAGGCAGATGCCGGCCATGCCGGGCTGGGCGCCGTCGACCTTGGCCGCGATGTCGGCGACCTCCTGCCAGGTCGGTTTCGCGGGCATCGTGATGCCCTTCTGCTCCATGATGTCCTTGCGGTACATCAGGAACGAGGACTCGCCGTAGAACGGCTCGCCGTAGACCTTGCCGTCAGATGACAGCGAGACCTGCATCGGCTTGAGAATGTCGGCCTGGTCGAACGCCGGGTCCTTGGCGATGAAGGGGTCGAGCGGGCTGAGCCACTTGGCCTTCGCGTAGATCGGGATCTCGAAGTTGCTGACCGTGGCGATGTCGTACTGACCCGCTTGGCTCGAGAACTCCTGGCTGATCTTGTCGCGCACGTCGTTCTCGGGCAGCACCGTGAAGTTGACGGTGATGCCGGTCTGCTTGGTGAAGTTCGCGGCTGTCAGCGCCTGGAGGTCGATCATCTGCGGGTTGTTGACCATCAGCACGTTGATGCTGTTCGCCCCGCCATCGCCGCCGCCGCCACCACCCCAGCCGGCGCAGGCCGAGAGGCTCGCGACGAGCCCACCCGTGAGCGCCACGGCGCCGGCCATCTTGGCCCGTCGCCTTGTTGCGTGTCTGCTTCGTCGCACGTCGCCCTCCTCATCGAGGCCCG
>JBBSTU010000128.1:0-11330 GCA_038235595.1 Actinomycetales bacterium | reverse complement strand
CCAAAACGTGCAAGGCACGGTGCGCAAGGGCCCGATCAGCCTCCGGTTGGGCTTCGCCTCCGACGACTTCGGCTACCTCGTCGACCTCGGGCTGCCCCAGCAGGGCAGTGAACCGGTTCGGGAGCCGTCGGCCTTTCTGCGCGACCCCGAGATCAAACGGGAGGTCGTCTGGGCCGGCCCGGTCATGCGACCCGGCTCGGTGCTGGCGCGGCGCCGCTGGTCCGTCGTCGAGACGCGCTCGAGCAGCGACGACGGTGGCGCGGCCGACCACGAGACCGGCTTCGACGACTGGGAGTCCGACCCGCTGCCGGGTGCCGGGTCGATGGCGCGTGACCGGAGGCGACCGACCCGCGGGTGGAGCGAGCTCACCCGGTCCCTCGCCCCATGGCAGAGCATGCTCACCGAGCTGGCCGACCCCCAGCGGGCACCCGAGCTTCTCGCCGTTCGCCGAACGATCGCGCGGTGGCGCTTCTACGACGCCTTCCGGGTCGACGCCGACGCGCCTGCCCGCCGTCTGCAGGTCGGCACCCGCACGCCCGCCCTCGCCGACGATGCCGCCGACCTCGCGGCCGCGCTCCAGACGATCCGTGAGAACGGGCGATCGGGCCTGGATGCCGCGGTGGCCGACGCGTTCCAGGGCGCGATCCTCGACGTCGCCGTCACCGACGGGCGCTTCGACGTGCACCTGCACCAGCCCGGCATGCTGCGACCGTTGTCGAGCGCCGAGCTGTCTGACGGCACCCTGCGCTACCTGATCTGGGTGGCCGCCCTCCTCACCGTCGACCCGCCTCCCCTCATGGTGCTCAATGAGCCCGAGACCTCGCTGCACCCCGACCTCATCGCGCCCCTCGCCCGACTGATCCGGTCGGCGGCCGAGCGCAGCCAGGTCATGGTCGTGTCCCACTCGGCGCCCCTCATCGCGGCGCTCGGCATCGACGCTGTGGGTGACGACGACAGTGACGGTGGGGGCCAGGTCGGGCTGGGCAGCCCCGCCCGCACCGTCACGCTCGAGAAGGACCTCGGCGAGACCTTCGTGTCGGGCCAGGGCCTGCTCACCACGCCGACCTGGAACTGGGGCTCTCGCCGTTGACGCCTCCACCCCGTACGGAACTGGCCACTCGACCGGTTGGGGGAGGCCGCACCACAGTCGAGTGGCCAGTTCCGTACGGACCAAGGTCGAGTGGCCAGTTCCGTACGGGGCGGGGCCCAGCGGCATCCGGGACGGGCCGTGTGGCGTCCCGCATTGTGAGATTCCCGGGATGCTCCGGTAGGTTGCGAAGGGAGGACCCGCACGTGCCTGCCGTCACCGCGACGAGCACCTCTGCCCCCACAGCCGATGAGCGGGCGACCCCCGTGAGCGGCCCGAACAACGGCCGGTTCGACCGGCGAAGGAGCCCCAGTGAGCGACAAAGCAGTCGCCGAGCGGCAGGAGCCGACCCCTTCGGTCGGCGAAGGCGGCCCGGACATGATCCAGCTGCTGACCCCGGAGGGCCAGCGGGTGTCCCACCCCGACTACGACAAGTACGTCGAGAACCTCACGGCCGACGACCTGCGCAGCTTCTACCGCGACCTCGTGCTGATCCGTCGTCTCGACGCTGAGGGCTACGCGCTCCAGCGTCAGGGCGAGCTCGGGCTGTGGCCCAGCCTGCTCGGCCAGGAGGCGGCTCAGGTCGGCTCCGGCCGGGCGCTGCGGCCGCACGACTTCGTCTTCCCCACCTACCGCGAGCACGGGGTGGGGTTCGTGCGCGGCATGGACCCGCAGAGCTCTCTCCAGCTCTTCCGCGGCGTCAGCCAGGGCGGCTGGGACCCGAAGGAGAACAACTTCCACCTCTACACGATCGTCATCGGGGCCCAGGCGCTGCACGCCACCGGCTACGCGATGGGCGTGAAGATGGACGGCAACGTCGGCACGGGCGACCCCGAGCGTGACACGGCGGTGATCTGCTACTTCGGCGACGGCGCCAGCTCGCAGGGTGACGTGAGCGAGGCTTTCGTGTACGCCGCGAGCTTCGATGCTCCGGTGGTGTTCTTCTGCCAGAACAACCAGTGGGCCATCTCCGAGCCGGTCACCAAGCAGACCCGCATCCCGCTCTTCCAGCGAGCCCGTGGCTTCGGCTTCCCCGGCCTGCGGGTCGACGGCAACGACATCCTGGCCACCTACGCCGTCACGAAGCACTGCCTCGACATGGCGCGCTCGGGCAACGGACCGGTGCTGGTCGAGGCCTACACCTACCGGATGGGCGCACACACGACCGCCGACGACCCCACCAAGTACCGCATCTCGGCCGAGGTCGAGCAGTGGAAGTTCCGCGACCCGATCCTGCGGCTGAAGAGCTACCTGGCTCACGAGGGGATGGCCGACGACACCTTCTTCAAGGCGGTCGACGAAGAAGCCGATGGGTTCGCCGCCGAGCTGCGGGCGGGCTGCCTGAGCCTCGAGACGATGCCCGGACACACCATGTGGGATCACGCCTACGCCGAGGACCACCCGGTGATGGAGGCCGAACGCGCCGCCTTCCTCGCCTACCAGGCGAGCTTCGAGGAGGCGAACTGATGGCCATCGAGAAAATGACTCTTGCCAAGAGCCTCACGAGCGGCATGCGTAAGGCGATGGAGCGCGACCCCAAGGTTGTGCTCATCGGCGAGGACATCGGCAAGCTCGGTGGGGTGTTCCGTATCACCGAGGGGCTGCAGAAGGACTTCGGCGAAGACCGGGTCATCGACAGCCCGCTCGCCGAGTCGGGCATCGTCGGAACGGCTCTCGGCATGGCCCTGCGTGGTTACCGACCGGTGTGTGAGATCCAGTTCGACGGCTTCGTCTACCCGGCCTTCGACCAGATCGTCAGCCAGGTCGCGAAGATGCACGCGCGTGGTCTCGGGGCGGTGCGGGTACCGATGGTGATCCGCATCCCGTTCGGCGGCGGCATCGGCAGCCCCGAGCACCACTCCGAGAGTCCTGAGGCCTATTTCGCCCACACCGCCGGTCTGCGCACCGTCGCCTGCTCCAACCCCGAAGACGCTCACTGGATGATCCAGCAGGCCATCGCCTGCGACGACCCGGTGATCTTCTTCGAGCCGAAGCGGCGCTACCACGACAAGGGCGAGTACGACGTGGATGCCGCTGCCGCCCCGCGAGGCCTGTTCGAGGCCAACGTGGTTCGCGCCGGCACCGACGTCACGGTGGTCGGCTACGGCCCAGTCGTCAAGACGATGCTGGAAGCCGCCGGCGCGGCCGAGACCGAAGGCATCTCGCTCGAGGTGATCGACCTGCGCTCGCTGTCGCCGCTGCCCATCGACGTGATCACGGCCTCCGTGCGCAAGACCGGTCGACTCGTCTGCGTGCAGGAGGCCAGCAGCTTTCTCGGGATGAGCTCAGAGATCTCGGCGCAGGTCACCGAGCAGTGCTTCTACGACCTCGAGGCCCCGGTCATCCGCGTCGCCGGTGCCAACATCCCGTATCCGCCGAGCCGGATGGAAGACAACTTCCTCCCCGACCTCGACCGGATCCTCGACGGCGTCGACCGCGCACTCGCCTACTGACCACTCGCACCTGATCGGAGCCGAATCCTCATGGCCATCAAGACGTTCAACCTGCCCGATCCTGGTGAGGGACTCACCGAGGCCGAGATCGTCGAGTGGAAGGTGGCGGTCGGCGACACCGTCAAGGTCAACGACATCGTGCTCGAGGTCGAGACGTCGAAGTCGCTCGTCGAGCTGCCGATCCCCTGGGCGGGAACGGTGGGTGAGATTCTCGTTCAGGTCGGTGACACGGTCGAGGTCGGTTCCCCGATCGTCTCGATCGACGATGGCCTGGGCGGCGACAGCGCGCCGACACCGGCGATCCCGGGCGAGACGGCCGAGCCCGCCTCCGGTCAAGAAGCCATCCTCGTCGGTTACGGCGCCAAGGCCGGCGCCACGGCGCGGCGAGCCCGCAAGGTTGCACCGGCCGCCCGCCCGAACGTTCCCACCGAGACCGAGCAGGTCGCCGCCGCCTCCCCGGCGCCGGAGCCTACGGCTCCGGCCCCTCGTGAGCCGGTACCGGCACCGACCGCCATCGCCGTCTCGGGCGAGCGGCCACGGGCCAAGCCGCCGGTGCGCAAGCTGGCGAAAGACCTCGGTATCGACCTGGCGGCCGTCACGCCCACCGGTGACGACGGTGTCATCACGCGTGACGATGTGACCAGCCACACGGGCTCGACGTTGGCGAACGGGTCTGAGCCTGAGGCGGTTTCGGCCAGCCCAGCGGCATCCCGGATGCCGTTCGGCTCCGGTGAGCGCGAAGAACGCATCCCGGTCAAGGGCGTTCGCAAGATGACCGCGCAGGCGATGGTCGGGTCAGCCTTCACGGCCCCGCACGTGACCGAGTGGGTCACGGTAGACGTGACAAAGACGATGCAGCTGGTCAACACGCTGAAGAGCGACAAGGAGTTTCGTGACGTCAAGGTCACGCCGCTGCTGGTGTTGGCCAAGGCGCTCATGGTCGCGATCCGCCGAAACCCCGGCGTCAACGCGACCTGGGACGAGACGAACCAAGAGATCGTGCAGAAGAACTACGTCAACCTCGGCATTGCGGCGGCCACGCCTCGAGGCCTGATCGTGCCCAACATCAAGGATGCTCACGCCCTGACCATGCTCGAGATGGCCGAGGCGATGGGGGCCCTCACCGCCACGGCGCGTGAGGGTCGCACGCAACCGGCGCAGATGTCGGGCGGCACCATCACGGTCACCAACGTCGGCGTGTTCGGGGTCGACAGTGGCACGCCGATCATCAACCCCGGTGAGAGCGTGATCGTGTGCTTCGGCGCCATCCGCAAGCAGCCCTGGGTGGTGACCGATGCCGACGGCGTCGACGTGATCGCCATTCGCCACGTGACCCAGATCGCGGTGAGCTTCGACCACCGGCTCATCGACGGCGAGCTGGGCAGCCGCTTCCTCTCCGACCTTGCAGCGATCCTCGAGGACCCCGCCCGCGCCCTCGTCTGGGCCTGACCCCGCGCCGCCACTCGACTGAGGGTGGGGGCAGGCGGCGGGTCAGGGGGCGAAAAGGCGTCGGACCGCCGCGTCCATGATGCGGTCGGGCAGTAGCCGCCGGGCCGTAACCACGAACCGCGCCCCTCGCCCGGCGGGGTAGCGAGCGGCAGGCTGGGCCGACCCGAGGGCCTTGAGCACCTGCTCAGCCACCGCTTCAGGGCCTGAGCTGAGGCGCGGGGTGTTGACCCGGGTATAGGTGAGAGCCATCGCGTTCGCCCGCGCCTCGTAGACGGTGCCCTGCGCGGTCTCGACCATGCTCTCGCGTGCGATGGAGCTCCACTCCGAGCGGATCGGTCCGGGTTCGATGATGACGACGTCGATGCCGAACGGTGCCAGCTCGACGCGGAGACTGTCGCTGAAGCCCTCGAGGGCGAACTTGCTGGCGTGGTACCACGCTCCGAGCGGTTCGTAGATCTTGCCACCGATGCTGGAGATGTTGACGATCCGGCCGACCCGTCGGTCGCGCATGTGTGGCGTGACCAGCTGCACGAGTCGCGCCAGGCCGAACAGGTTCACCTCGAACTGGCGCCGGGCCTCGTCGAGGGGCACGTGCTCGACCGGGCCGTAGCTGCCGTAGCCGGCGTTGTTGACGAGTGCGTCGAGGTGCCCCTGCTCCTCGATGATCCGGTCGACGCCGGCGACCATCGAGCCGTCGTCGGTGACGTCCATCGCGAACGGCGTGATCCCGTGAGCGACGAGGTCGGCCATACGCTCGAGTCGGCGTGCGACGGCGTAGACGGTCCAGCCGTCGGCGGCGAGATGGATTGCGATCGACTCGCCGATGCCCGATGACGCTCCGGTGACGAGGGCTACCTTGGTCATCCGCCGACTCTAGGTCTTTGCTTCCCGGCCGGTCGCCATGCGTTCGGCACCCGTGAGTCCGGGCAGGTGCCAGTCGCGCAACCCGCTGTGCATCTGGCACCGGTGGCGACTACCGGGTGCCAGACGCACGGTCAGGCGGGCGTGCCCCGCGGCAGCGCCGAGCTCTCAGGCGACGAGCAGGATGCCGGCCAGGGCGAGGCCCGCCACCCACGCGGTCGAGATCGCGGCCATGGCGAAGGGGCGAAGCCCGACCTTGCGGAGGGCTGACACCCGCACCGCCGCGCCCAGGGCGAACATGGCCATGGCCAGCAGCAGGGTCTCGAGGGAGGCTCCGACCGACAGCACGACAGTCGGCACGACACCGGTCGACCGCAGGGCGAGGAAGGCGATGAAGCCGAGCACGAACAGGGGTACGAGCGGGGGCCGACGACGACCGCTGACGTCGACCGAGGCGCCGTGAGCCCGGGCGGCTGCGTCGACCCGGCGCTGACGCAGCCCGATGATGGCGAGCACGGGGGCGAGCATGAGCACGCGGGCCAGCTTGACCACAACGGCCACGGCCAGGGCGCCGCCGCCGATGATGCCGGCCGACGCGACCACCTGGGCCACCTCGTGGATCGAGGCGCCGGCCCACAGCCCCGCGGTGGTCGAGTCGAGACCAAGTAGCCCGGAGAGCACCGGCACGAGCGGGATCATGAGGGTTCCGAAGATGACCACGAGCGCGATGGCGGTGACCAGCTCCTCCTCCTCGGCGTCGATGACACCGTCGACCGCGGCAGCGGCGGCCGCCCCACAGATCGAGAAGCCGCACGCGATGAGGAGGCGCTGGGTGCGGCTGAGGCCGAGCAGGGCACCGATGAACAGTGAACCGGCGATGCCGAGCCCCACGACGGTGACCACCACGCCGATGACCGGCCAGCCCAGCGCCAGCACCTCGGGGAGGGCGAGCTGGAGGCCGAGCAGGGCGACCCCGATGCGCAGCAGTCGCTTGGCCGCGATGGCCAGACCGGCTTCGAAGCGCTGCGGCACGCCAACCGTGTTCGCGAGTGTCGCCCCCAGCACGATGGCCACGAGCAGCGGGCTCATCGACGGGACGAGCCTCGAGAGGCCGAACGCAACGCCTCCCGCCACGAGGGCGAGCCCCAGCCCCGGCAGCATGGCGGTGCGCCCGCCCGAGCCGACGCCTCCCTGCGGCGCCGCCACGGTTGCCGTGTCTCCGACGGACAGGTGGGGCGTGCGGGCTGCCTCGTTCTCGTTCAGGTCAGTGGTCATGGTTCCAGCGTGGCGTCCTGTGCGAGCTGGCACTAGACCGTGAATCGGTATGGATCCATGTCGCCGTGATATGTCTGGAGCGAGCGGGCCATATGATCTGAGCATGCCACGCCATCCTCCAGACCTCTCGGCGCTGGCCCTGCTCGTGGCGGTCGACGAGCTCGGCAGCCTGGGTGCCGCAGCTCGACAGCAGGGCGTCGCGCAACCTAATGCGAGTCGCACGATCAAGGGTCTCGAGCGTGACCTCGGGGTGCCGCTGCTTCGACGTGGGGCCCGGGGCTCGACCCTCACACCGCAGGGAACGGTCGTCGTGCACTGGGCGCGGCGGGTGGTAGCCGATGCCGACCGGCTGCTCGACGCCGCCGACTCGTTGCGAGATGCCCGCCAGGTGCAGCTGACGGTCGTGGCGAGCATGACCGTGGCCGAGCACCTGGTGCCCGCCTGGCTAGGGGAGCTGCGGGCCCGGCATGACGGCATCCGCATCCACCTGCACGTGCAGAACTCCACTCAGACCTTCGAGCGGGTGGCGGACGGGTCGTGCGATGTCGGCTTCGTCGAGTCGCCGTCGGTGCCCCGGGGGCTGTTCAGCACGACCGTCGCCCACGACCGCCTCGTCGTGGTGGTCACGCCTGACCATCCGTGGGCTCGGCGTCGACGGCCGCTCACCCCGGGCGAGCTGGCTGCGACGTCACTCGTCGAGCGCGAACCGGGGTCGGGCACCCGAACCACGCTTGACGACGCGCTCTCAGGTCATGAGCGGGCCCAGCCCCTGCTCGAGCTCTCGAGCGGCGCCGCGATCCGGGCCAGCGTGCTGGCCGGGGTGGGCCCGGCCGTGATCAGCACCCTCGCGGTTGCCGACCAGCTGGCTGCCGGCAGCCTGCGGGTCGTGCCGGTCGAGGGACTGTCGCTCGGGCGACGGCTGCGGGCCGTGTGGCGCGCCCCGCGCCGGCTCGACGGCCCGGCGGGCGAGCTGGTCGCCATCGCCCGCAGCTCGCCCACCTGACCCGGCCGGATGCCGCGGGGCCCGGTTCGCGGTGAACGGGGCCCCGCGGCATCCGGGCTGAGCGATGCGCTCAGCGGCTGGCGGCCAGCTGGTCGGTGGCGCGCAGGTTCTGGCGGTCGACCAGGTGGGCGGCGCTCAGATCGTCGCTGACCAGCCCGAGCAGTGCGATGTCGACGGCCTCGTGGCGCTCGGCCACGGTGGGCTCCTGTGTGGTCATGACGGTGCGTGCGTCTCGTTCGGCCACGGCAGTGGCGAGCTCGCGCCGCAGCTCGTCGTCGAGGATGCCGTTGGGCCGCTTCGCCCTGGCCGCGACCTCGACGGCGAACCGTTCGGTGTCGGCGGCGATGGCGAGGTCTTCGGTCGTCAGCATCCGGGAGGTGCGACGCAGCAGCGCCGCGCCCTCGTCGAGGTCACCGTTGCCGAGCTGGGTGACCGCCCGGATCAGCAGCGGCCGGTCGCCGCGCAAAGCGGCATCCGCGAGCAGTCCGAGGCGCAGGCCGAGCAGCCGTTCGCCGGTGCGGGTGTGGCCACCGTCGCGACCGAGCGGAACCCTGAGCTCCTCCTGCGAGCCCTGCGACATGGTGTCGAGCAGCTCGCGGCCGGCCTCTTCGGGGGTGTGCACCGTGTCTCGCAGCGGGATCTCCTTGATGAGCAGAGTGGCAAGCAGTGCGAGCCCGAACGGCACCAGCCCCCAGACGAACACGCTGTGCAAGGAGTCGGCGAGGCCCTGCTGCACGCTGGCGGCGACCTCCGGCGGCAGCTTGGCCATCAGGGTCGGGTCGAGCACCGAGCCGGCGCCGATCGACTGGCCGGAAGCGGCCAGCTTCTCGGCCGCCGCGGCGGGCAGGTACGACGCGATGTTGCCCGAGAGGCCGCTGGTCATGATGGTGCCGAAGACGGCGATGCCGACGGTCGAGCCCACGTTGCGGAAGAACTGGGTCGACGCGGTGGCCACGCCGAGGTCCTTGCGCTGGGCGCCGTTCTGGATGATGAGGGTGAAGACCTGCATCGACATGCCGAGGCCGACACCGAAGACGACCATCGAGAGGGTGAGGTCGAGCTCGGTCGAGCCGTAGTGCATCTGCGTGAGCAGCCAGAAGCCGATGCCCATGATGAGGATGCCGGCCACGGTCTGCAGCTTGTAGCGGCCGGTCTTGGTGATGACCAGACCCGCGATGATCGACAGGCCGATCATGGCGACCGACATGGGCATCAGGATGAGGCCGGAGTTCGTCGCTGACACCCCGAGCACGCCCTGGGCGTAGATCGGCAGGTAGATCATCGCGCCGAACATCATGACCGAGACCATGAAAGCGGCGATGTTGCTCAGGGTGAACAGGCGGCTGCGGAAGAGGCGCAGCGGCAGCACCGGCTCGACGGCTCGGCGTTCGACCATGATGAAGGCGACCAGACCGATGATGCCGGCGGTGAACATGCCGATGATCACGGGGGAGCCCCAGGCCAGCGTGGTGCCACCGAGGGAGGTGGGCACGAGCAGCAGGATCAGGGTCAGCGACAGCAGGGCGATACCGGCCTTGTCGATGACGGCTTCGCGCCGGGTGTGTTCGAGGTGGAGGAACTTGCTGATCAAGAAGAAGGCAGCCACGCCGACGGGCAGGGGGATGAAGAACAGGTAGCGCCAGCCCCAGTTGTCGGTGACCAAGCCTCCGGCCAGCGGGCCGAGGATCGCCGAGATCCCGAACACGCCGCCCATCAGGCCCTGGTACTTGCCGCGCTGACGCGGGGAGATGATGTCGCCGATGATGGTCTGTGACAGGGGCATCAGGGTGCCCATGCCGATTCCCTGCACAGCGCGGGCGGCGATGAGCCACCAGAAGTTCTGGGCCGTGCCCGAGAGAACCGAGCCGATCATGAACACCACGAGGCCACCGAGGTAGAAGCTGCGGCGGCCGTAGAGGTCGCTCATCTTGCCGACGATCGGCACGGTGATGGCGCTGGCGAGCATCGCGGCGGTGGCCAGCCACGAGTAGTGGTCGATGCCACCGAGCTCGGCAACGATGCGTGGCATGGCCGGCCCGACGATGGTCTGGCTGACCGAGGCGACCAGCATGCCGAGCATGAGCGCGATGAAGATGTTGCGGCTGGCCCGGCTCAGGCCGGATGCCGGCGCGCTGGCCTCGTTCGACGTGGCCTCGATCGCTGCGGTGGGGGTCGGCGCGGCGGTCGAGATGGCGACGGCGCTCCCCTTCATGGTTTCTGGCATGGAACTCACCGTACAACTATTATGCAGCCACTGCAAAATTGCAGAGGCTGCATGAACGTGTCACCATGGAGACATGCCGACGAAGTCAGCCTTTGACGACACCTGCGGTCTACGCGAACGCAAGAAGCGCGAGACCCGCCGTGCCCTGCACCACGCGGCGCTCGACCTCGTCGATGCCTTGGGGTACGCCGCCGTCACCACGGAGGCGATCGCCGAGCGGGCGGGCGTCAGCGCCCGCACGTTCTTCAACTACTTCAGCTCCAAGGAGTCGGCGGTGCTGGGCGTCACGGGCGACCAGCTCGCCGAGACGACGGCCGCCATCGAGGCCCGACCCGAGGGAGAGTCACCCCTGGCGTCGCTGCGCCTCGTGCTCGGTGAGCTGCTCGCCCCGGCCTCCGCCGACCGCGACCTACGGGCCAAGCGACGCCGCATCCTGCTGGCGGAACCAGCCCTGGCCCCGGCCCTGGTCGGCAACAACATTCTCTTCGAGAACGCGGTCACCGCCGCGCTGGAGCGACGGCTCGGTGTGCGCCCCGGTTCGTCGGTCGAGGCGAGGGTTACTGTGGCCGCGGCCATCGGCGCCGTGCGGGCCTGCATCGAGCACCAGCAGAACGGCGGCTCGGGCCGGCTGGAGCGCAACATCGAGCTGGCCTTCGAGCAGCTCGCTGCCGGCCTGCCCTGAGCCTCGCCACTTTCTGGGTCCCCGCGCCCCCCGGGTCGGGCCGACCTGCGTGACGCCCTGGCCGTCGTTAGGCTGCACCGGAGGTGGAAATGGCCCTTCGGCGCGGCTCCGGTCGCGCGGAAGCCTGACACGACGGAGGAACTGATGACTGCACCGACCGACCCGACGAGCACCGCGGCCTGGGCGCGCCTGACCGAGCTGAAGGACCGCGCGATCGACCTGCGCCAAGCCTTCGCCGACGACCCCGGGCGGGTCGGGCGGATGACGCACACCGCGGCCGAGCTGCACGTCGACCT
>JBBSTU010000127.1:0-11385 GCA_038235595.1 Actinomycetales bacterium | reverse complement strand
TGTGGCCACCACGACGACCGGTTCGGCCATGGCCGACGAGCGACCTCACGGGCCGCCCGCCGGTCGAGTCACCACCGGGGCCGAGCGCGCAGCGGCATCCGGCTGGTCGGTGTTGCGCGGCCAGAAGGTCGGTGTCATCACGAACCCGACCGGCATCCTGACCAACCTGCGAACCATCGTCGACGAGATGCACGAGGCCGATGCGGTCGACATCGTCGGCGTCTTCGGCCCCGAGCACGGCTTCCGCGGCACGGCGCAGGCAGGCGGCTCGGAGGGCACCCACACCGACCCGCGCACGGGCATCACGGTCTACGACGCGTACGGCGCCGATGCCACCAAGATGACCGAGCTGTTCCGCACGGCCGGAGTCGAGACGGTCGTCTTCGACATCCAGGATGTCGGTTCGCGCTTCTACACCTACGTCTGGACGATGTACACGGCGATGCGTGCCGCCGTTGCGGTCGGTGCCCGCTTCGTCGTGCTCGACCGACCCAACCCGACCGGCGGATCGGCCCGCGGGCCGATGATGACGACGGCCTACACCTCCGGGGTGGGAGCCAAGGAGATCGTGCAGGCACACGGCATGACCGTCGGCGAGCTGGCTCGCTACTTCGACGGCGAGTTTCTGCTCGCCGACGCGGGAGCCCGGTTGCGGCAGCTGTCTGTCGTCGAGGTGAAGGGGTGGTCACGCGAGGCGACCTATGCCGCAACCGGGCTGCCGTGGGTGATGCCCAGCCCGAACATGCCCACTCCCGACACCGCCCTCGTCTACCCGGGCACGGGCATGTTCGAGGGCACCAACCTCTCGGAGGGGCGGGGCACCACGAGACCCTTCGAGCTGATCGGATCGCCCTACGTCGACTACCGCTGGGCCGAACGCCTGGCTGCCCTAAACCTGCCCGGCGTCGACTTCCGCGAGACCTACTTCACCCCGACCTTCAGCAAACACGTGGGGCTCGTCTGCGGCGGCGTGCAGCTGCACGTGACGAAACCGAGCCGGTTCGACCCGATGCGCGCCGCGGTCGAGATGCTGGTGGCCGCGAAGGCTCTCTACCCCGACTTCGACTGGCGCTACGACACCTACGACCCCCAGCGGCCCTACTGGATCGACAAGCTGACCGGCTCGACCCGCCTGCGCACCCAGATCTCGGCGGGGGCCCCGGCCGACGAGGTCATCGGGGCATGGCGACGCGAGCTGGCCGCCTTCAACGCTCGCCGTCGCCCGTACCTGCTCTACCGCGGCCGAGGCGCCTGAGCCCCAGGTGAGCGACCTCTGTGACGGGCCCGACGATCGTGAAGTTCCAGACGCCCTCGCCGGTTCGCAGCCACCAGGTGGACCAGGTAGGCGATCACCAGCGGAATTTGCCTCGCCGCGAACCGTGCTCACTGACGTGCACCCATCGCAGGTCGGCCTCGATCCGGTGCCGATCGCGGCCGCGATGGCGCGGGTCCGCTCAGCCGAGGTGACAACCGTCAGGGTGCCTGCGCTGTTCGCTGGAGCCGTGGGGGTGCTGGGCCACGACGGCCACGTCGTAGCCCGCGACGCCAGCGGTTGGGCGCTGCGTTGGAGCGACACCACCACCGAGCTGCCGCGCGACCAGTGGGTGCCCGTGCGCACCGATACCCTCTTCGACCTCGCCTCGGTGTCCAAGCTGTTCACCTCGATCGCGGTCGTACAGCTCGTCGAGGAGGGCACGGTGGGGCTGGACCAGCCGGCCGCCACCTACCTGCCCGAGTTCGCCGCTGCGGCCAAGCAGTCGGTGACTGTGCGCGAGCTGCTGACCCACACGTCCGGCCTCACCTCGTGGCTGCCGCTGTGGAGCAGCCACCCCGACCAGGCCGCTCGCATCCAGGCCGTCATGGAACAACCGCTGTCGAACTCTCCGGGCTCCACCTACCTCTACAGCGATCTCAACCTCATCACCCTCGGGGTTCTGGTCGAACGGCTGCGCGATGCACCGCTCGACGCCGTGGTGCACGACCACATCACGGCCCCCCTCGGCATGGTCGACACCGGGTACACCCCGGCCGGTTACCGCCGCGCCGCCGCCACCGAGTTCCAGACCGCACCGCCACGCGGCATGGTGCGTGGGGAGGTGCACGACGAGAACGCCTGGGCTCTCGGCGGTGTGGCCGGTCACGCCGGAGTGTTCTCGACCGCCGACGACCTCGCCGTTCTGGCCCAGAGCCTGCTCAACGGCGGCACCTACGGTGGGCAGCGCATCCTGCGCCACGAGAGCGTGTCAGCGCTCGTCACCGACGCCAACGACCGGTTCCCCGATCATGCCCACGGCCTCGGGTTCGAGCTCGACCAACCGTGGTACATGGACGCACTCTCGGGCCCGCGCACCGCAGGGCACACCGGCTACACCGGCACCTCGATCGTCATCGACTTCGATTCTCGCTCCTTCGCCATCCTGCTGACGAACCGCGTGCACCCTTCTCGTTCAGGGGGGTCGACGAACGGTGCCCGCCGCGACTGGGCGAACGGCCTCGCCGCCGCGCTTCGGCCCAACGGCGACATCTCGGGCTCCGGCGACCGTCGCTGGGTGGATAAGGCTCCAACGGAGCGACGCCGTAGCGTGGGCCCATGCTCCAGTCCTCCGACGGCGCCCTCGCGGTGACCGCCGCAACGGCGATCCCGCTGCTCGTGCGGCTGCGCGGCATCCGGCCCTCGCTGACGCCAGCCGAAGACCGGGTGGCCGAGGTCGTGCTCGCCGATGCGAGGCGGGCCGCGGGGTTCACGATCAGCGAGCTGGCCGCGGCCGCCGCCACATCCGAGACCACCGTGCTTCGTTTCTGTCGACGCCTCGACCTGCCCGGCTACCCCCGGCTGCGGCTGGCCCTGGCGGAGGAGTCGGCCCATCCCCGCAGTGTCGTGCGCGACGGCACCGACATCAGCGCCACCGACACCATCGACGACATCATCGCCAAGGTGGCCTTCACCAACGCGAACGCCGTGGAGGAGACCGCCCAGCAGCTTGACCGGCCCTCGTTGGCCGCCGCCGCCTCGGCTGTCGCCCAGGCCGGCCGCGTCGACATCTACGGCATCGGGGCCAGCGCGGTCGTCGGCACCGACCTGCAACAGAAGCTGCACCGCATCGGAGTGGTCGCCTTTGCCTGGAACGACCCTCACCTGTCGCTGACGAGCGCGACCCTGCTCGGGAACGGTGACGTCGCGCTCGGCATCTCGCATTCGGGCACGACCGCCGAGACGATCGAGTCGCTGGCCGCGGCGCGGTCGACGGGGGCCACGACCGTGGCCATCACGAACTTCCCGCTCTCTCGGCTCGCGGTCGAGGCCGACCTGCTGCTCACCACCGCGGCGCGAGAGACCAGCCTGCGTTCGGGCGCCACGGCCAGCCGCATCGCCGCCCTCACCGTCGTCGACTGCCTCTACATCGCGGTGGCCCAACGCAACCTGAAGCGGGCCCGCAGGGCGGTGGCCGCCACCCGCGAGGCCGTCGCCGGCCACCACCTGGGCGACTGACGTGGCTGCGGTCCCGGCGAACGCGACGAACGCGACGAACGCGACGAACGAAGGAGGAGCCAGGGTGAGCACCGATACGAGCGCCGGCAACGGCACCGGCATCAGCACCGAGGTCAGCGTCGAGGCCCCCACCGAGGAGCGACACCCGGGCACGAGGTCGATCGACACGTACAGCTCCCTCGACGTGCTGCTGGCCCTCAACGACGAGGACGCGACCGTGGCCGGCGCCGTGCGAGAGGTTTTGCCCGAGCTGGGCCGCCTCGTCGACCGAGCCGTCGAGTCGCTGCGCGCCGGGGGCGCGGTGCACTACTTCGGGGCCGGTACCTCCGGCCGCCTCGCCGTGCTGGATGCGGCTGAGCTGCGACCCACGTTCAACGTTCCCGCCGGCCTGTTCGTGGCTCATCATGCCGGTGGCGCCGAAGCCCTGGTCAACGCCGTCGAGAACGTGGAGGACGACGCCGGTCAAGGGGCTGCGGAGGCGAGCGGCCTGCGAGCGGGCGACATCGCGATCGGGCTCACGGCATCCGGCCGCACTCCCTTCGTGGCGGGTGCGTTGCAGCGGGCGCGCGAGCGCGGGGCCGTCACCGCCCTCGTCACGGCGAACCCGCGGGCCTTTCTGGCCGGGCTGGCCGACCATCTGCTCGCGGTGCGCACCGGCCCGGAGGCACTGACCGGCTCGACCCGGCTCAAGGCGGGCACGG
Organism: Actinomycetales bacterium; assembly: GCA_038235595.1. Classification (GTDB taxonomy): domain Bacteria; phylum Actinomycetota; class Actinomycetes; order Actinomycetales; family Dermatophilaceae; genus DSM-29435. Next base: position 7,194 of record JBBSTU010000127.1, on the reverse strand, counting down.
CGCAGAAGCTGGTGCTCAACGCCTTCTCGACCGCCGTGATGGTTCGGCTCGGCCGCACGTGGAGCAACCTCATGGTCGACGTGGTCGCGACGAACGCCAAGCTGAGGGGGCGCGTGGTGCGCATCCTTCGCGAGGCCACCGGCGCGGGTGAGGACGAGGCGCGGCGTGCTCTCGACGTCGCCAACGGTGAGCTCAAGCCGGCGCTGCTGTCGATGCTCGCCGGGGTCGAGGTGGCCGAGGCCCGCAGGGCCATCGACGAGCACCAGGGGTCGGTGGCGGCGGCCCTGGCGGGGCTGGGTGGGCCCGTGCGCCCTTGAGCCCACCGCGTCAGGCCGCGACCGGCGAGCGAGGGGTCAGCGCAGCGGGTTGAACGGGGCGAGCTGCGACGGGGCGACGCCGGTGACCATCTGCTCGGCGAGCAGGCGGCCGGTGACCGGGCCGAGGGTGATGCCCCACATGCCGTGCCCGCCGGCGACGAAGACCCGCGAGCTGCGGGTGGCGCCGATGAGCGGCAGCCCGTCGACGGTGCAGGGGCGTGAGCCCACCCACTCGTCCTGGCGGTGGTCAAGGTCGGCCCCCTGCAGCAGCGGGCGGGCCGAGTCCACGATGGCCTGGACACGGCGCTGGTCGAGCTTGGCTCCGGGCTTGCGGAACTCCATCATGCCGGCCACGCGGAGGCGGTCGCCGACCGGCGTGCACGCGACCCGGGCGGCCGGGAAGTAGACCGGGCCGTTGGGCAGGTCGTCGACGGCGACGCTGAAGCTGTAGCCGCGGCCGGCCTGCACGACGCGCTTGACGCCGAACTCCCGGGCGAGCTTGCCGAGCCAGGCGCCGGTCGCGACCACGACCTGGTCGTAGCTCTCGTCGGCGCCGGTGTCGGTCGACACGACCACGCCGGAGCCAGTGTCGCGCAGACCGGTCACGGCGCCACCGGTGACGATCTTGCCGCCCCGCGCGATGACCGAGTCAGCGAGCGCGTTGACGTAGACGCCCGGGTTGATGAAGCGCTGGCCGTGGAGCACGATCGCCGCGCCGATGCTCTCGGAGAGGGCGGGCTCGATGGCCCGGGCCTCGTCGCCGCTGAGCACGTCGAAGGCGATGTCGCCACCGGAGGCGTGGATGTGCTCGATCTCCTCGAGCAGCGTCTGACGCTCGGCGGCGGTGCGGTAGGCGGCGGTGAACGACTTCGCCTCGTAGGTCTCGGCGTCGACGCCACCGTCACGCAGCAGGTCGAAGCTGGCGAGCGACAGGTCGTTGACGGGCACGAGCGAACCCATCGCGCGCTTCCACGCCTTCATCGTGCTGTGCCGGGTGAAGCCGGTGACGAACTTGAGGAAGTCGGGGTTGGCACTCGGTGGCACGTAGACGGGTGAGCTCGGGCTGAGCACCGCACGCAGGCCGTACTTGAGCACGGCGGGCTCGGGAAGTGGAGTCGCGATACCCGGTGTCAGCCAGCCCGCGTTGCCCCACGACGCCCCGGCGGCTACGCCGTCACGGTCGATGACGGTCACCTCGACGCCGCGCTCCTGTAGGAACCAGGCTGTCGCGAGCCCGACCATGCCCGCGCCGACGACGGCAACGCGCTGGGGGGCCGGGTGACCGGAGGGGGTGACAGCTGACATGGGTGGCTCGACCTTCTTCTGCGACGGGGGCATGTTCTCGTACCTCCATGGTGGCGTAGCCCAGGCCCTCACCTCTATTGCTGCCAAGACAAAGAATGCTCCATGTCTTGTTCTTCAGGCACAAGCAGGCGCATCATGGTCTGATGCCGTCGACCCGTGCCACAGCGAGCGCCCCTGCCCACGCCGCGGTCCCCCGCGGACTCGCCGTGACCGACGTCGTCGGCGCCCTCGGGGGTGGTCTGCTGCGCATCGTCGTGGCCGGGGTGGGACCCGAGGTCGACGACCTCACCCTGGCCGAACCGGGCGCCGGAGTGTTCGGTCAGGCGGGCGACCTCCTGCTCGGGGTCGGCATCGAGTCGGCGGAGGCCGCGAGCGCACTCCTCGAGGCGGCCGCCAGGGTCGGTAGCGGTGCCGTCGTGCTGCGCCGTGCGACTGCTCGTCAGCGCCCGGTCCGGGCGACGGCCCGGCGGCTTCGGGTCACGCTCGTCGAGCTCGCCGACCACGCGTCCTGGGCCCATATGGTGTGGCTGCTGCGGGGCGTGTTCGACCAGGCTGCATCCGGTTCTGCCCTGCTGTCGGACGGGCCGGTCCACGACGAGCTCTTCTCGCTCGCCGACGCCTGCGCGGCTCTCGTCGACGCTCCGGTCACCATCGAGGACACCGCGTCTCGGGTGCTGGCCCACTCGACCCGGCAGGACGTCGCCGACCCGATCCGCCTGTCGACGATCGTCGGGCGCAAGGTGCCGGATGCCGTGCTCACCAGCCTTCGCGGTCGCGGCGTCTTCCGTCGGTTGGCCCGCTCCGACGAGCCGGTCTACGTGCCCGCAGACGGTGACCTCAAGCCACGACTCGTGATCCCGGTGCGGGCCGGCAACGAGTGGCTCGGGTCGATCTGGATCGTCGTCGAGGCCCGACCCGACCCCGCCGTGGTGCGGTCGCTTCGCCAGACGGCATCCGTCGTGGCCCTGCATCTGCTGCGTCTGCGATCGCAGACCGAGCTCTCTCGGCGGGTGGCGGCCGACCGGCTGCGCGCCGCCCTCACCGGTCAGGCCGAAGGGGTCGAGGCCTGGCTGCCAGCCGGCCCCTGGCGGGTCGTCGTGCTGGATGGCGGACCGGCCGCAGCCTCCATGACCACGCCGGCCGACGCGCCGGGCGACGGGGTCGAGACGCGCGTCGACCTGTGGGAGTCGGCTGCCCGGCGTCGCTCGTGGCGTCAGCCGTTGCTCGCCGTGCACGACGGCCTGGTGCTGGCTCTCGTCACCGACTCCCCCAGCGCGACGACGACGCCCGGAACGTGGGGGTGGCTGCAGGAGGTCGTCGAGGAGGTGACCGCGGCATCCACCGCAGGCCAGGCTCCAGCCACGGCCAGCGCCGGCGCCCCCGCCGGGCGTCCTGTCGAGCTGGACCGGTCACGTCGAGAAGCCCTCGAGGTGCACCGGCTGCGCGAGTCGGGGCGGGTGACGGGAACGGCGAACACTCTCGAGCAGGTCTGGGCCCCGATCACCGCAGCCCGCTGTGTGGCGGCCTTGCGGGTCGATGAGCTGGTCGGACCGGTGCAGGAGATCGCTGCCCACGACACGGCCCACGACACCGCCTACGCCCAGACCATCGCGGCCTGGCTCGACCACCCGGGCGACCCGCGCTCGGCGGCGGCCGGCATCCATGTGCACCCCAACACTCTGCGGTACCGACTGCAACGGTTGGCCGAGATCGTCGAGCTCGACCTGCACGATCCGGAGACCCGGCTGGCCGTGCGCCTACAGCTGCGCGCGCTGGGGCACTAGAGGGGGCACGAGCCGAAAACACAACATGCGAGAAGGGCGCCCCCAAGCGCCCTTCTCGCAGAGATTGCTGCGCCGAGGTAGGTTCTACTGCCCCCCGGCAAGGAGAGCACGAACCTCGTTCTCTCGGTATCGCCGGTGTCCGCCGAGGGTTCTGATCGAAGTCAGCTTCCCTGCCTTGGCCCACCGGGTCACCGTCTTCGGGTCGACACGGAAGAGCGCCGCCACCTCGGCAGGAGTCAGCAACTTCTCCGTCTCGGGTCGATCCTGAGTCATTGTCAATTTCCCCACCGCCCTGTCACATGTGCTGCGACACGCAAGGCCTCCGGAAGGGGAGACCAGTAAACAAATAGTAAAGTCCGGGGCCCGTTCCTGAGGGCAAACCGTTGAAAACTCTCATACAGACGGCGTGTCGCACCCCGTTGTGGGCGTCGGATCCGCCGCCACCGCAAGATCTGGACATCATCCGCGTGCACAACTGCCGCCCGGCTCATGTAGCGTGAGGGCCACGAGAACACACACATTCCCGGGGCCGCTACGCGGAAATCGAAGAGCCATGGTTCTTCGAAGAGCGATGCCGCGCCGGCACGACGCACGAGGGGGTCACGCCATGGGGCGCGGCCGAGCCAAAGCCAAGCAGACCAAGGTCGCACGGCAGCTCAAGTACTACACACCTGATACGGACTTGAGCGCGTTGGAGCGAGAGCTTCACAACCCGTCGAACGGTCCGTTGATCACGCCGCCACCGCGTGACCGTGACAGCAGCACGTCGCGGTCGGTCGATGACGACGAGTACGACGAATACGGAAAATGGGCCTCGGGCGAGCGGTGAGCTCGCCCTGACCCACACCGCTCTCCCCGTGCGCCGAGTGATCCCACTCGGTCGGTGGCTCCCGTTGCGCTGATCAGCGTCGGGGGTGCTCGCCGACGACCTGCACCGAGCCGCCCGCGACGCCCTTGGCGCCGTGGATGACCTCGGTGCCGGTCGCCACGAGGCGTTCGTCGTGAGCGTGCTGCACGGTGGTGACCTCGCCCAGCAGCCAGGCTGGGATGCCGTGCGCCCCGGCCTGCTCTATGGCGCGCTCGGCCTGCTCGGCCGGGAGCACGACGACGAAGCCGATGCCCTGGTTCAACGTGCGTTCGAGGTCGCTGCGGGGCACTCGACCCAGCTCGGCCACCGCGGCAAAGACGGCGGGCGGTGACCAGGTGGAGCGGTCGAGCTGCGCGAAGGTTCCCGACGGGAGCACGCGAGCCAGGTTGGCCGCCAGTCCTCCGCCGGTCACGTGGCTGAGGGCGTGCACGTCGACGCCCGGGGTGGCGATCAGGTCGAGCAGCGGCCGGGTGTAGAGGCGGGTCGGTTCGAGCAGCTCCTCACCGAGGGTGCGGCCGAAGTCGTCGACGTGTCGGTCGAGCGACCAGCCCGCCCTGGCGACCACGCGCCGCACCAGGCTGTAGCCGTTGCTGTGCAGCCCGCTGCTGGCGAGGGCGACCACGACGTCACCGTCAACCACTCGCTGCGGACCGAGCATGGCGGCATACTCGACGACACCGGTGGCGGCACCGGCCACGTCGTACTCGTCGGGCTCGAGCAGCCCGGGGTGCTCGGCCGTCTCACCGCCCACGAGCGCCACCCCGACCTCCTCGCACGCTCTCGCGATGCCTCCGACGATGGCGGCGATGCGCTCTGGCACGACCTTGCCGGTGGCGATGTAGTCGGTCATGAAGAGCGGTTCGGCCCCACACACGACGATGTCGTCGACGACCATGCCGACCAGGTCGAAGCCGATCGTGTCGTGTTTGTCGAGGGCCTGCGCGATGGCGACCTTGGTGCCGACGCCGTCGGTGGAGGTGGCCAGCACGGGGCGGGTCATCCGGGCGAGCGCACTGGCGTCGAAGAGGCCGGCGAAGCCGCCCAGGCCCCCGATCACCTCCGGACGGGTGGCGCGGCGCACCGATGCCTTCATCAGCTCGACCGCCTTGTCACCGGCCTCGACGTCGACCCCGGCAGTGGCATAGGTGATCGGCTGGTTCGTCACGTCACAACCCTACCGGCGCCCCACCCTCACCCCCGATTCGAGGTATGCCGCCGCGTTCGGGTGCGTCGAATTACCTCGAACTCGTCGGCTGGGGGTCAGCCCAGCTGCCACCTGGTCCATGAAGGCGCTCTCCCAGAGGCGCAGGCCGACCAGATCGATACGCAATACGGTGTCGCGTTGCAGGGAAACCGCGTTTCGGCTGAGGTTGTCGAGGCTGAGGGTCAGGCCCTGTCGATGCTGCACTCCGTCGATCTCGACCACGAGCGCCCAGTCCTCCCACCGAACGTCGAGGTACATGCGTCCGTTCGGTCCTTCGCGGACAGCTTGACGCGACGGCTCCGGTAGACCTCGTGACCGGCACAGCCGCGCGAAGTCGAGCTCGCCCAACGACTGAACGCCGAGCACGATATCGGCTACGACCTGCCTGACGAACCGGCGCCGTCGCCGACCCATCGCCTGCTTGCAGGCGGTGAGGAGGTGCTCCGGCGTGCAGAGTCGCTGTTGGACGGTCATGAGCAGGATGAGGGCGGACTGCCGGTCTGACACGGCCCAACCGGCCGCGCGGATGGCCGCGATCGCTGGCCGCACGCGCGGCACCCCCACGTCACAGACTTCGCCGTCGACCCGTCTGACCACCTTGTGCAGCCTGACGCCCGTGAGGGAGCTGAGGTCGTGCGAGTGCTTCACCGAAAGGTGAATCATGGGCTCGTCGAACCCGGTCAGACCCCAAGCCAGGAGCGAGGTGGCTCCGTCGAGGGCGGCGATACGATGACCGGTCTCCCAGATCGCCGCCCACCAGCGGGCCGTTGTCGGCAGCTCCCCTCGATGCAGAGCCACCGTCTGCCGGCCCACGGAGCGCCAGCGAGCCGCAGCCGCCTCGTTCCGCACGTGATCCGGGTGATGCCGGCAGCTCGCAGCATCCGGCGAGAGACCACACCACCCGTCTCGTGCGCCAGCGACTCGGCGATGACCCGGCGTTCGCGACTGTCCATGTCGAGACGATTGCTCGCTACGGATCAGTCTCGAGGCGCCGTTTGACGACCTGTGGACGGCAGCCTCCACAGACACCCCCTGTGCACATCCGGTTCGAGGTAATCGGACGCGCTCTGGTGCGGCGGAATACCTCGACTCACCGGAGACCGCGAACCGGCGGGAGGGGTCGGGCTCAGGGGTGGTCGAGGGCCCCGGCGCCACCGGCGCCGACCCCGATCGTGACCCCGTCGACGTCGACCGACCGGTCGTGGCCGGTGCGCACCGTCAGCGGCAGGGTTTCGAGCAGGTGCTTGCCCATCCGCCCGTCCTCGGGAAGCTCGATCGGGTAGCTGCCGGTGAAGCACGCCGAGCAGAGCCGGTCGGCGCCCTGGTTCGTCGCCCCGATCATGCCGGCCTCGGAGATGTAGCCGAGCGAGTCGGCCCCGATGGAGGCTCGGATCTCCTCGACCCCCAGCCCGTTCGCGACGAGCTCGGCCCGGGTCGCGAAGTCGATGCCGTAGAAGCACGGCCACTTCACGGGCGGGCTGCTGATGCGAACGTGGATCTCGGCGGCCCCGGCCTCACGCAGCATCCTGATCTGAGCACGCTGGGTGTTGCCTCGCACGATCGAGTCGTCGACGACGACGAGCCGCTTGCCGCGGATCGTGTGCTCGAGTGCGTTGAGCTTGAGCCGGATGCCGAGCTGCCGCAGCGTCTGCGAGGGCTGGATGAAGGTGCGGCCGACGTAGGCGTTCTTGACGAAACCCTGCCCGAAGGGGATGC
>JBBSTU010000126.1:0-11407 GCA_038235595.1 Actinomycetales bacterium | reverse complement strand
GCGGGGGGCTGCGCGTCCCGCCCCCGCGGGGCTCCCCCGGGGGCCGCAGCCACACCCCCCGCCCGTGGCGGGGGGGCCCACACCCTGTTACGGGCCCACGCGAGACCGTGCTGGGTCGCGGGCCCACTTCGATACGCCGATGACGAGCTCGGCCCGTCGGGTGCGAACCCTCAAGACTTCGGGACGCGCGGCATCACCACGGTGGCGGCCAGGGACTCCGACGCTGCCACAGCGTCTGGCGCCTCGTCGTTCTGCTGCTCTGCGGGCTGGTCCTTCTCGGGCCGGCTCGGCTCTGCCACGCCGTCCTCACCCGAGGCGGTCTCGACGTTGGGTCGGGTGACGCGCCCCGCCGTGCTTCCCGGCTCGTCACCGTCCGTGGTCGTCTCGGCGGTCGGCGACCCCTCGGCTGACGCGGCATCCAGAGCCGCCGGCGTGAGACCGTCGAGGATGGCTCCACCCCCTAGCGTGGCGAGCATCTGGCGCACGTTGCTGAGCTGGGCGGTGATGCTGTCGCGTTGGGAGGTGGCCGCCGCGAGCTCGCGGTCGCTCTCCTCCCGCAGCCGGGAGGCGTGGTCGTGGGCCTCGGAGACCACCTGGTCGGCCTGCTCCTGCGCCACCTCGAGTGCAGCGACAGAACGGGCGTGCAGCTCGGCGGCATCCTGCTGGGCGCGGCTCGTCACGTGCTGAGCCCGCTGTTCGGCCTCGGCGAGCGAGGCCTCGATGGCCTCGCGGCGGGCCGCGAACTCACGGTCGGACTGGTCGCGTCGGGCCGCCAGGGTCGTCTCGAGGTCGGCGGAGGCGGCTGAGGCCTTGGCCCGGTGGGACTCGTACTCCGCAGCGGCCTCTCGGCGCTGGCTCGCCGTGACGCTCTGAGCCTCGGCCACGATGGCGCGGGCCTCGCGGGTGGCCTGGGCGAGGATGCGGGCCGACTCCTCGTCGGCCCGCTGGTGCGCCTCCTGGGCGTAGGCCGAAGCAGCAACGTGCTGCTCCTGCGCCGCGGCGTCAGCCGACGCCCGGATGGTCTCTGCCTGCTCTGTGGCCCGAGCCACCATCTCGGTGGCCTCGGTGTCGGCGAGGGTGAGAATCTGCCCCACCCGCGCCCCGATCTCGACGAAGGTCTGCGACGGAGCCGGGGTGCTCGCCCTCTTCAGCTCGGCCATCACGCGTGACTGCTGGCCCAGCTGGCCCCGCAGGTCAGCCAGGGCAGCGTTGAGCTTCGTCAGCTCGACGCTACGTTCGGACGCGTCCTTCTTGGCGGCCTGGACCGTTCGGTTCTGTGCCTCCAGGAACGCATCGACCTCCTCGGCGGCGTAACCACGACGGGCGAAGGTGAAGTTGGGTCGGTCGATCATGTCCCTCCGTCAAGGGGCTGGGGGTGGAGGTGCGAGGGGTGCTGCCGCCCCAGTGTGGCAGTCCCACGGGCTGGTAGGACACCCTGCCCGCGGTCAGTGCAGTCGCACCCGTGGGTCCAGAACGGCGTAGCAGAGGTCGACGATGATGTTGGCGACTACGACGGCAGCCGACGCGAAGAGCACGATGCCGATGATGACCGGGAGGTCCTGCAGGTTGATCGCGTCGATCGCGGTCTTACCGAGCCCGGGCAGCGAGAAGACGTACTCCGTCACCACCACTCCCCCGATGAGCGCGCCGACGTCGATGCCGAACTGGGTCACGATGGGAGTCATCGCGGCGCGAAAGGCGTGCCGCATGACGACCCGACGCTCACTGAGGCCCTTGGACCGTGCCGTGCGCACATAGTCCTCGCCGAGCACGTCGAGCATCGAGGCCCGGGTGAGCCGGGTGTAGGTGGCCGCCGAGACCAGCGCCAGGGTGAACCACGGCAGCACCATGTGCAGGACCCACTGCCCGGGCCCGTCCCCGATGGGGGCATAACCGCCGGCGGGGAAGATGGTGATCCCCCGGAGGGTGAGCCGGAAGTAGAAGAAGTAGAGCAGCAGCAGCCCGAGCAGGAAGGTCGGCATCGAGTAGAAGAAGAGGCTGAAGACGGTGAGCGACCGGTCGATGAAGGAACGGGGACGCACGGCTGACACGACCCCGTTGAAGACGCCCATCACCAGCCAGATGATCGCCCCCCCGATCACCACCGACAACGTGATCGGGATGGCCGCCCCGATGATCTGGGTCACCGGAGTCTGGTGGTAGTAGTCGTAGCCGAGGTCGCCGTGGAGCAGACGGCCGACGAAGTCGACGTACTGCTTCCAGATCGGCTGGTCGAGACCCAGCCGGTGCGCGATGAGAGCCACCGTCTCGGGGGTGGCCTGTCGGCCGGCGAGCGTGCGGGCCACGTCGTTGGGCGCGATGAAGAAGAGCGCGAAGACCGCCAGCGTGATCAACCACATCACGAGGATGCCGAGGACTATGCGTCGAACGAGAAACCTGAGCACGTCACCACGTCCTAGGGGATGAGCCGGTCGCTGCGGGGGTCGAAGGCATCTCGAACCCCGTCGCCGAGCAGGTTGAAGGCCAGGGTCGTGGCCAGCAGGGCCGCCCCGGGGAAGACGATGAACCACCAGGCCGTCGTGTAGTAGTTCTGCGACTCGCTGATCATTCCGCCCCAGTCGGCCGTGGGCGGTGCGAGCCCGAGGCCCAGGAAGGAGAGTGTCGCCTCGACAACGATGACGACGGGGATGAGCAGTGACGCGTAGACGATGACCTGGGCCAGCACGTTGGGCAGGATGTCGACGAACATGATGCGCCGGTTGGAGGCCCCCAGCGAGCGCGCGGCCTCGACGAACTCTCGTTCGCGCAGGGAGAGCACCTGACCGCGAACGATGCGTCCGACCGACGCCCAGCTGAAGAAGCCGATGACGAGCACCGTCACGAGCAGGCTCGGACCCGTGATGGACACGAGCGCGATCGCCACGAGCAGGAACGGGATGGACAGCACGACGTCGATCAGGCGGGCCAGAATCGTGTCGACGATCCCGCCGAGGAAGCCGGCGGCCAGACCCACGACGACGCCGATCACCACCGTCAGGGCGGTGGCCACCACCCCGACGAGGAGCGAGACGCGTGCGCCGTAGGCGATGCGCACGAGCATGTCTCGACCGAGGTCGTCGGTGCCGAGCCAGAACTCGCTCGACGGACCCTTGGGCAGCCCGTCCGCCGTAAGACCGGTCGTGCGGTACTGCTCGTTGACGGGGTGGCCCGTGATGGTCGCGGCGAGCGGGGCGAAGATCGCCATCAGCACGATGAGCACGATCACCGCCAGGGAGAACATCGCGACCTTGTCGCGACGTAGCCGTTGCCAGGCCAGCAGCCACGGGCTGCGCCCCTCGATGCGCGCGCGTCCGGGTTCCTCCTCCGTCGGCGTCTCGGTCAGGTCGGGCTCCTCGACGTCTTCAGAGGTCGGTAGGAAACCGCTCACTGGGACTCACCTCCGCGGGTCGCTGCGTTCTTCGGTCCGCCCTCGGCTGCGCCGCTCGCCGATGTGAGTGCTGGCTGCGCGGTCAGGATCTCGGAGTCCTCGATCGAGGGTCTCGACAGGGTCAGGTCCTCGCCGACGGCGAGAGGGTGGAAGCAGGCGGTGCAGTGGGCGGGCCCGTCGCCGAGTACCGGCTCGAGGGTCGGCACCGTTATGACGCAGTCGTGGCGAGCCTTCGGACAGCGGGTGTGGAAGCGGCATCCGCTCGGCGGGTTGGTGGGGGTCGGCAGGTCGCCGACGAGCACGATACGACGCTGGCTGTCGGCGATGTCGGGGTCGGGGTCTGGCAGTGCCGACAGCAGGGAGCGGGTGTAGGGGTGGCGGGTGGTCTCGAACAGGTCTTCGGCGTCGGCGACCTCGACGACCTGGCCCAGGTACATCACGGCGATCCGGTCGCTGACGTGTCGCACGACCGAGAGGTCGTGGGTGATGAACAGGTAGGTCAGCCCGAAGTCGTCCTGCAGGTCGATGAGCAGGTTGATGATCTGCGCCTGGATCGACACGTCGAGAGCCGAGACCGGCTCGTCGCAGATGATGAACTTCGGGCGCAGGGCCAGTGCGCGGGCAACCCCGATGCGTTGACGCTGACCCCCGGAGAACTCCGCAGGAAACCGGTTGTAGTGCTCGGGGTTGAGCCCGACCCGCTCCATGAGCTCTTGAACCTTGACCTTGATCTCTTTGGCTGAGCCCAGGCCCTGGATGGTGAACGGGTCACCGATGATCGAGCCGACCCGCCGACGCGGGTTGAGAGAGCCGTACGGGTCCTGGAAGATCATCTGCACGTCGCGGCGCACCTCACGCATCTCGCGACGGTTCAGCGTCGTGATGTCTCGCCCGTCGAAGACGATGCGTCCGGACGTCAGGTCGTAGAGCCGGGCGATGCAGCGGGCCAGCGTCGACTTGCCACACCCTGTCTCTCCGACGAGCCCCATGGTCTGACCGGCCTCGATCTCGAGCGATACCCCGTCGACGGCGTGCACCGAGTCGGTGCTGCGGCTCCAGAGACCGCCCGACTGCACCGGGAAGGACTTGGTGACGTTCTCGATGGAGACCAACGGGGTGTTCATGCCGACTTCTCCTGGGGTGCGGTGGGCTGGTCGACGTCGACCGGCGAGGCGGTCCGGGTCGGTGGCGGGGTGTCGAGCTTCCCGGCGACATCGTGGGGCAGCCAACAGGCCGAGGTGTGTTCGGCGTCGTGCGAGACCGGCTCGAGATGTGGCCGCTCGTGCCAGCAGCGGTCGAACGCGCTCGGGCACCGGGGGGCGAAGGGGCAACGCTCCGATGGGTCGATGAGCGACGGCGGGGTGCCCAGAATGGGCGTGAGCCGCCCCCTACGTCCGCCGCCCCGGGCCGGTAGCGAGGCCAGCAGGCCCTTCGTGTACGGGTTGTGGCTCAGATAGAACAGTGTGCGCCGGGGAGCCTTCTCCATGACGGTGCCGGCGTACATGACCACGACGTCGTCAGACATCTCGGCCACCACCCCGAGGTCGTGGGTGATCAGGATGATTGCGGTGTCGAACTCCTGCTGCAGTGTGCGCATCACCTCGAGCACCTGGGCCTGCACGGTCACGTCGAGGGCGGTCGTGGGTTCGTCGGCGATGAGCAGGGCGGGATCGAGCGCCATCGCCATGGCGATCATCACGCGTTGGCGCATGCCGCCTGAGAACTGGTGTGGGAAGTCGTCGATGCGCTGGCTCGCGCGTGGTATCCCCACCAGCCCGAGCAGCTCCGCCGCCCGGGCCCGAGCGGCCTTCTTGGACGTTTCCTTGCGGTGGGCCCGGATCATCTCCACGATCTGCCACCCCACGGTGTAGTACGGGTGCAGGCTCGAGAGGGGGTCCTGGAAGATCATCCCGATCTGGGCGCCGCGCACCTTCTGCAGGGTCGACGCCGACGCACCCAGCAGCTCGTTGCCGTTGAAGAGCGCCGAGCCCGAGATCTGAGCTCCCCGGGTCAGGCCGGTGATGGTCTGGGTCGAGACGCTCTTGCCGGAGCCGGACTCTCCGACGATGGCGAGCGTCTTGCCACGCTCGACATCGTAGGAGAGCCCGCGCACGGCCTCCACGACACCATCAGGGGTGTGGAACGAAACACTGAGATCGCGCACCTCCAGCAGAGCCATGAGGGCACCTCCGTTCGGTCAGCCGCCCTGCTTGTCAGGGCTCAGCCAGACGTTGGTCGGGTCGTAGTTCTGCAAGGCCGGTACGTAGATGGCGTTCTGTACCTGGGTGGCGTGGTAGTTGGCCTGTTGCGGGTTGGTGATCGGGAAGAACGGCGCGTCCTCCATGACCTGCTTGTCGGCCTTGGCCCACAGCGAAGCGGCCTCCTCCTTGGTCTGCGCCAGGCCGGCCGCCCTGATCAAGGCGTTGGCGGTCGGGCTGTTGTAGAGGCCGAAGTTGCTGCCGACGGGCGGGAACGACGGTTTGCCGGAGAACAACGGGTTGAAGAACGACAGGGCCGCGTTGCCGTACCAGTCGGCGCCCCACCCGGCGGTGGCGAGGTCCCAGACCCCACGCTGCGCGACGGAAGGCACCTGCAGGTACTTGGTGTAGAAGTCGGAGTTCGGAGAGGGGATCCCGGTGACCGTGATGCCAGCCTTCGAGAGGTCCTGCTGCACCGTCTGGAAGGTCTTGTTGCTGCCCTCGGAGGCGTTGCGGTAGAGCATCTTGACGGTGATCCCGTTGGGGTAGCCGGCCGCCGCCAGCATGGCCTTGGCCTTGGCCGGGTCGTAGGGGTAGAGGTCGAAGTTCGTCTCACCACCGACGATGTTCGACGGGAGCACGTGCGTGAGCGCCGGGTTGACACTCGGGCCCCCGATCACCTGGATGATGTTGGTGCGGTTGATCGCGTACGAGATCGCCTGGCGCACCTTGACGTTCTGCAGGGCCTTGTTGTTGTTCGGCGACTGGCTGTTGTACACGATGTACGGGTTCGTCGAAGCCGTCGGCCCGAGAGTGAGGTTCGGGTCGTTCTTGGCCTTCAGAGCTGGGATCTGTGACGGCGGGGGAGCGAGGTCGAACTCCATGTCGGCGCTCGGCGTGCCCGTCTCCAGCTGCTGTTGGGCCGAGTCCTGGGTCACAGTCTGGTTGACCACGATCTTGTCGACGTAGGCCTTGCGCACCGGGTCGGTGGCGCCGTCCCAGGCCTCGTTGCGCACGAAGGTGATGTCCTTCTTGGGGCTGTAGGACGCAATCTTGTAGGGCCCGTCCGAGAGCGTGTGCTGGGCGAGCTCCGAACCTGCCGGCACGTAGGCGTCATACTCCTTCGGAGCAGGCGAGAAGGCGGTCAGGGTGAGCATGTCGGGGAAGTAGCTGGCGGGGTTGTTGAGATGGAAGACGATCGTCTGGTCGTCCTTGGCCACCACCCCCGGCAGGTCGGTCTTGTTCATGTAGTCGGTCATGGCCGACGGGGTCGGAGCGACCTTGGCGAAACCGTCACAGAAGGCTTGCATGCCCTGGATGAGGCTCTCGTAGTCGGGAAGGCCGCCGAAAGGCTGTGCCGGGTTGCAGGTGCGTTTGACTCCGCGCACGAAGTCGGCCGCCGTGACGGCGCGCGCCGGCGAGGTGTCCCACTTGACGCCGCTGCGCATCTTGATGGTGTAGGTCTTGCCGTCGGCGCTGATGCCATCACCCTTGGTCGGCAGCTTCTCTGCGAGATCTGGCACGGGGGTGGTGGTCTGGCCGTTGACGGCCGGATAGGTGAACAGCTGCCGGCTCCACTCGCGCAGAGCCAGGTAGCCGACTGAGTAGTAGCTGATGTTCGGGTCCATGTAGTCGACGTCCCCCGCGCCGAGCATGTTCAGGGTGCCCCCCTTGACGGGCGTCGAACTCGTGCCACCAGACCCCTCGACGTTGGTCGTCGTGCCGGGTGACGTGCTGCTGCAGGCTGACAGGGCCAGCCCGGCCACCGCGATCGCCGACAGGGCGACGATCGGCTTGATCCTTCTGGTCATCACGTTCTCCTTGTTCCACCGCGCCCCGGTAGGGGCCGCCTGACCCGACGCGAACCGATCCGCCCCGCCTTGGTCACGCCCAGAACGCTAGGCAGAGATCGAACGGTGGGCGGCGGGCCGCGGCAGATGACACGAGAGCGCAACGCTGCCGTCATGATGGCCGCTCGCAGAGCTCCGAGCCGTCACACGGCCGGCTCGCTGACGGCACCCAGCCCAGTCTCAGGTATCGCACACTCAGCCGTCAGACAGGACGAGCACGATCGAGCCATGGGACGACGGGTTCTCCTCGTCGAAGACGATGACCGTGTTCGACGAGTGATGCGAATGGCGTTGGAAGACGAAGGTTTTCACGTCATGGAGGCGGCAGACGGCTCGCAGTGCCTCGAGCGGGTCAAGGAGTCGCCACCCGACATCGTGCTGCTCGACCTGATGCTGCCGGACCGTGACGGGTTCAGTGTGTGCCGGGCCATCCGGCGGGGGAGCGACGTGCCCGTGATCATGGTCACCGCCCGCACCGACAGCCACGACGTGGTCGCGGGGCTCGAGTCGGGGGCCGACGACTACGTCACCAAACCGCTGGTGGCCAAAGAGCTCGCCGCGCGCATCAGAGCCCTGCTGCGCCGAGCGGAGCCGATCGCCGGACAGACGCCGCGTGTCGTCACCGCCGGTGACCTCGTCATCGGGCTCGACGACGGTGTCGTCACCAGGGCGGGCGAGCTGGTCGCCCTCACCCGCACGGAGTTCCGTCTGCTCGTCGAGCTCGCGATCGCCGAGGGTCGCATCTGTAGCCGGGAGCATCTGCTCGACCGCGTCTGGGGCTACGACTACTTCGGCGACAGTCGCATCGTCGACGTGCATGTGCGACGCCTTCGCCTGAAGGTGGAGTCCGATCCGGCCAGCCCACGTCACGTGGTCACCGCCCGCGGGCTCGGATACCGTCTGGGCGGCTGATGCGCGGCCCGACCCATCGGCGGAAGTCGCGCAACGGAGTTCGAGCCCGTGCCACCCGAGTGCCGTTGCGGACTCGGGTACAGGTGAGCTTCGGCCTGCTCGCCCTCGGCATCTCGACGGTGCTGTCGGTGGCGTCCTGGTTCGTTGTGTCGAGGTATCTGCTCACCCAGCGGGTGCAGACTGCGGTGGCCGAGACCGACCTCGACCGAGTCTCCCTCGAGGCCGGGCTGAGAGAGGGGGCGTCGTCGGTGACGGCCCTGATCGCCGGTCTGCCCACGAACGACGCGTCCTCGTCGATCGTACGGGTCTCCGGTCGGTGGTTCGGCGCCCTCCCGTCGCGAGGGCCGAGCGGCATCCCCTCCGGTCTGCTCGAGGCGGTCGGGTCCGGCACCACGGCGACCCAGCGGATCTCGGTCGACGGCTCTCTCTACCTTGCGGTGGGTGCACCGCTGCGGACCTCGGGAGACCTGGTTCTGGAGCTCTTCTCCCTCGATGACCTCGACCACACCCTGTCGTCGATGGCGTTGGTGCTCACCGTCGCAGCCGCGCTGACGACCGGGCTGGGAGTGGGCCTCGGCCGCTGGGCGTCCAGGCTGGCGCTGGCCCCTCTCGGGAGCTTCACGACCGTCGTGGGGGCCGTCGCGGCCGGCCACCTCGAGGCGAGGCTCGAACAGGTCGGCGATGCCGATCTCGACCCGCTCGCCCGTGCCTTCAACGCGACGCTCGCAGAGCTTGAGCATCGAGCCCGGGTCGACTCCCAGTTCGCCGTCGACGTCGGCCACGAGCTTCGCACCCCGCTGACGACGATGTTGAACTCGATGGAGGTCATCACCCACCGCAGGAGCCAGCTGCCCGAGTCGGTGCGTGAAGCCGTCGGCCTGCTTGCAGGTGACCTGGGCCGGTTCCGGGTGCTCGTCGTCGACCTGCTCGAGATCTCTCGCCACGACGCGGGGGAGGGCCTCGTGCTCGAACCGGTCGACCTCGGCGAGCTCACCCGGTGGTGCGCCGACCGGCTCGTGGGCCGGCCCATCACGCAAGTGCACGCGCGCGCCGGCGACCTCGTCACCGTCGCTGACAAGCGGCGACTCGAGCGGGTCGTGAGCAACCTGGTGGTCAACGCTCAGGTGCACGGTCGGGGGTGCACTGCCGTTCGGGTGCTGCGCTCGGGAACGTCCATCCGCATCGAGGTCGAGGATGCCGGCCCCGGCATCGACATGAGCGACCGCAGCCGGGTCTTCGACCGTTTCGCTCGCGGTGTTCGTCGAACGCCACAGCCGCGCAGCCAGGGCCTCGGCCTCGGGCTGGCCATCGTGCAGCGTCACGTCGCGGCCCACGGAGGCCTGGTGCTCGTCGAGGAAGGCATCGGGGGAGGTGCTCGCTTTGTCGTGGAGCTTCCGGTTCGCTGACCGGCGAACGGCTGAACGGCGAACGGCTGAACGGCGAGCGGCCGTGAGAGCCTCACGGGTGAGATGGTTTTCGCGCAGGGCGGTCGCGTTGTGGGTCGTGCTCGCGATGGGACTGGCGCTGTGCTCGTGCTCGATCGGCGCCCAGTCGATTCCCGACCTGCTCGACGTGACGAGCGGCCCGGCGTCCGGTTCGGTCACTCAGAGCCCTTCCGGAGTACCCCTGACCGTGCAGGTCTACCTGCTGCACGGCGACCGCCTCGAACGGGTGGCCCGGTCGGTCTCGCCGGGCGCCGGCCTTGATCCGGTGCTGCGGGCCCTCGGGGCTCCGCTTCGCGCCGACGAGGTCGCGCGAGGCCTGCGCACCGCCCTTCCCGAGTCGGCCTCGCGGCTCTCGGGGGTGCTGGTCAGGGCCACCGCGAACATCAGCATCCCCGCTGGCCTCGACCGGCTCTCCGTTCGCGAGCAGCAGACCGCCGTGGCGCAGATCGTCTTCACGGTGACGGCCGACAGCCTGGCCACGAGCGTACGGCTGACCAACGCCGGCCGGGCGGTCGCCGTGCCCGACGGCGATGGCCAGCTGGTCGAGCGGGCGCTGACGCGGGGTGACTACGCGTCCCTGGCCCCCTCCCGGTGAGCTGAGTCAAAGTCGACGCAGAGCCGACTCAGAGCCGACTCAGAGCCGACTCAGCCCCGGTTCGGGGGGTATGGCGGGGTTTGGCGACTCGAGAACGAGAGTCGTGCACCAGACCAATCCGGCTCGACGACGGTGACGAACGACCTTGGAGTGCTCGCCGACGAGCCAGGTCCCGAGCGTTGGGGCGTTGTTGGTTCGGCGCGTGCTTGCTTCGCCAATAAACGGATCCCAGTACCAGCGGCGCACACGCACCCTAGTATCCGGAACGTACACAAGGCGCCGTCTGCTCCGAGCGGCGCCTGCCCCCTCAGATCCCGGAGTCAGCAGCTCGAAACAAGGAGAACTTGTGTTCGGTAAGAAGATGGTGGTCGACATGATCGACCGAAGCGCCGAGAACGACCGTGACCGGCGCAACTTCATGAAGGCGGCGGGTCTGAGCGGTCTGGCTGTCGCCGGTACGGCGGCCGTGGTGGGGGCCTCGGCAGGTTCGGCATCGGCGAGTGACGCCCCCAGCGACGCGGCGGTGCTCAACTTCGCCCTCAACCTCGAGTACCTCGAGGGTCAGTTCTACTCCTTCGCCGTCAATGGTCACGGCCTTCCGTCGTCCATGACCACGGGCAGTGGCACTCAGGGAGGGGTGACCGGCGGCCACCAGGTGCCGTTCGCATCCAGGTCGGTCCGACGTTATGCGGAGGAGATCGCCGGCGACGAGATCGCGCACGTCGCCTTCTTGCGGTCTGCCCTCGGCACGGCCAAGGTCTCGCAGCCGGCGATCGACCTGCAGTCGAGCTTCACGGCAGCGGCGATGGCGGCCGGTCTGATCACGAAGGGTCAGACGTTCGACCCGTTCGCCAACGAGGACAACTTCCTGCTCGGCGCCTTCATCTTCGAGGACGTCGGCGTCACGGCCTACAAGGGGGCGGCCCCACTCATCTCGAACAAGACCTACCTCGAGGCAGCCGCCGGTATCCTTGCGGTCGAGGCCTACCACGCGGGTGTCGTGCGCGAGGCGATGGTGG
>JBBSTU010000125.1:0-11509 GCA_038235595.1 Actinomycetales bacterium | reverse complement strand
TGACGTAGATTTAAACCCCGTGGTGAATACGACGAAACACATCTTCGTGACCGGGGGCGTCGCCTCTTCGCTGGGCAAGGGCCTGACGGCATCCAGCCTCGGTCGGCTGCTGCGGAGTCGGGGCCTGCGGGTCACGATGCAGAAGCTCGACCCGTACATCAACGTCGACCCGGGAACGATGAACCCGTTCCAGCACGGCGAGGTGTTCGTCACCGACGACGGCGCCGAGACCGACCTCGACATCGGCCACTACGAGCGCTTCCTCGACGTGAACCTCGTCGGTCAGGCGAACGTGACGACCGGTCAGGTCTACAACACCGTCATCGCCCGCGAACGACGCGGCGAGTACCTCGGCGACACGGTGCAGGTCATCCCGCACATCACCAACGAGATCGTGGCGCGGATGCGAGCGTTGGCCACGGGTGAGCCTGACGCTCCCGACATCATCATCACCGAGATCGGTGGCACCGTCGGTGACATCGAGTCGCTGCCGTTCCTCGAGGCAGCGCGCCAGGTGCGCCACCTCATCGGTCGCGACAACAGCTTCTTCCTGCACGTCTCGCTCGTGCCCTATCTGGCACCGAGCGGCGAGCTGAAGACCAAGCCGACCCAGCACTCCGTCGCGGCTCTGCGGCAGGTCGGCATCCAGCCCGATGGCCTGGTGCTGCGTGCCGACCGCGAGATTCCCGAACCGATCAAGCGCAAGATCTCGCTGATGTGCGACGTGGAGGTCTCGGCCGTGGCGGCGTGTGTCGACGCCCCGAGCATCTACGACATCCCGAAGGTGCTGCACCGTGAAGGCCTCGACGCCTACGTGATCCGCCGCCTCGGTCTAGGCTTTCGTGACGTCGACTGGACCGAGTGGGACCAGCTGCTACAGCGGGTGCACGACCCCGAGCATGAGATCGAGATCGCCCTGGTGGGCAAGTACATCGACCTGCCCGACGCCTACCTCTCGGTCACCGAGGCCATGCGGGCCGGCGGGTTCCACCACGACGCGAAGGTCAACATCCGCTGGGTCGCCAGTGACGAGTGCCAGACCCCTGCCGGAGCCCAGAAGGCGCTCGGCGGGGTGGATGCCGTGCTCGTGCCCGGGGGTTTCGGGGTGCGTGGCATCGAGGGAAAGCTCGGGGCGCTGACCTGGGCGCGCGAGCGGCAGGTGCCGACCCTCGGGATCTGTCTCGGGCTGCAGTGCATGGTCATCGAGTACGCCCGCAACGTGCTCGGCAATGCCGATGCCAGCTCGACCGAGTTCGACCCCGACACGGCGCACCCGGTCATCGCCACCATGGAGGAGCAGAAGGCCTTCGTCGAGGGTGCCGGCGACCTCGGCGGCACCATGCGGCTCGGTCTCTACCCGGCGCAGCTGGGGCCCGACAGCGTGGTTCGGGCGACCTACGGTGCGGCACAGGTCAACGAACGCCACCGCCACCGCTACGAGGTGAACAACTCCTACCGTGGCGAGCTCGAGCAGGCTGGGCTGGTCTTCTCGGGCACCTCGCCCGACGGCACCCTCGTCGAGTTCGTCGAGCTGCCCCACGACGTGCACCCGTACTACGTCTCGACGCAGGCTCACCCCGAGTTCCTCAGCCGCCCCAACCGGGCTCACCCGCTGTTCGCCGGGCTGGTCGGAGCGGCCCTGGAACGTCAGCGCAGCGGCCGGCTCGTCGAGGTCGAGCGTCAGCGGGCGCTGCAGGCACAGGACGCGCAGGGCCAAGAGACCGCCGGACGCACCGATGCACGGAGTGTCGGACGACCTGACCCAGCGGCGTCCGTCGTTGACAACGAGTACGCCACGGCCACCGGCTCCTCCGCCGACCACGGCTGAGCAGCGGATGAGCCTCGAAGCTCCGCTCGGCGGACTGGACGACCTCGTCGAGGAGTGGACCCTCGAACCGGTGCTCGCATCGGAGACGGTCTTCTCCGGTCTGATCTTCGACGTTCGTCGTGACCGTGTCGACCTCGGCGCGGGGGGCGTGGTGACTCGCGACTACGTCGAGCATCCGGGCGCGGTCGCCGTGCTGGCGCTGCGTGACGTCGGGCCGGTGCCGTACGTGTTGCTCATCCGCCAGTACCGTCATGCATCGGGTGGGTACGTGTGGGAGCTGCCCGCGGGCCTGCTCGACGTAGCGCACGAGCCCTCGCGCGATGCTGCCGCGCGTGAGCTCGCCGAGGAGGTCGACCTCGTGGCCGACGAGTGGCACGTGCTGGCCGACGACATCACGTCCCCGGGGGCCTTTCCTGAGACTGTGCGCGTGTTCCTGGCTCGTGGCCTGACCGCAGTTCCGGAGGCGCAGGCGCACCAGCGAACGGCTGAGGAGCTGACGATCCGCCCGCTGTGGGTGCCGCTCGACGACGCTGTCGAGGCGGCCCTTCTCGGTCGCATCAGCAACTCGGCCACCCTGGTGGGGCTGCTGAGCGCCGAGGCCGCTCGAACGCGTGGCTGGTCGAGCCTGCGCCCGCCCGACGCGCCGTGGCCCGCTCGCGAGGTGCAGGCGAGTCGGCGACCGAGCGCCGGGTCTTGAGCTCGAGGTCTGACGCAGGGATGGGCGAACCGTCTACGGCCGACGGCCGCCGATGAGGGATGCCGTCGCAGCTTCTCTCGACCTACGGCGCGCCCCGGCGTGAGCCCAGGCACCAGCCTGGGCCGTGGGTGCCCGTGCGGGTCGGGTCGCTCCCTGGTCGGGTGCTGCGGCCCGGTGGTCTCGGGGGAGCGGCTCGCCGCATCGGCCGCCGAGCTGATGCGGTCGCGCTACACGGCTTTCGTCATCGGCGACACCGGCCACCTCGTGAGCAGCTGGCACCCGCGTACCCGGCCGGAGCGGCTTGAGCTCGATGGCACTGTTTGGCTGGGGCTCGAGGTCATCGATGCGGTCGATGGTGGGCCGGAAGACCCGACCGGCCTCGTGGAGTTCGTGGCGCGCTGGTCACGGGGTGGGTCGACCGGGGCTCTGCACGAGCGCGGCCGCTTCGAGCGGCGGGCCGGTCGCTGGCTGTACGTCGACGGCGACCTCGCGCCCTGAGCGCGGGCGCCACAGCACGGCCGCGGCGACACCGGCCAGCAGCACCGCGCCGCCCACCCACTCGGCGCCTGAGGGTCGTTCGCCGAGCAGCACCGCTGCGGCCGTCATGCCGAACACCGGCACGAGCATCGCGAACGGCGTCACCTTCGCCACCGCGTATCTCGCCAGCAAGGTGTTCCAGATGCCGTAGCCCACCAGCGACGACAGGTAGGCCGTGAAGGCCGTCGACAGGATGGCCGCCCAGGGCAGGTGGGTCAGGGCGGTGGCGATCGCGTCCGGTCCCTCCACGACCCACGAGAGGGCGAACGCCGGTACGGGCACGACCAGGCCCGACCACACCGTGAGCCCGAGGCCGGCGCGGAACCCTCCGCCGGACCGGCCCGCAGCGCCGAGAGCGCCGGCGCGGCGGGTCAGCACGTTGCCGATGGCCCACGAGAGGGCGGCCAGCACGAGCACCAGCAGAGGCAGCAGCGGTGAGGTGAGGCCACGACCCACCGCGATCGTGACCAGGCCGGCGGCGCCGACTCCCACCCCGAGCTGCTGCGCCCTTGTCGGTGGCTCGCGCAGCCACACGGCAGCGATCACGACGGTGAGCAGCACCTGGGCCTGCAGCACGAGCGAGGCCAGCCCCGGCGGCATCCCGAGGTGCAGGGCCAGGTAGAGCAGGGCGAACTGGCCGAGACTGACGAACAGGCCGATGAGGGCGAGATCGCGCCAGGGCAGGTCGGGGCGGCGCACGAGGAACACGGCGGGCACGCAGACCGCCACGAAGCGCAAGGCGAGGAACAGCAGTGGCGGCACCGACTCCAGGCCGACCTTGATGGCGACGAAGTTGGCACCCCAGATGAGGGCCACGACGACGGCGAGGGCGGTGTCACGAGGTTTCACCAGCCCATCGTCGGCCACTGCGACAGTGAACGTCCAGCGAACTGTTCTACGTCTCATTCGGTAGCATCGCTGCATGATAGACGCCACGGCCCTGCGCTCCCTCGTCGCCGTCGAGCGCCTCGGGTCGGTGGGGGCGGCCGCCACCGCCCTCGACTACACCCCGAGCGCTGTGTCGCAGCAGATCAAGCGGCTCGAGGCCGCCACCGGGGTGCAGCTGCTCGAGCGCCAGGGGCGTGGGGTGCTGCTGACGGAGGCCGGTCGCACCCTGACCGAGTCGGCCAAGGACCTGCTGGCCCAGATGGAGCAAATCGAGTCGCGGTTGCACGGCGTCAGCGGCGACCGGGTGGGCACGGTGCGCCTCGCCACGTTCGCCACCGCCTACCGCGGTCTGGTCGTCGCGGCCCTCACCCGGCTCGGGCGGGAGGCGCCCGCCGTGGTGCTGCGGCCCGACGAGATCGACCCGTGGGACGCCGTCGACGCCGTCGCCACGGGCACCCACGACGTCGCGCTCGTGCACAACTGGGAGCCGTTGCCGTTGGCCATCCCTGACCACCTCGAGGTGCGCGACCTCGGCCGTGATGTCGCCGACCTGCTGGTGCACCGCGACCACCATCTCGCCGGACGCCGCACGGTCGGGGTGCGTGACGTGGCCGACGAGGCGTGGGTCAGCGTCGCCCCCGGCTCGATCTGCCACCAGTGGCTGCAGAAGATGTTCTTCGACATCGGCCGGGCCCCGCGCCTGGCCCACGTGTCACAGGAGTTCGCCACCCACGTCGCGCTCGTGGCGGCGGGGGAGGCCGTGGCCCTCGTGCCTCGCCTGGGCCGGGGGCCGTTGCCCGAGACCGTCGTGGCGATACCCATGACCGCCCCCGTGGCTGAGCGCTCGGTGACACTGGTGTGGCGTCGCACGATGACCGACCGCCCGGCGTTGGTGGTGGTGGTCGACTCGATCGCCGACGAGGCGTCGCGCCTGCTCTCACCGCCCCGGCGATGAACGATGATGAGACGTGCTGACGCGACTGTCCCCCGCCCGGCGACGCCTCGTGGTGGCGGTCGTGGGCCTGCTCGCGGTGATCGTGCTCGCGGTCGGTGTGGCGGTCGTCCTGTCTCGACGGCAGCCCCCGGCCGCCGACCAGTCGGCTCCCGGGCCGGTGCTGCTCGTTCCCGGCTACGGCGGAACCCAGTCGTCGTTGTCGCCGCTGGCGGCAGCTCTGCGAGCCAAGGGTCGGGACGTCACCATCGTCGCCCTGCCGGGCCGTGCCCAGGGCGACCTCGCCGGGCAGGCTGATGCCCTCGGTGCGGCGGTCGACGGGGCACTGCGTAGAACGGGGGCGTCATCGGTCGACCTCGTCGGCTACTCCGCTGGAGGGGTCGTCGCACGCCTGTGGGTGCAGGACGGTGGCGCCCCCCGGGTGCGCCGGCTGGTGACGCTCGGCTCGCCGCATCATGGCACCGAGGTGGCGACCGTCGGGTCGCTCGTGGCCGGTTCGTGCCCCACCGCCTGTCAGCAGCTCGCCACCGACAGCCCGCTGCTCGCGCGACTGGACCGGTCCGGCATCCCCGACGGGGTGGTGTTCCTCTCGCTCTGGACCACCGGCGACGACGTCGTCGTACCGCCGAGCTCGTCGGTCGTCGACGGCGAACCCAGCCCGGCGTTGCAGAGCATCTGCCCGGGATCGACCGTGACCCACGGGCAGCTACCGGCAGATCCGCTGGCTCAGTCGTTGGTCGAGGAGGCCCTGGGCGTGGGTCCGGTTCCGATCTGGTCGCCAGCAGACTGCAGCCGGCTCCGCTAGCTCGTCACGTCGCGGGTGACGAAGCCCGCCCAAGCGGCGGTCAGCAGTACCCCCAGGTAGACCAGCTGCAACGCGACGCCACGTTCGATGTTGCTCCATAGCACCGGGTCACGGTAAAGGTCGACGAACGAGAGCCAGTAGCGCGTCGGCAGGAAGGGCTGCAGCGGTCGCGCCCCGTCGACCGTCAACAGCAGTGACGACCCGATGAGGAAGGCCATCGCGCCGAGGCTGGCCGCCTGAGGGGAGTCGGTCAGGGTCGAGAGGAACAAGGCCATCGCGGCCACCCCGAGCATCGAGACGGTGACGTAGGCGATGGCGACGGCCGTGCGCCACGCGATGTCGGCCGGCGTGAGCGTGGAACCGCTGAGACTGACCAAAGTGCCGGATGCCGGAGCCCGGCCGAGCAGCAGGCGCCCCACGAGGTAGCCGATCCCCGAGACCGACAGCACCGCGACGAGCACGAACGCGACGACCGCCCCGAGCTTGCGCAGCAACAGGCGGGTACGCCCGACCGGCCGGATCAGCAGGTAGCGCAACGTTCCGGCCTGCGCCTCACCGGCCACCACCGAGATCGCGATGGGCAGAAAGAGCGGAAGAACGATCGCGAGGGCGGCGATGGCGAAAAGGGAGCCGTCGGCGAGCACCGCAGAGAGGAAGGCCGGCCCCGACCCGGGCTGCGGTGCGATCCCGGTCCAGGCCAAGGTGCCCGCGACGACCGTCGGCAACAGGTTGAGCAGCAGGAGCGCCACCCACGTGCGGCGGCGACCGAACAGCTTGACCAGCTCGACCCCCCTCACGTCGGTACCTCCAGAGCGGCCCGGGCCCGGGTGTGCTCCTCGATCACGTCTTCCAGCGTGCGGCGCTCCGGCCCGAGCCGGCGCACTCGCACCCCAGCGCCCACCAGCCGCGCATTGAGGGCGGCGGGGTCGTCGCAGCGCACAAGCAGCCGTTCACCGTCGCGAACCTCCACCGCCGGGCCCATCAGCGCGGCAGCCTGCTCGGCGTCGACCGTCTCGACGACGGTGCGGCCCGTGGGGGCACGCAGCAC
Source organism: Actinomycetales bacterium (assembly GCA_038235595.1). Classification (GTDB taxonomy): domain Bacteria; phylum Actinomycetota; class Actinomycetes; order Actinomycetales; family Dermatophilaceae; genus DSM-29435. The sequence goes on along the minus strand of JBBSTU010000125.1, from coordinate 4,754 downwards.
GTCGAGCTGCTCCTCGAGCACGAGCCGGCCTCGGTCGAGCAGACCGATGCGGCTGCACAGCTGCTCGACCTCGGCCAGCAGATGGCTGGAGAGGAAGACCGTGGTGCCGGCCGAGTGCAGCTGCAACAGCAGCTCGCGGATCTCGCGAATCCCCTGAGGGTCCAGGCCGTTCGTCGGTTCGTCGAGCACCAGCAGGTCGGGTTGGCGCATCAGGGCCGCGGCCAGCCCGAGCCGCTGGCGCATGCCCAAGGAGTAGGCCCGCACGGGCCGGGACCCCACGGCGCTGAGCCCGACGAGCGCGAGTGCCTCCTCGGCTCGGTGCCGCCGGCTCCGGCGGCCGCCACCCAACGGGCCCGACGGCGCCTGGCCGCTCGCGTCGTACATCTCGAGGTTCGCTCGACCCGACAGGTGTCCGTATGCCGCCGGTCCCTCGACCAGCGCCCCCACCCGAGGGAGCACCGACGACGCCTGCTTCGGCATCGCCTGACCGAACAGCTCGATCCTCCCCGAGGTGGCCAGCACCAGACCGAGCAGGCACCGCACCGTCGTGGTCTTGCCCGAGCCGTTCGCCCCGAGGAAGCCGTAGATGTCGCCGGCGCGCACGTCGAGGGTGACATCGTCTACGGCGGTCACCCGCCCGTAGACCTTGGTCAGGCCGTCGGTGCGGATCACCGTCGTCGGGCTCGTCGGGCTCGTCGGGCTCGTCGGGCTCGTCGGGGTCGTCGGGGTCACCAGGCTCGACTCGGGCGGGTGGGGCAGATCGGTCACGCTGCTCCGTTCGCGGCCCGCAGCTCGGTCGCGGCGCGAGTCAGCGCGGCGGGGGTCAGGGTGCCGGTGAGCAGCCAGCTCTCACCGGTCACGGCGGGGTCGGTCAACAGCAGGCCGACGGGGCCCACCAACAGGGCGATGCCCTCGGGCAGCTTCTTGGCGGCCCGGGCCAAGAGCAGCTGGTCGCGCAACGAGGCTGCCGAACCACCGGGCAGCGCGCCGACCGCGAACTGAGTCACACCCCGGCCGTAGCGCCCGATGCCCTCGACCCCGTCTGGTGAGGCAGTGCGAGGGTAGCCGAGCACCGTGTTCGGCAGACCCTGGTCGGGGAACCGACCGATCTGGCGCACCAGGTCGAAGCGCTGCCCGTAGGGAACCCGGGCCCCCGGCGGGGGCGTGAAGAGCGTCGTCGACGCGCTCGGCGCGCTGTCGTCGAAGTCGAGAAACGTCGAAGACAGGGCTGCCTTCGTGGCGCCGCGACCGTAGACGTCGACCCGCACGGGTATCCCCGACTCCCGGTCGGCCCAGACGTCGACCCGGTCGATGCTGCTGAGCGGGTCGCCCGGCCGAAGGCGTAGCCCGTCGGCCGCTCGGCCGGCGACCCGGGCCCCGGGCCGGGTCGAGACCAGCGAGGGTCTCGCCTCGCTGAGCAGCCGGGCCGCGAGCAGGGGCGGGAGCGTGTCGCCCGCTCGGGGCAGGCGGACCGCTCCTGGCCGGTCGGACTCGGTCACGACGGCCCGGTTGTCCTCGTAGTCCCACACGGCGCGGGCCGTCGCCGTGGTGTGGGCCCCCTCCTCACCTGTGGGGGTGATGGTGTCGGCGCGCCAGTCGGTGCTCGAGCGCCACCAGACGCGTTGCTGGGTGCGTCCCCCGAGCAGGGAGGCGAGGTTGTCGAGACCGTCGGAGACCGGCAGGCCCAGGGTTCCGGTCGTCTCGGCGTATCCCGAATATGGCCGGTCGACCGACTGTTCGACTCGCCGCAGGGTCTCGGCGGCATCCGAACCGGTCGAGCCCACCGGTAGTCGGGCGAGCACGAACGGCAGCGCGACGAGCGCCGCCACCAGGGCGACGAGCACGCCCCAGCGCCACGACCGTCTCACCTGACGAACGTACGTCAGCCGTCGGCCGATCGGGCGGGGCGCGGGCGCGACGTCATCGATTCGTAGGCTGCTGGGCCCGGTCCGTAGGATGGGGCGGGCCGTCAGCGGCATCCAGCATCACTCACGGCACCCGCCCGACTCCGACCGAAAAGGGACCTTTCGTGCTTCGCACTCACGAGGCCGGCACGCTGCGTGCCGAGCACTCCGGACAAACCGTCACGCTTGCCGGCTGGGTGGCGCGGCGCCGAGATCACGGGGGAGTGGCCTTTCTCGACCTGCGGGACGCCTCGGGGGTCGCCCAGGTGGTGGCTCGCGACGAGGTGCTCGCCGAGGGCGGCGCCCATGAGCTGCGCAACGAGTACTGCGTCAAGGTCACCGGTGAGGTGCGGAGCCGGCCCGAGGGCAACAGCAACCCCGAGCTGCCCACCGGCGACATCGAGGTCGTGGTGAGCGAGCTCGAGGTGCTGGGGGAGTCGGCCCCGCTGCCGTTCCAGATCGACGAGCGGGTCACCGTCGGCGATGAGGCCCGCCTGAAGTACCGCTACCTCGACCTGCGCCGCCCCGAACAGGGCGCGGCCATCCGGCTTCGCTCCAAGGTCAACGCCGCTGCCCGCCAGGTGCTCGGTGGCCACGACTTCGTCGAGATCGAGACCCCGACGCTGACCCGCTCGACCCCTGAGGGTGCGCGTGACTTCCTGGTGCCGGCTCGCCTCCGGCCGGGCTCGTGGTACGCCCTGCCCCAGAGCCCGCAGCTGTTCAAGCAGCTGCTCATGGTGGCCGGCATGGAGCGCTACTACCAGATCGCTCGCTGTTACCGCGACGAGGACTTCCGCGCCGACCGTCAGCCGGAGTTTACCCAGCTCGACGTCGAGATGAGCTTCGTCGAGCAGGGCGACATCATCACCCTTGGTGAGGAGATCATCACCGCGCTCTGGAAGCTCATCGGGGTGAAGGTCGACGGGCCGTTCGAGCAGCTGACCTACCACGACGCCATGGCGCGGTTCGGCTCCGACAAGCCCGACCTGCGCTTCGGCCACGAGCTGGTCGAGTGCACGAGCTACTTCGCCGAGACCCCGTTCCGGGTGTTCCAGGCCGACTATGTCGGCGCTGTCGTCATGCCCGGCGGGGCCTCCCAGCCACGCAAACAGCTCGACGCGTGGCAGGAGTGGGCCAAGCAGCGCGGCGCCCGCGGGCTCGCCTACGTGCTCGTGCAGCCCGATGGCGAGCTCGGTGGCCCCGTTGCCAAGAACCTGTCGGATGCCGAGCGTTCGGGTCTCGCGGCCCACGTCGGCGCGCAGCCCGGCGACTGCATCTTCTTCGCTGCCGGAGCCGCCAAGGCCTCTCGCGCCCTGCTCGGCGCGGCCCGCCTCGAGATCGGCCACCGGTGCGGTCTCATCGACGAGAACGCCTGGAGCTTCCTGTGGGTTGTTGACGCGCCCCTGTTCGAGCCGACCGCAGACGCCGTTGCCTCGGGCGATGTCGCCGTGGGCGCCGGAGCATGGACGGCGGTGCACCACGCCTTCACCTCGCCCAAGGCTGAGTTCATCGACACCTTCGACACCGACCCCGGCCCGGCGCTCGCCTACGCCTACGACATCGTGTGCAACGGCAACGAGATCGGCGGTGGCTCCATCCGTATTCACCGTCGCGACGTGCAGGAGCGCGTGTTCGCGGTGATGGGCCTCTCGGAGGAGGACGCCCAGGAGAAGTTCGGCTTCCTGCTCGAGGCCTTCAGCTTCGGTGCACCCCCGCACGGCGGTATCGCCTTCGGCTGGGACCGCATCACCGCCCTGCTCGCCGGGGCCGACTCGATCCGCGAGGTGATCGCGTTCCCGAAGTCGGGCGGCGGTTACGACCCCCTCACCGCCGCCCCCGCGCCGATCACGGCGCTGCAGCGCAAGGAGGCCGGCGTCGACGCCAAGCCGGAGTCCGCCCCGGTGACAGAGCCCCACGACCGCTGACCTTCTCGGCCGTTTCGATCAGGCTGCGGATCAAGCGGCGCCTGGTGTTGGTGGAGCAGCAGCAGTCGCAGACTGATCAGCAGACTGATCAGCAGACTGATCTGCTGTTAGATCATGGGGTCGGCCCGGCTCACGGTCCGTCGACGAGGGTGGTGGTGCGCTCGGGCCAGAAGCAGATCAGGTCGCGGATCGGCTCCGCCTCACGCAACGGCGCCCGGTAGACCCACGCAATGTCATCCCCGCCGCCCGCCGCGAGCGAGAGATACGACGCGTGCCCCTTGTAGGCGCAGGTGGTTCGGGTCACGCTCTCGACCAGCAGGTTCGTGCTGACGTCGTGGGCCGGCAGGTACCATCGCGTCGGCAGCCCGGTCTCGAACAGGGCGACGGGCCGGTTCGAGTCGGCCAGCACGACACCGTCGACCGTGACCGTCACGTGCCGGTTGCTGTGCAGGATGTCGAGGCGTGAGTAGGGGTCGTGCGGGTGGCCGATGACCGACTCGTCCTCCTCGAGCCAGTCGAACTTCCGGAACGGCAGCACGAGGTAGTCGCCCAGCTCGCGATCATCGACCCGGGTCGCTGACCGAGGGACGTCGCCCGAGAACGAGCTGACGGGTACGGCGTACTCGGGCACGACCCGCCCGGGCAGCCACACCAGGACGGCCTCTGTCGTCGTGCAGACCAGATGACCGTGTCGGCTCGCCCTGATCCGTTTGCTCGTGGGGGTGAACCGCAGCTCGCCCCGCTGGGTCACGCCTTGGGCCGAAAGGTCGATAGCCATGCCACCAGCATCCTTCGAGCCGGGTCGAGACGGCAAGGGGAGGCGGCTCAGTGGCCGGGGCCGGGGTGGGTCTCGACCCCACTAGGGGCAAGTGGTCAGGTGCACTGCGCGGCTGGCCCAGGGGCACACGGTGTCGTACCCCAGCGA
>JBBSTU010000124.1:0-11553 GCA_038235595.1 Actinomycetales bacterium | reverse complement strand
CGCCATGGATGGCGGTCGCGGCCGTGGCCGCGGCGGTCGCCGTCATCGCCGTCGGCGGGTCGGCGCTGCACCTGAACAAGCGGCCCAACGGCGCCGCTGCCCTGAACGACACGACCACGAGCGTGGGGAGCACCACGACGCAGCCGGCTCCGCGGCTGGGAGCGGTGCACATCCAGACCAGCGACACCCTGTATGCCGCCGGCAACCTCGCCGACCGCGCGCGCACCCTGCTGACCACCCCAGGGCCGCAGCTCGACACGGCTACGGCGGCCACAGTCGGGCCGGTAGGAACCCCGGCCGGGCTCACGTCCTGCCTCACCGGGCTGAAGGTAGGCGAAGCGTCCGACGTCTCAGTCGACCTGGCCACCTTCGACGGCAGTCCGGCCGCAATCCTCGTCGTGACCAACGACAAGGAGTCGAGCGCCTGGGTCGTCGCGCGAACGTGCACCGCCGCTGACCCCGGAGTGATCAAGACCGCCACCACCGTTCCCTGAAACTCACCTCACCTCACCTGCGTTGGCGAGCGGGCCGGGGCCGGCACGAGTGCGCAGACCCGGTCTGCAGCCGGCCCGTAGTCGGCTTGGCGGCTCCCGGCGAGGGAACAACGAGCATCTAGGATCGGTTGAGACAAGAGCCTTGACCGACCCACCTGCTTTCTCGAGGGAGCATCCTGCATGTCTGACGTCCGCAACGTCATCATCATCGGTTCCGGCCCCGCCGGCTACACCGCGGCCGTCTACGCCGCCCGGGCCAACCTGCATCCACTCGTCTTCGAAGGTGCGGTGACCGCCGGGGGTGCTCTCATGAACACCACCGACGTTGAGAACTTTCCCGGGTTCCAGGACGGCATATTGGGCCCCGACCTGATGGACAACATGAGGGCGCAGGCCGTGCGGTTCGGGGCCGAGATCGTCACCGACGACATCACGTCGGTGACGCTCGACGGAGACGTCAAGACGGTCACCGACGGTGAGGGCAACGTTCACCACGCCCACTCGATCGTTCTCGCGATGGGCTCTGCCTACCGCGAGCTGGGCCTGCCCCGCGAGAAGGAGCTGTCGGGCCACGGGGTGTCGTGGTGCGCGACCTGCGACGGCTTCTTCTTCCGCGACCAGGACATCGCCGTGGTAGGCGGCGGCGACTCCGCCGTCGAAGAGGCGACCTTCCTGACCAAGTTCGCCCGTACGGTGACGATCATCCACCGCCGCGACGAGCTGCGTGCGAGCAAGATCATGGCGGCGCGCGCGCACGGCAACGACAAGATCCGGTTCGCCTGGAACTCCGAGGTCGCCGAGATCCACGGTGAGGGCAAGCTCTCCGGGGTCACCCTCAGAGACACCGTCACCGCAGAGACCCGTGACCTGGCCGTCACCGGGCTCTTCGTGGCCATCGGTCACGACCCCCGCAACGAGCTGCTCACCACCGCCGAGGGTGAGCAGGTGCAGCTCGACGAGGCCGGCTACGTGCTCGCCGGTGACTCCGGCAGCGGTCGGTCGACCCGCACCAACCTGCCCGGTGTCTTCGCCTGCGGTGACCTCGTCGACCACACCTACCGCCAGGCCATCACGGCGGCAGGGTCTGGCTGTTCCGCCGCCCTCGACGCCGAGCACTACCTGGCCGCTCGCGCCGACACCAGCGACCCGGCGGCCGCCGAGAACGAGGCCGCAGCCATCGACGCGGCGGACCCCGTGGAGACCCCCGCCGAGGGGTCACTGTCCAGTGTGTCTGTCGGCGCCCGCGCCTAGCCTGACGGTCGACCCTCCGGGCGGCCACCGCGTACCACCGCATCCCACCGCATCTGCGGACTATCGAAAAGGACAACCCATGGCACTGAAGCAGACCACCGACGCCACGTTCGCCGACGACGTGCTGCTGAGCGACAAGCCCGTGCTCGTCGACTTCTGGGCAACCTGGTGCGGCCCGTGCCGCAAGGTGGCCCCGATCCTCGAGGAGATCGCCGCCCAGTACGGCGACAAGATCGAGATCGTCAAGCTCGACACCGACGAGAACCAGGACACTGCAGCCCGGTACGGCGTCACGTCCATCCCGACGCTGAACGTCTACGTCAAGGGTGAGGTCGTCAAGACCATCGTCGGCGCCCACCCGAAGCCGAAGCTGCTGCGCGAGCTCGAGGAGTTCATCGCCTGAGCGACGCCGCTTGCGACACTCGCGGGACAGGCACGGGACGGGCCGCCAACCGGCGCCCGTCCCGTTGTCGTATTACCCTGAACCCGGCTGGTAGGCATTCTGCAGACGTGTTCTCAACTGCCAGCACCCCACCCACCGGAACGAGCTCAGCCGGCAAGGAGGCGCCCTGTGACTCCCCCATCCGTGATCGCGGTACGCCGCGGCGACACCGGCCGGGCGGTGGCCGACATCTGCGACCGGCTCGCTCTGACCGGCGACCTCGTCTCGCCGGCCGGTATCCGAGCCGAAGCCCACCCTCACCGGCCTACCCATCCGCCAGCAGATGCACGATCTCTCGACGAGACGGATGCCGTCTTCGACGAGCGTGTCGAGCACGCCGTCAGGTCGTTCCAACAACGCCGGGGCCTGCTGGTCGACGGCGTCGTGGGACGCTCCACCTATGTGGTGCTCGACGGCGCTCGGTGGTCGCTCGGCGACCGCATCCTGAGCCACCTTCCCGGCCATCTGCTGGAGGGCGACGACGTCGCCGCTCTGCAGAACCGTCTCGTCGAGCTCGGGTTCACCCCCGGCAAGGTCGACGGCATCCACGGATCTCTCACCGACGACGCCGTCCGGGCCTTTCAGGTCGGCGTCGGGCTCGACGCTGACGGGACCGTGGGGCCTGAGACGATGCGGGCCTTCGCCGGCCTGCGCCGTTCGGTCGGCGGCGGCTCGGCGAATGCGCTGCGTGAACGCGAGAACATCCGGCACGGGGGCTTCAGTCTGAGCGGTCGCACCATCGTGCTCGACCCCGGCCATGGTGGTTCCGACCCCGGCGCGGTGGGGCTCGGTGGGCTGGTCGAGGCCGACCTCTCACTGGACCTCGCGCGGCGCATCGAAGGCCGACTCTCAGCCCACGGCGTGAGTGTCGTCTTCACCAGAACCATCTCCACCGAAGGGGGTAGCAGCGAACGGCGTGCCGAGTTCGCGAACCAGTGCGACGCCGACCTCGTGCTCTCGCTGCACTCCGACCATTCGGCATCTGGGGTGGCGCACGGCGCGTCGACCTACTTCTACGGTCACACCGACGCGAACGGCCACGCCGGTGAGTCTGCTCAGGTGAGACACGGCGGCTGGTCGGTGACCGGCGAACACTTCGCTGACCTGCTGCTACGCGAGGTGGTTGCGCGAACCGGCCTTACCGACTGCCGCAGCCACCCTCGCACCTGGTCGATGCTGCGACGCACCCGGATGCCGGCGGTTCACCTCGATATCGGCTACCTCGACCACGCGGGTGACGCCGCCGCACTGGCCGACGGCAGCACTCTCGACCACATCGCCGAGGCGGTGGTGGTGGCGCTGCAGCGGTTGTATCTCGGCGAGACCGACACGACGCGCACCGGGGTGCTCCGGCTCGATGACCTGCGACGACACCTTGAGACGATGCGTGCGGGCCGCGAGCGAGCGGCATCCGCCCGGGCCGACGGGACAGCTCACCTGAGGGGCACGGCTACCGGGTCGTAAGCGGGCCTGTCACGGCCCAGCCCCTCGAGGGCGTCGGGGTTCAGAGGTGACCCGCACCCGCGTGGCGCCGTCGGGGCGCGTCTCGGGCTCCGGACGCAGACCCGGGATGCGGCCCAGCGCCCGCGACACGTAGGCCGCGGCGTCGTCCTTGATCGAGACGGTCGTGCGCAGGTCGAGACGGAGCCGAGGGTAGACCGGGTGGTCACGTTCGACCCGGAACCCCAGCTTCTCGAGCGGTGCGACCTCGAGCACGCACTCGTGGCGCGCGACCGCCAGCGGCCTGGCCGCCACGGCATCCAGGCTGCGGGCGCGGTGGCGCAAGGCTTCCTTGGCGGCCGCCTGCAACAACACCTTCCCCAGCCCCGTGCCGCGCTGGCCGAGCGTGGTGCAGGCCGTGACGAGCACCAACGTCGCCGGGTCAGACGGCGCTGTCGCGAAGGCCGCCAGGCGTGGCACGAACCTGGCGGGCGCCACGATGACGTGACCCGCCGGCGTGCCGTCGACGTAGGCGACCCTGCCGGGCGGGCCCCAGTCGTCGGTCACGTCGTTCACCCACTGCGCGAGCACCACCCCTGCATCACGCTGCTCGCCGTGACCGTTGTGCGGGACGGTGAGCCAGAACGTGCAGGGCGCACACCGGCCGACGAGGTCGCCGACCCGAGCCGCCGTGAGAGGTTGCAGGTCACGCATGGTGCGCTCGAGCCGTCGGGTTGCTCATGACCCCATTCTGCCGCGCTGACCTCACCCTCCGCACGGGGCACCCCCGGTGCCCTTCGCGCTGGCGACCCTTCGCCCGCTGCCCAACCCAGCGCGTGCGGCGCGTCCTTCTCGGGCTTCTCGGGCTTCTCGCGCGCAGGCGACTCGCGGAGGATTCTCAGACCTCACCAGCAATGCGCCCGGCCGACGTCTTCTGGCCCTCGGCGACCCACACCAGCGGCGCCGTGCGAGACCGTCGTGGCGTCTGCACCACCCGCGGCACGGGTGCGAATGACCGAGGGGGTCAGTCACGCTCCTGAACGCTCAGATGCACCGTCACCGTGTCTCCCAGCTCGATCCGCTCGGCACGTCGAACCGCAGCCTTGAGGGGAAGTGCGTAGCAGCCGCCCTTCGGGTACAGCGCGGTAGCCCAGACGGTGCCGTGGGAATGCTGCTTGACCGGCGTGCCCTCACCGGCATCCGTGCGGATGACCGTGACCTGAACCGGCAGCATGCCCCAGCCGTAGCTCAAAAACCCCGCCAGCTCACGCAGCTCATCGCTCTCGAACTGGGGGACGGTGACGAAGTGGAAGGGCGACGGGCCGCGCCATGGCCAAACCTCACCGGTGAACACCACCTCCATACGGCCATCGTCGCGCACGAGTGGGCCCGAGTGGGCCGAGTGGCGGTTGCGGCACTGTCGACTACGTCGACGACATCGCGCCGGAGCCACCCCGGCTCGGACCGCTCACGCCTCCGGCCACGAGGCGTAAGGTAGTTGAATGAGTGATCAAGGCACGTATGTCGAGAAGAGCTTCGAGCGCGACACGAACTACATCACCACTCGCATCACGGCCGACGGGCGCGAAGGCTTCCCGGTGGAGGCCGGGCGGTACCGGCTCGTCGTGGCCTGGGCCTGCCCTTGGGCGAACCGAGCGATCATCGTGCGCCGTCTGCTCGGGCTGGAGGACGCGCTGTCGATGGGAGTCTGCGGCCCCACCCACGACCAACGCAGCTGGACCTTCGACCTCGACCCGGGCGGCGTCGACCCCGTGCTCGGCATCCCGCGCATCCAGGATGCCTACTTCAAGCATGACCCCGATTATCCCCGGGGGATTACGGTGCCGGCCATCGTCGACGTGCCCACGGGAGCCGTGGTCACCAACGAATTCAAGCAGATCACGGTGGACCTCGAGACCGAATGGACGCAGTTTCACCGCGAGGGCGCGCCCGACCTCTATCCCGAACACCTGCGCGAGCAGATCGAGCAGATCAGCAAACCGATCTACACCGAGGTGAACAACGGCGTCTACCGGTGCGGGTTCGCCGGCACCCAGGACGCTTACGAGAGCGCCTACCAGCGGCTGTTCACGCACCTCGACGTGCTCGAGCAGCACCTGACCACCCACCGCTACCTCGTCGGCGACCACATCACCGAGGCCGATGTGCGCCTCTACACCACGCTGGCCCGCTTCGACCCGGTCTACCACGGCCATTTCAAGTGCAACCGCAACAAGCTGATCGAGATGCCGGCGCTCTGGGGCTACGCCCGCGACCTGTTCCAGACTCCCGGGTTCGGTGACGCCACCGACTTCACCCAGATCAAAAAGCACTACTACATCGTGCACAAAGACGTGAACCCCACCGGAATCGTGCCGGCCGGCCCCGACCTGTCGAACTGGGCCAGCCCTCACGGGCGCGAGCAGCTGGGCGGTTCACCCTTCGGTGACGGCACCGCGCCCGGCCCGTCCCGCGACGTCGTTCCAGCCGCAGAGAACCCGGTGCTTGCGCTGCTGTGAGACTCTCTCGGATCCCGGTCAGCTCCTCTTGCGAGAGAAGACCTCTCGTCGTTCGCCGGGGGGCACCGTAGACATGTAGTCGAGCACGGCGTCCGAGAGCGCCGGCCAGCGCGGATGCCGTGCCACCGGCGCCACCGAAGCGACTACCTCACCGGCCCCGTCGCTCCCTCGGGCCGCGTGCAGCTCGACCAGGTTCCACGACTGGGGTCCGTCGACGCCGATCATCAGTTCGCGAGGGGCACCCACGTCGTCGACGTAGCTGACGCCGCCCGCGACGATGACCGGGATACCGCCCAACGTGCCGAACGTGGTCACGTGCAGGTGACCGCTGAGAATCGCCCGTACGTCGCTACCGACGAGGACGTCGCGCAGTCGCGCAGGGTCGTCGAAGTCCAGCATCGCCATGGTCGGGGAGCGGTAGGTGATTGGCGGGTGATGCATCACGAGGATCGTGCCGCACACGGCCGGGGTCGCGAGCTCGCTTGTCAGCCAGTCATACTGGGCATCAGCGAATCCGCCGTGGTGGTAGCCGGGTACGGCAGAGTCGAGCGTGATGACGCGTAGCCCGCGTAGGTCGATCACCCTGTCTTGCGGCGCGTCGGTGTCCAGACCGAAGAGGGTGGCCGCGAGCGGTCGGCGCTCGTCGTGGTTGCCCCCGGTTGTCACGAGGGCCGCACCAAGTCGGTCGGCCACCGGACCCGCGATCTCGAGCAGCAGCGCGTACGCGACGGGGTCGGCCGAGTCGGTCAGGTCCCCCGAGATCACGATGGCGTCGATCGGCTCCTCCGACTCCTCAACCCGGCTCAGCGCCAGCCGAAGCTGGGTCGCTGTATCGATGTGACCGGACAGCAGCCGGTCTCCGCCGACCAGATGCGGGTCGCTGAGGTGAGCGATGACGTGGGTCGGTGCCGTCCGCGGCGCGAGAGAGCCCATACCTCGACAGCCTAGAACGGCCCCAGGTTGTGACTTCGGGCAGGCCGCCCGCTCTTGACGTCATCTCACGAAGACCCCTCACGACCATGCTCACCCCAGCCACGTAGGGCGTTAACGGCGCCTCTGGCAGCTCGGGCACCAGTACAGGCGCCGCCCTGCAACCTCTTTGTCGCGCAGGCGTTTCGAGCACCTCGGGCAGGCTTCACCAGCCCGCTTGTACACGGCGAACCGACGTTCGAAGTAGCCGCCCAACCGCTCACCGGTCGACGCCTCGGTGATGGCTACAGCCGAGCCGTCCGCGATCATCGCTTCGGCCTGCGCCACGTGGTCCTCCATGGTCAGGATCTGGGAAAAGGCGACCCCGAGTGGCATCAGTCTCGAGAGGTCGTCCCACAGGGCCTGCCACGTCGACTGGCGCAGCTGCATCCCGGTGGCGAAGGGGTTGACGCGGTGACGGTGCAACACCTCGCACCGGTAGACGTTGCCTACTCCGGCCACGATGGCCTGGTCCATCAAGAGTTCAGCAATTATCTTGCGCCTCAGGTGAATTCGAGCCCAAGACCGATCGGGGTCTGACGTCGGGTCGAGAGGGTCAGGCCCGAGCCTCGCCTCGATCGCCTCACGGCGTTCGGGGTCGACGAGCTCACAGACGATGGGTCCCCGCAGGTCAGCGACGTGGTTCTCGCTGAGCAGCCGCAGGCGTAGGGCGCCCTGGGCGGGAGGCGGTTCCGGTTTGCAGAGCGGCTTCACGGTGAACGACCCGATGAGACCGAGATGAACGTGCAGAGTCTCGTCGCCCATCGAGACGAACAGGTGCTTGCCAACTGCGGCGGCTTCGTCGACCACCTCGCCGTCGAGGCGTAGCGCCCCCTCGGCGAAGCGGCCCTGCGGGCTCGAGGCCGCTACGACGTGCCCACCGAACGCGCGCCCCAGGCGATCGGCGAGCGCGTGGATCGTGTGACCCTCCGGCACGGTGGCTAGGGCGCCTGACCGTCGAGGCCCATGAGGGCCAGGATCCGCTGGAGATCATCCATCGACGCAAAGTCGACCGTGATCTTGCCCCGGCGCTGCCCCAGGGCGATGTTGACGCGGGTCTCCAGGTGGTCGGCGAGGTGGGTGGTGTAGTCATCAAGCTTCGGGTGATGGGCTCCGGCTCGTGGACGCCGCGCCCGAGGTGGCGTGTCGTCGTCTCCGAGCGACACGAGCTCCTCGACCGTTCGAACCGACAGCCCCTCCGCCACGATCCGCTGCGCCATTCGTTCCATGGCGCCGCCGTCAGCCATCCCCAGCAGGGCCCGCGCATGCCCGGCGCTGAGAACGCCCGCAGCCACCCGGCGCTGGACCAGGGGAGGGAGCTTGAGCAGGCGAAGCGTGTTCGAGATCTGGGGCCGGGAGCGACCGATGCGACTGGCGAGCTCGTCGTGCGAGCAGCCGAAGTCATCGAGCAGCTGTTGGTAGGCCGCCGCTTCTTCGAGCGCGTTCAGCTGACTGCGGTGCAGGTTCTCCAGCAGCGCGTCACGCAGCAGATGGTCATCGTGGGTGTCCTTGATGATGGCCGGGACCGACGCTAGACCGGCCAGCTGCGCGGCCCGCCAACGGCGTTCGCCCATGATCAGCTCAAAACGAGGCGCTGGGGTTGCGGTCTCGGCCTCAGATCCATCACCGGCCCCATGGCCAGACCCAGCGTCGACTGCGCCGTTGCCCGGTTCTGCCGCCACGACCACCCGGCGGACCACGATCGGCTGGAGGACGCCGATCTCGCGCACGGAGTGCACCAGCTCGGCCATCTGGTCTTCGTCAAAGACCGTACGGGGCTGTTTGGGGTTGGGAATGATCGCGGTGATGTCGATCTCGGCGAACTCGGCGCCAGGCACGGGGGCCAAGCCGGCCTGAGCCTGCGGCTGCGGCGTTCCATCATGGTCGCCCTGTTCACCGTGTGCGGTATTCGCCGCTTCGGGTGAAGGTCCAGGCGTTGGTGAGCCCGGAGCTGACGACCCGTGCCTGAGGCCCGGGTCTCGTTCGACGCTTCCAGTTTGCGTCGGCTGTGGCGCGAACACCTCCGGTCGTCGATCACGGAAGAACACATCCACCGGTCGCTCGCCACCGGTCGGTGGGGCACTGGGAATCAGGGCCCCCAGTCCACGACCTAGTGCCCGACGCTTCTCCGCCATCAAATGTCCCCTCGCGTGGCCGGACACGCCGTTTCGTGCCCAGCAGTCAGTGTAGGTGTGACTGTCTGATCAAAAGCCGTCGGGTACCGCCCTCAGAATGGCCACCAGCACGTTTCGACCGTCCGGCTCCCTGGGGATGAGTTTCACGTGAAACTTGCGAGGTGTTTCACGTGAAACGGTCCCCCTGAGATCCGGAACAGACGACTATCGCCGTGCTCACTGTGCTCACCGTGCTCACCATGCGTCCACTGCTCCACGGTCAGCGATCTCACCGGCGGCCTCGAGATAGGCCAGAGCACCGCTGCTCGACGGGTCGTAGGTCATCACCGTCTCGCCGAAACTGGGCGCCTCCGAGACGCGAACAGATCTGGGCACCGATGCGCTGAGCACCTCGGTGGGGAAATGCTCCCGCACCTCTTGCGCCACCTGGGCCGAGAGACGGGTGCGTGCGTCGTACATAGTCAACAGGATCGTCGAAACGCGCAACGTGGGGTTGAGGTGAGCCTTGATCAGGTCGATGTTCTTCAACAGCTGTGACAGACCTTCAAGGGCGTAGTACTCACACTGGATCGGAATGAAGATCTCACTCGAGGCCACCATCGCATTGACCGTGAGGAGCCCGAGGCTGGGAGGGCAGTCGATGAGGATGTAGTCGAACGGGTGTCCCTCGGCGGTGGCCGCGAGCAACGCGCGGTTGAGGCGGGACTCACGAGCGACCAAAGAGACCAGCTCGATCTCGGCTCCGGCCAGGTCGATGGTGGCCGGTGCGCAGAACAGGCCGTCTACGGACGCACACGGCTGCACCACCTCCAGCAGTGAGCGCCCCTCGACGAGAACGTCGTAGACCGACGGCACATCGGCATGGTGGTCGATCCCCAGCGCCGTGCTGGCATTGCCCTGTGGGTCGAGGTCGACCACGAGCACCTGCAGGCCCGACTGGGCCATGGCCGCAGCGATGTTCACGGTCGTCGTCGTCTTACCGACCCCGCCCTTCTGGTTGGCCACGGTGAGCACCCGGGGTGACACCGGCTTCGGGAACACACGCCCCGTGAGCTGAATACGGCGGCGCGTACTGTCAGCGAGGTCCCGACCGAGTGGGGTGTCGTCGCCCGGCGTGGGGATCGTGGCCGCCAGCGCGTTGCGGTCGCGCGATCGAGCCTGTTCGGCGCGCTCGGCTCCCGTGGGCAAGTGGTCAGTCTCCGCAGCATGCGGCCGGGCCTGACCCGCTTCAATCGGCGGTGTGGGAGTGGGCTCCGGTGGCGCTGCGTTCGCTGCTGTCAGTCCCTCGGAATGCTCTCGCGCCGCGGCCTCCGGGTCGAGAGCCGAGCCGTTGGGGGCTGACAATGCGGGCATCGAGGCGTGGCTCTTGGGACGCGATTCGTCCGAGCTCTCGGCCTGCAGACCGTCGCCACCTCGCTCCTGACCCGTTTCGGCCGCTATTACTGCCGACTCGAGCTCCATGGAGTTTTCCACAAGCCTGTCCCCAACCTGATCCGTCGCCCTTTCCTGCACAACCGGGGGCAAGTGCTGTCTTTCCTCCACATGGTTGTCCACAGGCCCACTCACCTCGTCGTGCGGTTCGGCCCGCAGTTCGGATATCGATGTTTCACGTGAAACTGGGACGTCTGCCACCCACCCGAGCCGCGTCCGGTGCTCCACGGGTTCTGGATCTCCCAACCAACCGAGGCCTCTTGCCATACTCACAGGTTCAGCACCTCCAAGATCCGCGGCCGAATGCCGGCCTGCGGGTGTCGTCTTGCGGGATCGTGACTGGTCCGACCAGCTCTGTCGATGACACCTCGTTCATGAGGTGCCACCTAGGATTCCGCTGCCTGGGCGGTCGGCACGGGAAGGGGCCCGTGAGCCACCGGGGCGATCCATCCGACGCCGAGCCGAGCCAGCGCTGCTGCTGGCCTGCTTGGCGAACCGTCGCCGATCCAGGGTGGACCCGATGGTCAGGCGGAGGATGGTGGTGGGTTCAGCCAGCTCCTCACCCACGATCTCGACCGAGGCATCAACCACGCCCATCTGCTTCAGTGCGGCCCGGTTCGTCGCGAGCTCGCTCTCGGCTCGAGAACCCTTGAGCGCCAGCAAGCTCCCTCCGGGCCCCAGCAGAGGAAGCGTCCAGGCAGCCAGTTGCACGATGCCACTGACCGCGCGCGCCGTCACATAAGGGACGGTGAGCCGGTCCCACATCGACTCCGCGCGCGCAGTATGGACCACGGCGTTGTCGATCCCCAGGGTGGCGATGGTTCCAGAGAGCCAACCGGTCCGTCGGGTCAGGGGTTCGATCAGGTGAATCT
>JBBSTU010000123.1:0-11593 GCA_038235595.1 Actinomycetales bacterium | reverse complement strand
CCCTTTTTTTAATTTCAACACAAAACTACCACCTCGTGGGCCCTGTCCCTACCCCCCCCCCCCTGTCGTGGGCCCATTTTCTAAGGGTTGGTGGGTAACTAATGGGCCCACTCGACTTACGGGGTGTGTATGAAAGTGGCCACTCGACTGGAGGGGGGAGGGCGGGGTCGTGGTTCGGCGAGTTCAAGCGGTGCTGTTACCGTCGGCCTGCGTCCACGTCGAGGCAGCGACGAATCCGCTGCACGTGAGGCCGAGAAAGTGAAGGTCAGTCATGGCTGCAGGAAAGGGCCGCAAGCTCGTCATCGTCGAGTCGCCCGGCAAGGTCAAGTCGATCGCCAGCTATTTGGGCGGTGACTACGAGGTCGAGGCGTCGATCGGGCACATCCGCGACCTGCCCAACCCCTCCGAGCTGCCGGTCGACATGAAGAAGGGCCCGTACGGCAAGTTCGCGGTCGACGTCGACAACGGTTTCGACCCCTACTACGTGGTCGACAACGACAAGAAGAAGAAGGTCGCCGAGCTTCGTCGCAAGCTCAAGGACGCCAGCGAGCTCTACCTCGCCACTGATGAGGACCGCGAGGGCGAGGCCATCGCGTGGCACCTGCTCGAGGCGCTCAAGCCCCGGGTTCCGGTCAAGCGCATGGTCTTCCACGAGATCACCAAAGAGGCGATCCAGCGCGCCATCAACAACACTCGCGAGATCGACACCGCTATGGTCGACGCCCAGGAGACCCGCCGCATCCTCGACCGGCTCTACGGCTACGAGGTGAGCCCAGTGCTGTGGCGCAAGGTGCGCCAGGGCCTCTCGGCCGGCCGCGTGCAGTCGGTCGCCACCCGCCTGGTCGTCGAGCGCGAACGTGAGCGAATGGCTTTCGTGCGGTCGAGCTACTGGGACGTCGAGGGTGAGTTCACGCCCAGCGACGCCGCGCAGCGGTTCACCGCGCGGCTCTCGCAGGTCGACGGACAGCGGGTGGCCACGGGTCGCGACTTCGCCGACTCGGGTGAGCTGACCGGCAAGAACGTGGCGCACCTCGACGAGGCGCTCGCGAACCGCATCGCGGTGGCGTGCCGCACCCTCTCCGCTCGGGTGACCGACGTGCAGGAGAAGCCCTACACCCGTCGGCCGTCGGCGCCGTTCACCACCTCGACCCTCCAGCAGGAGGCTTCGCGCAAGCTGCGGCTCAGCAGCAAGAACGCCATGCGGGTGGCCCAGCGGCTCTACGAGGGCGGCTACATCACCTACATGCGTACCGACTCCACCACGCTGTCGGATGCCGCCATCACCGCGGCCCGCGGCCAGGCTCGCGACCTGTACGGGGCCGAGTACGTTCCCGAGAGCCCCCGGCGCTACGAGAAGAAGGTCAAGAACGCGCAGGAGGCCCACGAGGCCGTGCGCCCGGCCGGTGACCGGTTCCGTTCCCCCGCTCAGGTGGCCGGTGAGCTGCGCGGCGAGGACTTCGCCCTCTACGAGCTGATCTGGAAGCGCACCGTCGCCTCGCAGATGGCCGACGCTCGCGGCTCGACGGCCACCGTCAAGCTGTCGGTCGACACGGCCGTCGAGGGCGCCCGGAGCGTCGAGTTCAGTGCCAGCGGCACGATCATCACCTTTCGTGGCTTCCTCGCCGCCTACGAGGAGGGTCGCGACGACGAGGCCGCCGCCCGCGCGCAGGCCGCCCAGGAGGAGCGGCGGCTGCCCAAGGTCAGCGAGGGTGTCGAGCTCGAGGTGCTGCGCTCCGAGGCCGACGGCCACGAGACCAGCCCGCCGGCCCGCTACACCGAGGCCACCCTGGTCAAGGCGATGGAGGAACGAGGCATCGGTCGGCCCTCGACCTACGCCTCGACCATCGGCACCATCCAGGACCGCGGTTACGTCTTCACCAAGGGCCAGGCGCTCGTGCCGACGTGGCTGGCCTTTGCCGTCACCCGGCTGCTCGAAACGCACTTCAGCAACCTGGTCGACTACGAGTTCACCGCCTCGATGGAGGAGGACCTCGACCGCATCGCCAGCGGTGACGAGGGCCGGGTCGAGTGGCTGAGGCGCTTCTACTTCGGCGACGAGGCGACCTCGAGCGAGGGGTTGCGCGACCTCGTGCAGGATCTCGGCGACATCGACGCCCGCGAGATCAGCACGATCCCGCTCGGCGAAGGCATGGTCGTGCGGGTCGGGCGGTACGGACCCTACGTCGAGGAGGTCGTGCCCACCGGCATCAACCTTGACACCGGTGAGGTCGCTGATGGCGCCGAGGTTCCCGCCACACCGCGGCGAGCGACCATCACCGACGACATCCCCCCCGACGAGATGACCCCGGCCAAGGCGCGCGAGCTGCTCGAAGCGGCCGCCGACGACGGCAAGGTGCTCGGTCAGGATCCCGAGACCGGTCACGACGTCGTGGCCAAGGCCGGGCGGTACGGCCCCTACGTGACCGAGGTGCTGCCCAGCACCGATCACGACGACGCTGGTGCCCCGGCGGCCAAGGGCAAGAAGAAGCCGGTCAAGGCCAAACCGCGCACTGCGTCACTCTTCACGGGCATGGAGCTGTCGAGCATCGACCTGGCCGACGCCCTCAAGCTGCTCAGCCTGCCGCGCGTGGTCGGCGCCGACGCCGAGGGGGAGGAGATCACCGCCCAGAACGGCCGCTACGGGCCGTATCTCAAGAAGGGCACCGACTCTCGGTCGCTGACCAGCGAGGAGCAGCTGTTCGACGTCACCCTCGAGGAGGCGCTGGCAATCTACGCCCAGCCCAAGCAGCGGGGGCGGGCAGCCGCGGCTCCGCCGCTCAAGGAGCTCGGTGACGACCCGGCCAGCGGCAAGCCGGTCGTGGTCAAGGACGGCCGGTTCGGACCGTACGTCACCGACGGTGAGACCAACGCCACGCTGCGCAAGGACGACGACGTCGAGACGATCACGGCCGAGCGAGGCTTCGACCTGCTCGCCGAGAAGCGGGCCAAGGGCCCGACCACCCGCAAGCGCGTGGTGAAGAAGACGGCCAAGAAGACGGCGAAGAAGACCACGACCAGACGCACCACGAAGACGGCCGCCAAGAAGGCCTGATCGGCGGGAGTGCACGGCGCATACCGGTGCGCCGATCGGGGCGCGCACTCGTAGACGTCGCGTCGCACCCCTTTCGCGACCGGCGTTTGAGAGGATCGACGTCATGAGGAAGACAGTCACCACCCTCGTCGATGACCTCGACGGGACGGAAGCGGCCGAGACCGTGCGGTTCGCGCTCGATGACACTCACTACGAGATCGACCTCTCGGAGAAGAACGCCGCCGCCCTCCGGGCTGCCGTAGCCCCGTACACGGCACGAGCCACGACGGCAGGGGGTCAACAGCGCACGCGCACCACGTTGCCGTCCGCCGGGCCGTCGCGCAACGCAGAGATCCGCGCCTGGGCCGCGGCCCAGGGCACGGTGGTCCCGGCCCGCGGCCGCATCCCGGTCGCGGTGGTGCAGGCCTTCGACGCCGCCAACTGAGGCCTGGGTCGAGGGCCACCGCTGCGGTGCTGGCTGACCAGGCTGTCGGCGGGGCGGCATCCGATCAGGTTGAACGGATGCCGTTGGGCTCCTTACGGTCTACCGTGACGGGCATGGTGACCGGCGAGATCACGGTGGGCCCGCTCGACGACGACGACCGCGGAGACTGGGAGGCGCTCTTCCGCGCCTACATCGCGTTCTACGACGACCTGTTGCCGCAAGCGGCGTACGACCGGGCGTGGGCCGAGTTCCGTTCCGACGTGCGGATGCACGCCCTCGGGGCGTGGCACGGTGGGCGCCTCGTCGGCATCACCCACTTCTTCGTACACCCTGACACGTGGGGGCCTGACGTCTGCTACCTGCAGGACCTCTTCACGGCGCCCGACGCTCGACGTCAGGGGGTGGGCCGGGCACTGATCGCAGAGGTGGCCGAGTGGGCCCGGGTGGAGGGCTGCGCCCACGTGTACTGGCAGACCCGGAACGACAACGAGGCCGCGCGCGGGCTCTACGACGAGGTGGCGGCGTTCGAGGGCTTCCTCGTCTACCGGATGCCGCTCTGACGGCCGTCGCCGCGGGGTGAGAAAGTAGACGACATGTCAACTGTCGTGTTCGTGCACGCCCATCCCGACGACGAGTCGTCGCAGACGTCGGGTTCGATGGCCCGCGCGGTCAAGGAGGGGCACCGGGTGGTGCTCGTCGTGGCCACCAACGGTGACCACGGTGACGCTCCCGACGACCTGGCCGAGGGCGAGACGGTGGTCGACCGGCGACGGGCCGAGGCGGAGGCCGCCGCCGCGGTCATCGGCACCCACCGCATCGTGTGGCTCGGGTACGCCGACTCCGGCATGACCGGCTGGTCGCAGAACGGCCACGAGAGCAGCTTCTACACCGCTGACACGGAGGCGGCCGCCGAAAAGGTGGCCGCGATCCTGCGCGAGGAGGACGCCGACGTGGTCGTCGGCTACGACTGGCACGGCGGCTACGGTCACCCCGACCACGTGAAGGTGCACGCCGTGACCAAGCGGGCGGCCGAGCTGGCCGGAACGCCGCGTTACCTGGAGGGGTCGATGAACCGAGACGCCATGGTGCGCGGGTTCGAGGCGGCCCGGGCGGCCGGGGTGGACGTCGGTGACTGGGACCCGAGCCGGCCCATGGACGACGGCAACCCGCTCGGCAGCTCCGAGAGCGAGCTGCACTGGGCGTGTGACGTCAGTGACTACCTGGCCGTCAAGCGCAACGCCCTGAAGGCGCACGCCAGCCAGGGGGACGCCCAGGGGATGCTGTCGATGCCCGAGCAGATGTTCGCCCAGGGTTTCTCGTGGGAGCACTTCATCGAACCCGGCCGACCCGACGGAATGGTGGCAGGGTGGTTTCTCGATGAGTGACCTCGACCTGACGACGGCCACCCCCGACCAGCTGGACGCGCTGGGGCAGGCGGGCTTCATGAGGGCCGTCCGGGCCATGCCGGATGCCGCCCTGGCCACCTTGATGCGCGGCCCCAACCGGTCGGTCATCCTGTCGCAGGTCTTTCCCCGGATGCCGGGTCTGTTTCGCCCCGACAAGGCGGGAGGGGCGACGGCGACGACGCACTGGTCGATCACCGACGGGCCGGGCGGCGGCTCTGACGACTGGACGGTGCGGGTCGCGGGCGGAGTGTGCACCGTGACCCCAGGGCTGGTGGGCGATGCGGCGGTGTCGTTGGGGATGTCCGGGGTCACCTTCTTCAAGCTGATCACCAAGAGCGGCAACCCGGTGATGATGTACATGACCGGCAAGCTGAAGATCGGGGGCGACGTCGGGCTCGCCGCCGGCATCGGCGGGTGGTTCGACTCGCCCGGCGCCTGACCGGCTCCAGCTCTGGATGGACGATGACGCGGCGTGTGTTCTACCGGTGGCTGCTACGACTGACCTGACCCTCTTCGCCAGCGCCGGATTCGCAGCAGGTGGGCGATGGCCGGGTAGGGCGCAACGGGTTGCGCCGACGACTCTCGCTCGGTCGTGACCGAGGCCGCCGAGGGGCCGGAAAACCAGATGCGCGGCGGAGACGCCATGCACTTGGGTGATCGCATGACGATCACCGTGCACCCCGGAACCACCGCGATGCTGGAGGAGGTCACCGACGCGGTCGCTTCGTGGCAGCAGGACGGGACACCGATTCAGCTCCATCCGGGTGACCTGGGCTGGAACGGCAGCTTCGGCGCTCAGTCGCTGGCGGATGAGATGCGTGTGTGGCGTCGCGGCGGAAGGGTCCTCGCAGCTGGCATGGTGACCGACGACACCGGGCTCATCCGGATGGCGATCGCCCCGAGCGTCAACGATGACGAAGAGTTCGCAGTTCAGCTGCTCACGCACCTGTCCGACCCCGATCGAGGAGTCTTGCCCGCGGGTCGTGGACTGGTCGAAGCGAGGTTCGGTGCCGCGTTCCGCGACGTCCTGCGCCGTAACGGGTGGGTCGACGACGAGCCGTGGACGCCGCTGTGTCGCGACCTGACCAATCCCGTCGAGGACTGTGGCCTTCGAATCGAGACCATTGATACGCACCATGTGCGACATGAGATCGTGCGCGATCGAGTCGCGGTTCAGCGAGCGTCCTTCCCGAGCTCGACGTTCACCCTGAAGCGGTGGCAGGCCATGGCCGCCTCGCCCGCGTACCGCCGCGCCCGCTGCATCGTCGTGTACGACGTTGAGGGACATGCCGTCGCGGCCACGACTGTCTGGTCGGCCGGCAAGAACCGGCCCGGGCTCATCGAACCGCTCGGCGCGCACCGCGACCACCGCGGTCATGGCCACGGTCGAGCCATCACCATCGCTGCCGCCGCCGAGCTGCAGAAGATGGGGGCCTCGAGCGTGGCCGTGTGCACTCCGAGCAGCAACGTGGGCGGTGTCGCTGCCTACGTTGCGGCGGGCTTCGACAAGCTTGCAGACGTCGCTGACCTCCGTCGGCCACGCTGAGGTGCGCCGAAGCCGGCGTCGCGCGACTGGCCCCCAGTGGCGGCCTGAGCCCTCAGCGACCGACGGTGGTCGCGGGCGTCAGGCGAGGGTGGCGATGATGTCGTTGAAGGTCTGGCTTGGCCGCATGATCGAGGCGACCTTGTCGGGGTCCGGCTGGTAGTAGCCACCGATGTCGACGGGGTGCCCCTGGGCGGCGATCAGCTCTTCGTTGATGGTGCCCTCGTGGTCGGCGAGATGCTGGGCCACGTCGGCCATGGCCGCGGCCAGCTCGGGGTCATCGGTCTGCTGGGCGAGCTCGTGGGCCCAGAACAGTGCCAGGTAGACGTGGCTGCCGCGGTTGTCGATCTGGCCGACCTTGCGCGCCGGTCCCTTGTTCTCGTCGAGCAGCCGCCCCGTCGCTCGGTCGAGGGTCTGGCCGAGCACCCGGGCGCGCGGGTTGTCGGTCGCGTCGGCCAGGTGTTCGAGGCTCACGGCGATGGCGAGAAACTCACCGAGGCTGTCCCATCGCAGGTAGTTCTCCTGCACGAGCTGCTGCACGTGCTTCGGCGCCGAGCCGCCGGCACCGGTCTCGAAGAGTCCACCGCCGCCGAGCAGCGGCACGACCGAGAGCATCTTGGCCGAGGTGCCCAGCTCGAGGATCGGGAAGAGGTCGGTGAGGTAGTCGCGCAGCACGTTGCCGGTGACCGAGATGGTGTCTTCACCCTTGCGGATCCGCTCGAGCGAGAAGGCGATCGCGTCGGTCGGCGTCATGATCTCGATGGTGAGGCCGTCGGTGTCGTGGTCGCCGAGGTACTCCTTCACCTTGGCGATCAGGTTCGCGTCGTGAGCCCGGGCCTCGTCGAGCCAGAAGATGGCCGGGGTGTCGCTGGCGCGGGCGCGCGTCACGGCGAGCTTCACCCAGTCGCGTACCGGCACGTCCTTGGTCTGGCAGGCACGCCAGATGTCGCCCTTCGCGACGTCGTGCTCGAGCACGGTCTCACCCGCTTCGTTCACGACCCGAACCGAGCCGTCGGCCGGGATCTCGAAGGTCTTGTCGTGGCTGCCGTACTCCTCGGCGGCCTGGGCCATCAGCCCGACGTTGGCCACGGAGCCCATCGCCCTTGGGTCGAAGGCACCGTGGGCGCGGCAGTCGTCGAGGACGACCTGGTAGATCGGGCCGTAGCTGCTGTCGGGAATGACGGCGAGGGTGTCCTGCTCGTCGCCGGCCCGGTTCCACATGTGGCCCGACGTGCGGATCATCGCCGGCATCGAGGCGTCGACGATGACGTCGCTCGGCACGTGCAGGTTGCTGATTCCCTTGTCGCTGTTGACCATGGCGATCGCTGGGCCGTCGTCAAAGGCCTGCTGCACAGTCGCCTCGATGGCCTCCCGCGCGTCGTCGGGAAGGGCCTTGACCGCCGCCAGCATGGCGCCCAGCCCGTCGTTGGGGGAGGCGCCGACCGAGGCGAGCTCAGCGGCATACTGCTCGAACAGCGCGGGGAAGAAGGCGCGCACGACGTGACCGAAGATGATGGGGTCACTGACCTTCATCATGGTGGCCTTGAGGTGCACCGAGAAGAGCACGCCCTCCTCCTTGGCCCGCACGATCTGCGCGGAGAGGAACTCGTCGAGCGCGGCGACCCGCATGACGGTGGCGTCGACGATCTCACGGGCGAGCACGGAGATCGACTCCTTGAGCACGGTGGTCGTGCCGTCGGCGGCGACATGCTCGACGCGCAGCGAGTCGTCGGCCCCCATGACGACCGACTTCTCGTTGTGGGCGAAGTCGTCGGCCTCCATGGTCGCGACGTTCGTCTTGCTGTCGGGGCTCCAGGCGCCCATCGAGTGCGGGTGCCTGCGCGCGTAGCTCTTGACGGATGCCGGTGCCCGCCGGTCTGAGTTGCCTTCGCGCAGAACCGGGTTGACGGCCGATCCCTTGATCTTGTCGTAGGCGGCACGGGCCGACCTCTCGTCGTCGGTGCGCGGGTCTTCGGGGTAGTCCGGCAACGCGTAGCCGGCGGCCTGCAGCTCGGTGATGGCGGCCTTGAGCTGAGGAACCGAGGCCGAGATGTTCGGCAGCTTGATGATGTTCGCCTCGGGCTGCTTCGCGAGCCGGCCCAGCTCGGCGAGCGCGTCGTCGAGGCGCTGCTCGGGCTCGAGGGCGTCGGGGAAGCTGGCGATCATGCGCCCGGCGAGGCTGATGTCACGGGTCTGCACCTCGACACCGGCAGTCTTCGCAAAGGCCGAGACGATAGGTAGCAGCGAGGCGGTGGCCAGAGCGGGCGCCTCGTCGGTGTGCGTGTAGATGATCAGCGAGTCAGTCGTCGAGTCAGTCATCGTTGGCTCCATTCGAGAGTCCGAGTCACGTTCGAGAAATCTTGACATCAAGATATCGGATGCCGCCGAGCGTGGCCAGACACCAGGGGTGGATCGCCACGCGTGGTGGGGGTTCGGCGGTACGGTTTCGTGATGAGGTTTTGGGCTGAGGTCGAGCTGGGTGGCAAGACGGCAACGGGCATCGCGGTGCCCGACGAGGTGGTCGCAGCGCTCGACGCCGGTCGGCGTCCGCCGGTGATGGTGACCGTCGGTGGCCACCGCTACCGCACGACCGTGGCATCGATGGGTGGTCGTTTCATGGTGCCCCTCAGCGCCGAGAACCGCGCGGCCGCAGGGGTCGCGGCGGGTGACGAGGTCGAGGTCGAGCTCGTGGGCGACACCGCCCCCCGTCAGGTCACCGTGCCCGACGACCTGGCGCAGGCGCTGGCCGCCGAACCGGCCGCGGCTGCGTTCTTCGACGGGCTGGCCCCCTCCCATCGCAAGGAGTGGGTGCGGTGGGTCGAGGAGGCCAAGCGGGCGCAGACCCGAACCTCTCGGGTCGCCCAGGCGGTCGCCTCGCTGAGCGCCGGAAGGCGAACGAGATAGGCGTGCGCCGCTACCGCGGTCAGGCAGGTGACGGTGCACCCGGTGGCAGGACGGTCGGCGCCGGGAACCTGCCTGAGCATCCCAAGGTCGTCGCGCCTGCCCCCTGACGTGGCCGAGCCTGAGTATGGTCACGTGCACGCCCACTTCTGGAGGTACACCCCCATGCCCACGCTCACCAAGCCGTCTCGCTACGCCGCCGTCGCCGCCATTGCTGCCCTTTCCCTCGCTGCCTGCGGCTCCGGCTCCGGCGACACCCCCGCGGCGAACCCGTCCGGTGGCCCGCAGCTCGTGTCCGCCGGAAACCTGACGGTCTGCACCCACCTGTCGTACAAGCCGTTCGAGTTCAAGGACGATGCCGGCAAGGTGGTCGGCTTCGACATGGACCTTGCCAACGCCGCTGCCAAGAAGCTCGACGCCACGGTCAAGCTGGTCGACATCGAGTTCGCCGCGATCACGTCTGGCGCGGTGTTTGCCGCCAAGAAGTGCGACCTCGCGATGGGCGCCATCACCATCACCGACGCGCGCAAGAAGACGGTCAGCTTCTCGAACCCGTACTTCAACGCCACGCAGGCCCTGCTGGCCAAGAAGACGGCCGGCATCACCGACCTCAGCTCGCTCAAGGGCAAGAAGGTGGGCGTGCAGACCGACACGACCGGGCAGATCTTCGCCAACAAGAACAAGGAGGCCAACGGCTACGACATCGTTGTGTTCGACGACCTGCCCACCGAGGTGACCGGCCTGCAGGCGGGTCGGGTCGACGCGATCATCAACGACAACGGGCCGCTTGGAGACTTCGCGAAGAGCAACACCGACTTCGCGATCACCAAGGAGTTCGACACCGGTGAGCAGTACGGCTTCGTCGGCCAGAAGGACGACGCCAACTCCACCAAGGTGATGGCCGCGTTCAACCAAGCGCTTGCAGCGTCGATCACGGACGGCTCCTACAAGAAGAGCTACATGCAGTGGTTCGGCATCGAGCCGGCCGTGATGCCGAGCGCTTCGTGAGGCCGACCCCATGACGTCCCCGGCCGCGACACGCCCCCCGCGCTCGATGTCGCCCCGAAAACGCGCGCAGCTGACCCGAGCCGTGCAGTACGCGGTGCTCGTGGCAGCGGCCATCGCCCTGGTCTCGGTGGCCGACTTCGGTCGCATCCAGAAGGTCTTCTTCCGCGGCGACCTGATCGTCGACACGTTCACCCAGGGCTTGGGCGGGGCACTGGTCAACACGCTGATCTTCACGGCCGGCGCGTTCGTCATCGGGCTGGTGGGTGGCACTCTGCTGGCGCTCATGCGCCTGTCGTCGGTGGGCCCGTACCGGTGGCTCGCGACCGCCTACATCGAGTTCTTCCGGGGGCTGCCCGCGATCGTCGTGCTGCTCGCGTTCGGGTTGCTACCGCTCGCCTTCCCGGGCCTCGAGATCCCGTTCGGCACCAACGGGATCGTCTGGCTCGCTCTCGGCGCCGTCGCGGCGGCCTACATGGCCGAGACGATCCGCGCCGGCATCCAGGCCGTGCCCAAGGGTCAGGTGGAGGCGGCGCGGTCGCTGGGCATGCCGGCCGGCGCAGCGTCACGCAAGATCGTGCTGCCGCAGGCGTTTCGCATCATCACCCCGCCGTTGACCAACGAGCTGATCCTCCTCGTCAAGGACAGCTCGCTCGCCTACGTCATCGGCTTGTCGACGACGGGCTTCGAGCTGACGAAGTACGGCAAGGACCTGGCGAACACCAACGCCAACCTCACGCCCCTCGTCGTCTCCGGGCTGTGCTACCTGTTGATCACGCTGCCGCTCACCATCGTGGTGCGGCGCCTCGAGGCCAAGGCGGCGAAGTCCCGATGAGCACCGACCCGGCCCAGCGGCAGCCACGAGACTCGGGGGGTGAGGCGACGGTCGTCGACATCCAAGGACTGCGCAAGTCGTTCGGCGCCGTCGAGGTGCTCACCGACATCACGACGACGGTGCGCACGGGAGAGGTCGTGTGCGTCATCGGCCCCTCAGGCTCGGGCAAGTCGACCCTGCTGCGGTGCGTCAACCTGCTCGAACACCCAACGGGCGGCACCATCCTCGTCGACGGCCTCGACATCACCGACCCCGACTGCGACATCGACCGGGTGCGCAGCCGGATGGGGATGGTCTTTCAGCAGTTCAACCTCTTCGCGCACCTCAGCGTGCTCGACAACTGCACGGTCGCGCAGCAGGTCGTGCTGAAGAGGTCGAAGAAGGAGGCCGAGAAGGTCGCCCTCGTCAACCTCGACAAGGTCGGCCT
>JBBSTU010000122.1:0-11762 GCA_038235595.1 Actinomycetales bacterium | reverse complement strand
GTCAAGGAGACCGTCGCCCACGGCGGCACCATCTTGTTCGTCGGCACCAAGAAGCAGGCGCAGGAGCCGATCGCCGAGCAGGCGACCCGCGTCGGCATGCCCTACGTCAACCACCGTTGGCTCGGCGGCATGCTCACCAACTTCCAGACGATCTCCAAGCGCCTCACGCGCCTGAAGGAGCTCGAAGAGCTCGACTTCGACGATGTGGCCGGCTCCGGCTTCACGAAGAAGGAGATGCTCATCTTCAAGCGCGAGATGATCAAGCTCCAGAAGACCTTGGGCGGCATCCGCACGATGGCCAAGGTCCCCTCGGCTGTCTGGATCGTCGACACCAAGAAGGAGCACCTCGCGGTCGACGAGGCGCGCAAGCTCGGCCTGCCGGTCATCGCGATCCTCGACACCAACTGCGATCCCGACGAGGTCGACTACAAGATCCCGGGCAACGACGACGCGATCCGTTCGGTCGCCCTGCTGACCCGCGTGGTTGCCGACGCCGTCGCCGAGGGCATCATGCAGCGCTCGTCGGGCAAGTCGGGCGCCGAGGCCACCGCTGAGGAGCCCCTCGCCGAGTGGGAGCGCGAGCTCTACGCCGACGCGGATGCCCCCGCGGCCACGGTCGAGAGCACCGAGGCACCTGCTGTCGAGGCCCCGGCCGAGGCGGACGCTGCTGCCGCCGAGGCTCCCGTCGAGACGCCGACCCCCGAGGTCGCCGCCGAGATCGCGATCGACCAGCCGGCCGAGACCACCGAGACCACCGAGGCTCCTGCTGCGGTCACCGAGGCCACCGAGGCCACCGAGGCCACCGAGGCCACCGAGGCCACCGAGGCTCCTGCTGCGGTCACCGAGGCGGCCCCAGAGGTCACCGAGGCTCCTGCTGCGGTCACCGAACAGGCCTGAGCCCCACCACTGACATCGAACGAAAAGAGCGATAGAGAGCATGGCGAACTACACCGCCGCTGACATCAAGGCGCTGCGCGCAGACACCGGCGCGGGCATGATGGACGTCAAGAAGGCCCTCGAGGAGGCCGACGGCGACCGCGTCAAGGCCATCGAGATCCTTCGGATCAAGGGCCAGAAGGGCGTCGCCAAGCGCGGGGACCGCTCGGCCTCCAACGGGCTCGTCGCGGCATCCGCCAAGGACGGCGTCGGCACCCTGGTCGAGATCAACTGCGAGACCGACTTCGTGGCCAAGGGCGAGAAGTTCATCGCCCTGGCCGACCAGGTGCTCACGCAGGCCGTGGCCGTCGCCGCCTCCAGCGTCGACGAGCTGCTCGCGAGCACGCTCGAAGACGGCAAGACCGTCAAGGAGCTGCTCGACGAGGCCAACGCCACCATCGGCGAGAAGATCGAGGTGCGCCGGGTGGCTCGCCTCGAGGGCGAGAAGGTCGTGTCGTACCTGCACAAGACCAGCCCCGACCTGCCTGCGCAGATCGGTGTGCTCGTCGCCGTGCACGGTGACGAAGCCGTGGGCCGCGACGTGGCGATGCACATCGCCGCGTTCACCCCCACGGTGCTGACCCGCGAGGAGGTCGACGCCGAGACGGTCGCGAGCGAGCGCCGCATCGCGGAGGCCACCGCCAAGGAGGAGGGCAAGCCCGAGGCCGCCCTCCCGAGGATCATCGAGGGTCGGGTCAACGGCTTCTTCAAGGAGAACGTGCTGCTCGAGCAGCCGTTCGCCAAGGACGCGAAGAAGAGCGTCGGCAAGGTGCTCGAGGAGGCGGGAACGAAGGCCACCGCCTTCGCGCGCTTCCGCGTCGGCCAGTGATGCGCTGAACCAGGCTCACCAGCACTGACGCACAAGGCCCACAAGAACGGATGCCGCTCACCCCGCGAGGGTGGGCGGCATCCGTCATCTGTGGAAGAGGACCACGACCGTGACCCTGTCGAAGCGGGTTCTCACTCGTCGCGTGGCACTCGCCAGCGCACCGCGACCATCCAGACGAGGTAGCCGGTCAGCACCACCAGCCAGCCGATGATGACGGGCAGGGTCCAGCCGGGCAGCGACGCGTCCGGTCGACGCGTCGCCGCGACAATGGTGACCGGCACCGCGCAGATCATGGCCATCGTCAGAACGCCGATGACGCCCAGGTCGGCGACCACCATGTCTACCGCTCGAGGCAGGTTCTCGGGGCGTTGCCAGTAGGCCTTGTTGGGAAGGTTGACCCGGGTCAGTGACCGGCCGCGGGGGATGGCGACCAGCAAGGTGCCGAAGATCGCGACCATGATGACTCCGAGGCCAGCGAGCATGATGACGGCCGCTGTGCGGCTGCCCCATTGGTCAGGTCCGGCGGTGCCGCTCCGGTGCATCGGCACCCGCTCGGGCAGTGCGAACGCAGCCCAGGCCACGAGGGCGAAGTAGGCGGCGACCAGCGCCCAGAAGAGCTTGGTCAGCAGACTATGCATACCTCACGACAGGCAGGGCGAACCTGCAAAGATCTCCGGCCCGCTACCAGAGTCTTCACACCATCTCCAGACCTTGCACGCACGGTCTCCCGCACCCTGCTCCTAGGCTCGGATCATGACGCAGGAGCACAACGAGACCAGCGGCCGGGGCCCTGACCGGGCCACCGTGCTCGTCGTCGAGGACGACCCGACCATCAACCAGGCCGTCACCGATCGCCTGGTGTCAGAGGGTTTCACGGTGATCCAGGCGTTCGACGGCCCCGGCGCGGTCGAGGCCCACGGTGATCGCTACATCGACCTCGTCGTGCTTGACGTCATGCTCCCAGGTTTCGACGGGCTCGAGGTGTGCCGGCGCGTCCAGGCAGAGCGGCCCGTGCCGGTGCTCATGTTGACGGCCCGCGACGACGAGACCGATGTGCTGGTCGGGCTCGGGGTCGGAGCCGACGACTACCTGACCAAGCCGTTCCGGATGCGAGAGGTCGTGGCCAGGGTGCGGGCCCTGCTGCGTCGCGTCGACCGGGCCCGCGAGCTGGCGACCGCTCTACCGGCGCCGCTCTCGGTGGGTGAGATCGAGATCGACCGCGGCGCGCACCGGGTGGTCGTCGCCGGTGACCCCGTTCACCTCACGCCGCTCGAGTTCGACCTGCTGCTGGCCCTCGCCGACGAGCCGGGAACGGTGCGAGGGCGCGACCAGCTGATGCGCGAGGTCTGGGGCTGGGCCGACGCCGGTGGCACCCGTACCCTCGACAGCCACGTGAAGGCGCTCCGTGCCAAGATCGGCGCCCACCGGGTGCGCACGGTGCACGGGGTTGGCTACGCCCTCGAGACCGGGGGCCGATGATGGACGGGGTCGACCGCCTCGACCGGCCCCTCGACGGCATCCGCTCGATCAAGGCGAAGCTGGCCCTGCTCGTCGGCACGAGCATCATGGTCGCGGCGGTCGTCGTGCAGATCGGCGCGGCCGCGTCGGTGCCGATCTGGCTGACCGTTCCGGTCACCGTCTCGGCTGCCCTGGGCGTCACCCAGTGGCTGGCCCGTGGCCTGACCTCGCCGCTGCGAGAGATGACCGACGCGGCCAGCCGGATGGCCACAGGAGACTACTCCCGCAGGGTCACGGCCACCTCCGCCGACGAGGTCGGACAGCTGGCGGCGGCCTTCAACACCATGGCCGCCGACCTGGCCGATGCCGACCGCCAACGTCGCCAGCTCGTGGCCACCGTTTCGCACGAGCTGCGCACGCCCCTCGCCGCACAGCAGGCGCTGCTCGAGAACCTCGTCGACGGTGTCGTGAGCCCTGACGACACCGTGCTCCGGTCGGCACTGCGCCAGGCCGAACGGCTCGGCTCCCTCGTGGGTGACCTGCTCGACCTCAGCCGTCTCGACGGAGGGCAGATCCGCCTCGACCTCGCACCCGTCGGCGTGCTCGGGCTGGTCGAGCGGGCCGTGGCGGAGGCTGCCCTGGGCTCTCGAGCCGTCACGCACGTCGTGTCGGTCAGTCCCGTCGATCTCCAGGTCGTGGCGGATGCCGCACGCCTCGAGCAGGTGCTTGCGAACCTGCTCGACAACGCGGCCCGGCACGGCCCGCCGGGGAGCACCGTGCACGTGACCGCGGCGGGCGAGGGCCCCGACCGCTGGAGCCTGGAGGTGACCGACGACGGGCCCGGCATCCCCCGACGCCACGCGGAACGGATCTTCCACCGCTTCGGGTCCGGACACGACGCCGGTGGTGGCACCGGCATCGGCCTGGCCATCGCCAGCTGGGTCTGCGAGCTGCACGGTGGCTCGATCAGTGCGGAGCCGCCACGACCGGGCGAGAGCGGCGCCCGGCTCCGGGCGGTGCTGCCGCGCGACCCGAACCCTGCCATCGCCCCCGTCACCCCGACCTCGCTACCGGGCCAGCCGGTCGCAGCGCCTCGACCGTTCCTCGACGCGATCTTCGGCGACCTGTGGCCGGAGGCCGGTCTCGCCACGAAGACCCGCCTGGTGATGACCTGCGTCGGGGTCGGGGTACTGGCCGCCGTCGTGCTGCCCGGCCGTGACGTCGGGCTGGCGCTGATGGCCGTGCTGCTCGTCGGCGGCTCTGTGGTGCTGCGCAGCTCGGCGCGCCGCCGCAGCCTGTGGACGGGTGTCAGCGCCGTGCTGTGTGTTGCCCTTGCATCGTTGACGGTCGTGAGGGCGGCCCAGTGGGTCAGCGTGCTCGCCATCGCTGCCGGGGTCGTGCTCACGACGACCGCTTTGACGAGTGCTCGCAGCTGCCTCGGGCTCGTGAGCGGGCTGGCGGCCTGGCCTCTCTCGGCCGTGCGAGGGCTCCCGCTCCTCGGCCGCACCCTTTCGCAGACCAGCAAGGTGACGGTTCTGTGGCCGGCGCTGCGCACCGTGGCGGTCTCGCTCGCCGCCGTCGTCGTGTTCGGTGGCCTGTTCGCGTCCGGTGACGCGATCTTCGGCTCGTGGGCCCAGTCACTCGTTCCTGCCGTCGACTTCGACGGTCTCGTCTTCCGAACGTTCGTCGGTTTCGTCATCGGTGGGTCGTTGCTGGCCGTGTGCTACCTCGCCGTCAACCCGCCGAAGGTCGATCGCATCACGCTTCCGGTCGCACGCTCGGTCGGCTCCGTCTGGGAGTGGCTGGTGCCGATGGCTCTCGTCATCGCCCTCTTCGTCGGGTTCGTCGTCGCGCAGGCGGCCGCACTCTTCGGAGGCCACGACTTCGTGCAGCGCAGCACCGGGCTCGGCTACGCCGACTACGTCCACCAGGGGTTCGGGCAGCTGACCTTCGCCACGGTGCTCACCCTGGCGGCCGTGGCCCTGGCGGTGCGCAAGGCACCCCAGGAGACGGCGCGTGACCGCATACTGCTGCGCTGTTCGATCGCCGTGCTGGGCGCGCTCACCCTCGTCGTCGTTGCGTCGGCCCTGCACCGGATGGACCTCTACCAGCAG
Organism: Actinomycetales bacterium; assembly: GCA_038235595.1. Classification (GTDB taxonomy): domain Bacteria; phylum Actinomycetota; class Actinomycetes; order Actinomycetales; family Dermatophilaceae; genus DSM-29435. The sequence continues at coordinate 6,425 of JBBSTU010000122.1, read as the reverse complement.
GCCTACGGGTTCACCGTGATGCGCGTGCTCGTCGACGCCTTCGAGCTGTGGCTGGGCCTGCTCGTCGTGCTCGTGCTGGTGGCCGCCGCGCGGCTGTCGTGGTCGTGGCTGCCGCGGGCCGTGCTGCTCGCCGGAGTCGTGTTCGTGATCGTCGGCGGCTTGGTCAGCCCCGAGGCCTGGGTCGCCCAGCACAACATCGACCGCTACCGCGCCAGTGGGCAGCTCGACACGACCTACCTGCGCAGCCTGAGCGCCGATGCCACCCCGACGATCGTCGCCGGGCTGCCGCCCGACCTGGCCCGCTGCGTACGAGGTGGGCCCAGCACGCAGACGGCCGACGACTGGCTCGGGTTCAACCTCGGTCGGTCGAGGGCGCTCGAGGCCGTACGGTCGGTCCCCGGGGGCACGCTGGAGCCGTCTTCGTGCACCACCGTGCTCGACGGCATCCCGTCTGGCGCGGCCCTGCGCTGACCTGCTTGCTGATCGTCGGCGGAAGGTGCCCGAGCGCCGGGATCGATGCGGCGACCCGGATGCGGATGTGGCAGGATCGGGCGACCGCAAAGGCCGCAGCCCACCAGGAGGCACTCCGTCATGACTGACGCCCATTCCAACGGCTTCGACCGAGTTCTCCTCAAGCTGTCGGGTGAGGTGTTCGGCGGGGGCAAGATCGGGCTCGACCCGGCCGTCGTCGCGGGCATCGCCCAGCAGATCGCGGATGCCGTTCGCGGCGGGGTGCAGGTGGCCGTCGTCATCGGTGGCGGCAACTTCTTCCGTGGAGCCGAGCTGCAGCAGCGCGGCATGGACCGCACCCGGGCCGACTACATGGGCATGCTGGGAACGGTGATGAACTGCCTCGCGCTGCAGGACTTCCTCGAGAAGGAGGGCATCGAGACTCGGGTGCAGTCGGCCATCGCGATGCAGCAGGTCGCCGAGCCCTACATCCCGCGCCGGGCGATCCGTCACCTCGAGAAGAACCGCGTCGTCATCTTCGGTGCCGGAGCCGGCATGCCCTACTTCTCCACCGACACCGTCTCGGCCCAGCGGGCCCTCGAGATCAAGTGCGATGCCGTGCTGATCGCCAAGAACGGGGTCGACGGCGTCTACGACTCCGACCCCAAGGTCAACCCCGACGCCAAGAAGCTCGAGACGGTGACGTTCGCCGACGCCCTCGCCGCCGGGCTTCGGGTCGTCGACGCGGCCGCGTTCAGCCTCTGCATGGACAACAAGCTGCCGATGATCGTGTTCGGTATGGAGGGCGCGGGAAACATCACCCGGGCCCTGCTCGGTGAGAAGATCGGCACGCTGGTCACCAGCGCCTGACCGACCGCAGACACAGCGCACCGCAGATACACCGCGCCGCAGACACAACGCAGACCAGCAACGAACCACCGACCATACGAAAGAAGCCCTAGCGATGATCGACGAGACCATGTTCGAGGCCGAGGAGAAGATGGACAAGGCCGTCGAGGTGCTCAAGGAGGACTTCGCGGGCATCCGCACCGGTCGGGCCAACCCGGGCCTGTTCAACAAGCTGACCGTCGAGTACTACGGGGCCCCGACGCCGTTGCAGCAGCTCGCTTCGTTCCAGAACCCCGAGCCGCGCACCATCCTGGTCATCCCCTTCGACAAGTCGGCGATGAAGGAGATCGAGAAGTCGATCCGTGACTCCGACCTCGGCGTCAACCCCAGCAGTGACGGCCACCAGATCCGGTGCGTGCTGCCCGAGCTCACGCAGGAGCGCCGCCGCGAGTACACCAAGCTCGCCAGCCAGAAGGCGGAGGAGGGGCGGGTTGCCGTCCGCAACATCCGCCGCAAGGCCAAGACCGACATCGACAAGCTCGTCAAGGACGGCGACGTCGGCGAAGACGACGGCAACCGGGCCGAGAAGGAGCTCGACGGCCTGACGAAGAAGCACACCGACCTTGTCGACTCCCTCGTCAAGGCGAAGGAGACCGAGCTGCTCGAGGTGTGACCGCCTCGATGCTCGACCCACGATGACGGCCCCCTCCAGCGGCTCGCCCGACGCTGACCCAGCGGTCGGCTCGTCGTCGTCAGCCGAAGCGACTGCGGCCGAGCCCTCCTCGAGCGAGCACCACGGCATCCGGGATGCCGCTGAGCCCGTCGACTACGACCCCGCGCTCGACGACGTGGCGGGCATCCCGCCCGAGCAGGTGCTGGCGGCCAAGCCCTCGCGGGCCGGCCGTGACCTCAAGGCCGCGCTGGCGGTCGGGTTCGGTCTGGGGGGGCTCATCATCTCGACGCTCCTGATTCGCAAGGAGCTCTTTGTCGTCGTGATCATGGCGGCGATCGCCATCGGCATCTGGGAGATTCGGGCCGCTCTGCGGCACCAGGGGGTCCAGGCGCCGCTCGTGCCGCCGGTGGTCGGCTCGGTCGTCATGCTCTGGGCGGCGTTCGTACACGGCCCGGCGGCGCTCACGGTGGCGTGGGCCCTGACCTGCGCGGTCACCCTCCTGTGGCGCAGCGTCGGGGGCCTCGAAGGCGCCGGCCGTGACGTGCTCGGCGGCGTGTTCATCTCGACCTACCCCCCCTTGCTGGCCGGCTTTGCCGTGATGTTGATGACGCCCGACGACGGCGTGGCCCGCGTGTTCACCTTCTTGATCATCACGGTCTGCAGCGACGTCGGTGGCTACGCCGCTGGGGTGCTGCTCGGCAAGCACCCGATGGCGCCGTCGATCAGCCCCAAGAAGTCGTGGGAGGGCTTCGGCGGGTCGCTAGTGCTGTGCGTGGTGGGCGGCGCCCTCTGCGTGCACTTCTTCCTCGAGGACGCCTGGTGGATCGGTGCTGCGCTCGGTGTGGGGGTGGCCGCCGCCGCCACGGTCGGCGACCTGATGGAGTCGCTGATCAAGCGCGACCTCGGCATCAAGGACATGTCGAACATCCTTCCCGGGCACGGCGGCATCATGGACCGGCTCGACTCGATGATCGTCGTCGCGCCGGTCGTCTGGGCCGTGTTGACGCTGCTGGCCCCGACCTCCGGCTGAGGCCCTGCGCCGCGATGCCGGTCTGCGTCTCGACTCCTGCGACAATGGGGCAGCCATGACTGAGATCCCCGCCCCCGCTGACCGTGCTGACCCCGCTGGCCCCGCTGGCCCCGCTGGCCCTTGCCCCGTGCCACTGCCCGAGCCCACGGTGGCCGCCCCCCGACCCGGCCAGCTGACCTTCCAGGCCCCGCGGCGGGGCAAGCCCCCACGCCATCTGGCCGACCTCAGCCCGGTCGAGCGCAAACAGGCGGTCGAGTCGCTCGGCCACAAGGGGTTTCGGGCCAAGCAGCTGTCGACGCACTACTTCGAGCGCCTGGTGGATGACCCCGACGAGATGACCGACCTGCCCAAGGCCGTGCGCTCCGAGCTGGTGGCCGACCTGCTCCCCACGTTGCTCACCCCGATCGTGCAGCGCGTCGCCGACGACGGTCAGACGATGAAGTACGCGTGGCGCCTGCACGACGGCGCCATCGTCGAGTCGGTGCTGATGCGCTACCCGAAGCGGGTGACCATCTGCATCTCCAGCCAGGCCGGCTGCGGCATGAACTGCCCGTTCTGCGCCACCGGGCAGGCGGGGCTGACCCGCAACATGTCAGCCGGCGAGATCGTCGAGCAGGTCGTCTGGGCGGCCCGAGCGCTTCGCCGTGGCGATCTCGCGGGGGGCGACGCAGACTCCGACGCGGCCGACCGCGAGGCGCCGCTGCGGGTCAGCAACGTCGTGTTCATGGGCATGGGTGAGGCCCTGGCCAACTACCAGGCGGCGATCGGGGCCATCCGGCGACTCACCGATCCCGCGCCCGACGGTCTCGGACTCTCGGCCCGAGGCATCACCATGTCGACGGTCGGGTTGGTTCCCGGAATGGACAAGCTGACCGCCGAGGGGATCCCGGTGACGCTGGCGCTGTCGTTGCACGCTCCCGACGACGAGCTGCGCAACGAGCTGGTGCCGATCAACACCCGCTGGTCGGTCGACGAGGCGATCGATGCCGCCCACCGCTACTTCGAGGCGACCGGCCGCCGTGTCTCCATCGAGTACGCCCTCATCCGCGACATCAACGACCAGGGCTGGCGGGCCGACCTGCTGGGCGAGAAGCTCAACGCCCGCGGCCAGGGCTGGGTGCACGTCAACCCGATCCCGCTCAACCCGACCCCCGGCTCGAAGTGGACCGCCTCGCGGCCCGGTGTCGAACAGAACTTCGTCGAGCGGCTGCGGGCCCACGGCATCCCGACGACCGTCCGCGACACGCGGGGCCAGGACATCGACGGCGCCTGCGGCCAGCTGGCCGCCGCCACCGCCTGACCCTGTCCTCTCGTGGCGGGGGTGGTGCAGAGTGGGGGCATGAGCGATGAAGCCCGGGCAGCCCACCGATCGGCCTACGAGCTGAGCCTGCACGACCCCGAGACGTTCTGGGGGCAGGCGGCCACGGCGATCGACTGGATCACCCCGCCCGGTCGGGTGCTCGACGACGACCGCCCGCCCTTCTACCGGTGGTTCACCGGTGGTGAGCTGAACGTCTGCGCCAACGCGGTCGACCGGCACGTGACCGCAGGGCGAGGCGACCAGGCTGCCATCTACTACGACTCCCCGGTGACAGACGTTCGCGAGACCATCACGTATGCCGACCTGCTGGCCCGGGTGACGGCGGTCGCCGGCGGGCTGCGGGGTCTCGGCGTGACGAAGGGTGACCGGGTGGTCATCTACCTGCCGATGGTGCCCGAGGCCGTCGTCGCGATGCTGGCGTGCGCGCGGATCGGTGCCATCCACTCGGTGGTGTTCGGCGGCTTCGCCCCGGCCGAGCTGGCCGCCCGCATCGACGACGCGCAGCCGAAGGTCGTGCTGTCGGCCTCGTGCGGTGTCGAGCCCTCGCGGGTTGTGCCCTACAAGCCCTTCCTCGACGAGGCGATCCGCCGGTCCGAGCACCCACCCCAGCACTGCGTCATCCTGCAGCGCGCCCAGCTCGTGGCCGAGATGGGCGAACGCGATCTCGACTGGGCCGACTTCGAGTCGAGCCCGGCAGCGCTCGCGGGGGCGCAACCGGTGGCGGTGGCGGCCACCGACCCGCTCTACATCCTCTACACCTCAGGCACGACGGGACGGCCCAAGGGCATCTACCGTGACAGCGGGGGCTACGCGGTGGCGTTGCGCTGGTCGATGGAGCATCTCTACGACGTGCGGCCGGGCGAGACCATGTTCACCGCGAGCGACGTGGGCTGGGTGGTCGGCCACTCCTACATCGTCTACGGCCCGTTGCTGACGGGGGCGACCACGGTGCTCTACGAGGGCAAACCGGTCGGTACCCCGGATGCCGGTGCCTTCTGGCGCGTCGTCGACGACTACGACGCGGTCTCGCTGTTCACCGCGCCGACGGCCTTCCGGGCGATCAAGAAGATCGACCCAGAGGCGAAGCTGCTCGGCGAGCACGACATCTCCAGCCTGCGCACCCTGTTCCTGGCGGGGGAGCGGCTCGACCCCGACACCTACGAGTGGGCCACGGCCGCTCTGGGTGTGCCGGTGGTCGACAACTGGTGGCAGACCGAGACCGGCTGGCCGATCGCGATGAACCCCAGCGGAGTCGGGCGGCTGCCCATCAAGCCGGGCTCGGCGGCGGTCGCGGTCGCAGGCTACGACGTTCGGGTGCTCGACGGCATCGGTGAACAGGTCGAGCCCGGCGTCGAGGGCGCGATCTGTCTGCGCCTGCCGATGCCGCCGGGCACGCTGCCGACGCTGTGGAACGACGACGACCGCTACGTCTCGAGCTACCTGGCGGCCTACCCCGGCTACTACCTCACCGGCGACGGCGGCTACATCGACGCCGACGGCTACCTGTTCGTCATGGGCCGCACCGACGACGTGCTCAACGTGGCCGGGCACCGCCTCTCGACCGGATCGCTCGAAGCGGCTCTCGCGGGTCACGAGGCCGTGGCCGAGTGCGCGGTGATCGGGGTGCACGACGACCTCAAGGGCCAGGTGCCGCGCGCTCTGGTCGTGCTGAAGTCGGGCGTCGACGCCGACACCGACGGCGAACGCATCCGTCGCGAGCTGGTGGCCCGGGTTCGGGCGGAGGTGGGGCCGGTCGCCGCCCTGCAGCAGGTCGACATCGTGGCCGGCCTGCCGAAGACGCGGTCGGGCAAGATCCTGCGCAAGACCATGCGTGAGATCGCCGACGGCGTGGCGCCGGTCGTGCCTGCCACCATCGAGGATGTCGCCGTGCTCGAGGCCCTGACCCCGGTGCTCAGGTCACCCGACCGGTGATGAGCGGCGCCACTGCGTCGACGCCCCCGACGAGGTGGAGGGCCCCTTCCATCGGCCGGCCGGCGGCCAGGGCTTGGAGCGCGGGCCAGACGGGCACGGTCTCGGTCCAGTGCTGTTCGTCGACCAGCACGAGAGGGGGCAGCGCCGCGTCGCCCGTGGCGTAGTAGAGG
>JBBSTU010000121.1:0-11830 GCA_038235595.1 Actinomycetales bacterium | reverse complement strand
TCTACGGCTCGGGACTGCGGGTGAGCGAAGCCGTCGGCCTGGACCTCGAGGACCTCGACGCTCGCCGTCACCGGGTGCGCGTGCTCGGCAAGGGATCACGGGAGCGGTTCGTGCCCGTCTCCGAGCCGTCAGTGCTCGCGGTGCGCCGGCACCGCCGCATCGCCCGGCCGCACCTGCTCCGTGGCGGCGACCACGAGGCGCTGTTCATCGGCTGGCACCACGGCCGCCGCCTCGGTGCTCGAGGCGTCCGACGGATCGTCGACGAGCGCAGCGGCTTCACCCTGCACCCGCACCACTTCCGGCACGCCTTCGCCACCCACCTACTCGAGGGCGGCGCCGACATCCGGGCCATCCAAGTGATGCTCGGACACCAAGGCCTCGATGACACTGCCTGGTACGCCCAGGTCAGCCCCCAGCACCTCCGCAAGGAGGTCGACCGGTGCCACCCACGATGAGGAGCCAACCCATGGGACCAGCGTTGCCCTACGCCGACGTCGTCACCGCCCTGCACGGAGCCGACCGGCTCCACCGCTGGCTCGAGCTCGCCGAGGCCCTCGAGCCGGCCGGCTGGCGCTTCACCCTCAACAGCGACGGCCTCATCTACTGGGAGCACCCCACCCTCCCGGTGTGGGCCAACGCCGAGCGGGACGGCCTCGTGCTGTACCGCGGCGGCCGCCATCCCGACGACGCCGCATGGTGGAAGCTCGCCGACGTCGACGAGCTCCTGGCCGAGGTCGAGCGCCACGAGGCAGGCCGGCACCGCTACGCCACCCGCACCGGCGGGAGCGGCCGCTGGGAAGACCGCCGGGTCGCCGTCACGGCCTGAAGGCACGGAAGCACAGAAGGCACAGACAGCAGCAACGCCGAACGGCCCGCAACACCGGGTGTCTCCACCCATGGGAGGCGCCCGGCGGCGCTCTCCGGGCCACACAGCGACCAGCATGACCGGCCGCCCGTCCCGCCAGCGGGACGCCGAGCTCAGGACGGTCGTGGCTGGCGAGGTGGGTACCGCTCGTCCACCGCTTCGGCCGTCATGCCCAAGATGGCGCCCAGCTGCGCCGCGGTCAGGCCCTCGGCTCGGCCACGCCCGATCGCCAGACGCGTCGTCGCATCAACCGCCCAGCGAACCACCATGAGGTTCTCGAGCACCTGCGGCGTGTCGTCGCCGACCTCGCGCGTCACCTCGGTCAGGCTGATGATCCGGTCGAGAGCAGCGGGCACCCGATCGTCGTTCACGTTGGCCACGCGCTCCACCTTCGATCCGTCATGTCGAGCTCGAGGCTAGGGGGTCCCGTGTCCCGGTTCTCCGGACCCGGGTTCGCCGGCGCCGGCTTCGCCGTGTCCGGTGCGAGCTCGGGAGCGCGAAACGGCCGGAGGCACGCGAAGCACTTGAGCCGCATCCTCGGCGACGCCTTCGTGACCTTCCCGGCCCCGCAACGTGGGCACTCCACCGTCCGCCTCGGACCCAACCCCGCTCCGCTCCTCGATCCCGCCGCCGCTCCGACCAAGACCATCGGCCCCACCGAGCGTGAACGTGAGCCAGCAGGATCAGAGCCCGAGCATGGTCGCCGCGTTCTCGCGGAAGAGGGAGCCGTCCCGGATGTAGCCGCGCAGCACGGTGAGGCTCCGGTGGCCGGTCTGGGCCTGGATCGACCGTTCGCTGGCGCCGGCCTGCGCGGCCGCCGTGGCGAAGCCGGCTCGGAGGCTGTGACCGGAGTACTTCGCCGGGTCGAGCCCGGCACGCTCTGCCGACCGTTTGACCACGAGCGCCACCGCGGCGGGCGTGAGCCGGCCGGCGCCGAGATGGCCATGGCGGGTGACCGAGCGCCACAGCGCGCCTGCCTCGACCCCGCTGGCCTCGCGCCACGCCTCCACGCTGCGCACCGGACACGTCGCCGGGTTCGATCCGTAGGGCAGGCCGACCCGCCTGCCTTGGCCCTCCTGGTCGGTCTTCGATCGGCGCTGGCTCACCACCAGGCCGTCGTCGGTCTCGGCCAGGTCCTCGACGTCGATCGCCACGAGCTCGGAGCGGCGGAAGGCGCCGGCGAACCCGACGAGCAGCAGCGCCCGGTCCCGGGTGCCGATGAGCGAGTCGGGCATCGCCTCGACCATGCGCCTGACGTCGGCGGTCAGCGCGGGCGCCACCTGGCGGTGCGGTGCTGATCCGTGCGTGCGTCGGATGCCCGACATGACATCGGCCACCGCCGGGTGACCAGTGGCGCTCTCGACCCGGGCGTCTCGGTGCTCAGCGGCGATCGCTGCCAGCTGGCGGCCGATCGTCGATGGTGAGCACCGGCCAGCGAGGTCGGTCACGTACAGGACCAGCGTGGCCACGTCGGCCGGCAGCGGATCGAAGTTCCTGGCGGCGCACCAGGTGCAGAACGTCGCCCAGTCTCGCTCGTAGGCGTCCCTCGTGGCCTCGGAGCGCCGAGCCCGGTGGTACTCACCTGCGGCCGCCACCAGGCCGCTGAGCGACCCATCCGGGAGCTCCGGCGCCGCCGGCGCCGCCTCGATCATGGAACATGATCGTCCGTCTTGCTGCTCAGAATCAGTCGCCACAATCGCTCTACGCATCGGCCGAGTGTGGCCGTCGGGCAGCTGCTCACCGTGGACCCTGGCTCGCGAGAACCTTCACTTCTCGCGAGCCAGAAATCAGGTGAACACGTTTGCAACCCGTCCCGGTCGCCGACCCGCTCGAGGCGCGCTCACCCAGCACCCGGCCAACGTCGATCGACACTCGCAGCCGTCGTCGACGTCGCCCGCCAGGAGCTCGTCGACGCCCACCCCGCACGCCCGGCCATCGCGGCCGCTCACGATCGCCACACGCCAGATCACCACAGGGTCGCACCGGCCGGCGGGACCAACCCCACGAGCGAGTCACGAACTTGCATCGGGTCGATGCCCGACCGAGCCGGGCACGTCCCGCCAGCGGGACACGGCGAGCGGTCGCCCGTGGGCGGCTCTACCGGACACGGCCTACTGCGCCGCGGGCCGCACGGAGCTTCCGTGCGCCCGTCCGGCCGGGTAGAGTCCAACGTGCTGGGGGGATTCGCCCCTCGGAAGTGAGGCCCGGGCCTACCGCCGGAATGACGGGACCCCGGGTCTCTGCGCGTCACGGGGCCAGGTCGACCAGCTGCACGCGCTCGCCGAGCGCCTCGAGGTAGCGGCTCGTCTCGCCGGCGACGTGAGCCGACACCGCGCCGGCCACCGCGTCGGGTAGCCACAGCAACGGCTCGGCGCTCGGCTGGGCATGGGAGTACCGAAGTGATGCCGGCGCTCGGTGTGCACGCTGGGCCGCAGCGATGATCTTGCGGTCCTTGCGGTCGTTGTGCTCCTGGCGGCTCTCGAGCACGAGCTCGTCGACGTTGCCCAGGTCGTCCTCGGCGACGAGGTCCCACAGCAACCGGCCGATGCACAGCGCCCGGGCGCGCTCGGTCTTGGACGGCGCCACCGGCCGACAGGCGTAGGCGAGCACCCTCACATCGAGCCCGGTGATGGCCTCGAGCATCCGGTGGCGCTGCGGCTCGCTCTCGGCGTGCCAGTGGTAGCGCGGCTGACGGCGCAGCAGCACCGACCGGGCCACGTTGCGGGCATGGTCCCGGTCACCGGTGATCACAACGGTGGCCACCACGTAGAGCCCGGTCGGTCCCTGGCGCAGCGATTCGTCAACGTAGGCGTGCATCGGATCAGACCTCCTGCACTCCCATACGTTCGGAGGTGCCTCGAGTGGTGCGCTCAGCCACCCAGGCCCGGGTTCCACCCGTCGGCCGGCGCAGCCGTCACCTGATAGGCGCCACCTGTCCCAAACGGCTCGACGGTGAAGCCGACGCGGACCAGCTGCGCCCCCAGGAGCTCGTTCATCTCCCGGTTGAGGTCGCGGGCGACCGTCTCGAGCCCGCCGGCTTCGGAGGCATGCGCCACATCGTGCGAGGTCCACGTGACGCAGACCCCGCCCTCGGTCAGCACCAGCAAGCAGACCCCGCCGGCCCGGCTCGCAGCTGGCCCGGTGAGACCGTTGCAGTCGTGGATGGTGAAGCCGAGCGCCACGAGCGCCATGGCCACCCGCTGCTGTAGCGGATGGCTCAGCGGGGCGCCGTAGCTGTCCTGCAACGGCAACCCATCGACGTCGGCCCGGAGCAGAGCGAGGGCTTGCGCCGACCGCTCGACGTCGGCGCCCCACTGCTGGGCAGCTTCGGCCGTATCGACCTCGGCATCGTCGCGAAGATCCTCCATCGTGGACTCGACCCGCTGGCGGCCACCAGGCATGAGCGCCTCGGCCACCGGCACGGCGAGCTCGGCGACGTCGTCAAGGGTTCGGTGATCGACCATGGCCCGATCGTAGTCGGCACGGACGACACAGAAGCACAGAAGGCACAGACACTTTCCTGCTACCGTCGATCGGGTGCGCATCGCCGTAGCGAACCTCAAGGGTGGAGTGGGCAAGACCACCACCGCCGTCCACCTGGCCGAGGCCGCAGCGGGCGACGGCGTCTCGGTCCTCCTGGTCGACGCCGACCCTCAGGGCTCGGCGATGGGCTGGGCCGACGGCGCTGCGGCCGCCGGCCGGCCGCTCGACTGCATCACCGTGGCGTTGCCCACGCCCGATCTGGCCCGCCGGCTCGAGGCCCTCGGCCGCGGCCACGATCACGTGTTCATCGACACGCCACCCGGTCACCTGCCGATCGTCACCGCCGCCGTGCGGGCGGCCGAGCTCGTGATCATCCCGACTCGTCCGACGCTGCTCGACATCGACCGGGTGCGAGCCACGCTCGACGTCTGCGAAGAGCAAGCCACTCCCGCCGTGGTGCTGCTCACCCACGCCCGCGCCGGCACCCGCTCGCTCGCCGACACCCAGGCGGCGCTCGGCGATGCCGGCCTCGCAGCGTTCTCGACGGTCATCCCGGCTCGCGAGGCGATCGCCAACGCCTTCGGTGGCCGGCCCCGAGCCCGCACCGCCGACCCCTACCTGTCCGTCTTCCACGAGCTCACGGAGGCCCTCGCATGAGCGACCTGAAGTCCAAGCTGGCCAGCCAACTCCAACCGAGCGCCGCCGGCGACGACGCACCGAAGAAGGCCGCCTTCACCAAGGCCGGGCGCACCCACCCTCGCCGCATCACCCTCGACCTCACCGAGGCCGACTACGACGTACTCCACGAGGCCGCCCACGAGCATCGGACCACCAAGGCCCAGCTGCTCCGAGCGCTCCTCGAGCTCGCCGCCACCGACCCGAAAGTGATGGCGAAGGCGGCCAAGGTCGCCGCCCGCTCGACCACCCGCTGAGCATCCACCACATCTTGGGTGTGGCACGCGAACCTCGCGCGCCATGGGCACCACCTCTTCCACCGCCCGACAGCCGGTCAGTGTCGTTCTCCGGAGCGACGTGGTCGCAGCGATCGACCAGATCGCTGAGGCGTTCGGAGTGTCGCGAACACGAGCGCTCGCCGTGCTGCTCGAGAGCGGACTGGGGTCCTACGAGGGTGGCGAGGTCCCCAACGAGCTCTTCATCGACGCGCCCAAGCCGCTGACCACCGACGAGCTCCTCGAGCAGAGCCCCACGCCGCGACTGATGCTGGCTGGCCTGGCTGAGCGAGGCGGCGCCGCTCGGCTCGGCGAGCTCGGCCAGATGGCCGGCGTGGGCAACACCTCGCGGTGGAAGTGGCAGGAGCGCCTCGTCGCTCACGGCCTCATCACGCGCGACCGCCAGCGTGCGACCTTGACCGCCGACGGCTGGACCTACGCCGAGCGCCTTCGCCTGCAGGAACGGACTGCGGCCTAGCCATGGACGTTCTGGCGCCATCGCAGCACCGCCGGTTGGTGGAAGCCGTCCGCGATGGCATCGCCATGCTCGACGACTACCGGGCCAGCCGCGGCGACGAGCGCGTCATCGTCGCTCTTGAGGAGCTCGTCGCCCGCTCGGAGCAGCCGGCCGCCACGCTTGAGGACCAGGTCGCCGCTCTTGCGGCCGGCACCATCCTGTCGTTGCTCGGTTCAGGAGATCTCGAGTGCGGACACCTCAGCGGGCTGCTCGCCGGGCTCGAGGACGAAGCACGGGCGTCGGGCCGACTCACGGATCGGATGCGGCTCCGGCTGCGCCGAGCTCGTGCCGGCCTCGACCAGGCCGAGGAGTCCGGTCGGTGGCGGCCGGCGCTCGAGGCGCTGTTCTGCTCGCAGGAGCTCGACGACGAGCTCGCCGCCTCATGGCTCCTCTTCGCCGCCGCCGCCGATACCGCCGCCGACCTCCTGGCTTCGATCGAAGCCCGTCCTGCCTGCGGGACACGACATCGTCCCCGCGGCGGTCACTCGCCGCCGCCCGGTCGCATCACAGCCCGGCCCATCAACTGCAACGCACCGCCTCGCGCCCCACGTCGGGGCCTGAGCAGGTCGCGTGCGTTCGGTAGGAGGTTCCGCCCCTCGGCATCCGCCTGAGGCCCACGGCCGCCACTCCCGCCATACGCGCAAGACCGCCCCGACTTCTACCAAAAAGTCCCGGGGCGGCCTGGCTCAGAGAGGTGAATCTCTTGAACTCCTCGCAAACCATACCGCGACGCTGTGACAGCGTCGATCATCCACCCACCCAACCGGCCGACCACGAGCACCCCGCCAGAGGTCGGCCCATCACCCGGTACGGGCCGAGGGAGCGCCGCCCCGAGGCCTCCTACGTGGCGGTCATCCCCGCCATGCTCGACGCGACGTGTTCGACGCATCGGCTCTCGACGCTCGCCCGGCAGGTGTTCCGCCGGGTGCTGCTCGACGCCGACTGGCGGGGCGAGCACCAGGTCGCCGACTTCCGCACGGTCACGTCGTGGGCCGAGCACGTTGGCCTCGGCACCGACTCAGCGCGGCGCACGCTGCCCAACGCCCTCGCCGAGCTCGTCGCGGCGAAGCTGGTCACCTACGAGCCCGCCACCCGCGGCGGGAGCGATGCCCGGCTGTGCGTCGCCCCTGCGGCCTACGGGCACCACGTCCAGCAGCGCAACGGTGAGCGCCTTGAGTGGTCGGTTTGGATGCGTCCCCGTCGCCTTGACTCGTTCGCTGATGTCCACGGTCTCGCCTGGCGTCCCCGTGCGTTGCTCGAGGACCTCCTGGCCCTCGCCGACCCGAACACCCACACGTTGGCAGCGTGGCCACGGCGTGAGCTCGCCGCTCAGCTGGGCCTCGGCTACCGGACGCTTGTCGCCCTGCTCGAGGACCTCGCTGAGACGGGCGCTGTGGCCACCAACGATGCCGGCCGGCTCGAGGTTGTGGCCTACGAGCAGCTGGTACGGCTGGCCCCGGAGCCTGCCCCCGCGTTGTCAGATCGCGCGTTCTCGTTGTCAGAACGCGCGACCTCCGTTGTTGAAACGCGCGAGCGACCTGCGATTTCGCCCCCTGTACTAGGTACTCAACTACCTAACCCTTCCGGTGAGCGACCCACGGGCGCCGAGACGACGAAGGGCAAGGAACGCCGCAGCAGTCGGTCCGTGGAACGCACCACTGCGACCATCGCCGGCGCCATCCCGGTCGAGCACCGCAAGCGACTCCGGGCCCAGCTCGCCGACCGCTCCCAGCGCGGCGGGATGCACACGCTCGCTCGGCGGTTCGACGAGCTCGCCAGCCTGGTAGGTCACCGCGAGGCGTTGCACCAGATCTCCGCCGGGTGGGAGCCCGACGTGCGGTCGCCGTTGGCCTTCGCCATCGGCCGGGCTGGGCTCCGGCTCACCAGCGAACACGAGCGAACGGCGATCGCCGTGGAAGCTGACGAGGACCGCCGCGGGCGGGCCACCGAGATGGCCAAGAGCCTGGCGAGGACCGACGGGCTCGACGACAGCGAGCGGCACGAGGAGCTCGAGCGGCGCCTGACCCAGGCCGGGCTACTCGACCTGCTCGAGGTCGCCGCCGGCGAGCTCGCCACGGTGCGCCCGGCGAGCTCACCCACGGCGCCGCCGGCGCACGGGGCGGCCGCCCATGGCATCGCAGCGGCGAAGGCCGCCAGCGCGGCGGCAGCGGCCGCCCGAGACGACGGCTCACCTCGAGCCGAGCAGTCGTCGATCGCCAGCGTCCCGCCGACGGGACACCGTTCCAAGATCGCCGAGCTTCGCGGCGTGCTCGTGGCGGCTGCCCGATGACCGGCCGCCACGGGCGTGCTCGGTCCGAGGCCGCCGGCGACTGGTCCTGGTTCGCCGCCTGCGCCGGTTCGTCGGCCACACCGGACGACTTCATCCCGCGGCCCACGGTGCTGGCCAAGCAGATGTGCGCCGGCTGCCCGGTGCGCACGGACTGCCTCGAGTACGCCCTGAGCGTCCCGTGGCTCGTCGGTTACTGGGGCGGCACCACCGCCGGGAGGCGGGACAAGATGCGCCGCCAGCGCCGCCTCTCGCTGGCTGTGGAGCCGTCGGAGGCCCTCACCTTCGGTGAGGGGCCAACAGAGCCACAGCGGGCCGTACAGCAGGCCTCGGAACCCGCCAGGGTCCTTGTCGGCGGTCCCCGGCGGTGAATCGGCACGGTGACCACCGTGCCGATCCGCCCTGTAGGCCTCTGACCAGGGCTTTCGCGGTACTTGGCGCTCCGCTCTCGATCGAGAATCGGCACGCTCAGGGCACCATCGGCACGCGCCGAGGGCGGATCGGCACGCGATGAGCGCCGAATCGGCACGCGCCGAGCTCGCCGCTAAACCCGGGGCCACCGCCGTCCTCGCTGCGCTCGGCGAGCTCGGTGGCGAGGCCAGCCCGGCCGAGCTCGCCGCGGCCGCGGGCCTCGCCCCGCGCACCTCGGCCACGTGGGCCGGCCAGCTGGCCGCTGTCGGCCTGGTCGAGCGCACCAAGGCGCTCGTGAGGCTCACCGAGCTCGGCCGTCACCACCTGCCAGGCCCGGCGACGCTCGCCGGCGTCGGCGCCGACCTCGACCCCGTGCTCGAGCAGGTCTGGCCGAGCGAGTTCCACCGGGCCTTTCTTCGGTTGCTGCTCTCGGCGATCGTGGCGCGTCATCACCTGCGCCGGCACCGGCCGAGCGGTCACCTTGGCTTCGTGGCTGCCGGCGAGACGAGCACCGGCAAGTCCGCCATGGCCGACTTCGCATGCAACGTCTTCGCTCTGGCCCCGGCCGAGCATCGGGTGTTCGTCCCGACGCAGACCGCCGGCTCGCTCTACGGCCGCCGCGAGCGCAACAAGGCCGGCACCAAGTTCAGCCCGGCACCGTTCCTCGCCCGGCCGTTCGTCGTGCTCGAGGAGGCCGACAAGGGCACGCCTGAGCAGTGGGCCAAGGCCCGCGGTCTGCTCCAGGGCGAGACCGACATCGAAGAGGAGGGCGCACGCATCGACATCGCCTGCACGCCTCTCATCGCCGCCAACACCGATCCCGGCCAGCTACTCGGCCTGATCCGCCCCGAGTACGTGCGCCGCAGCGTCGTGCTCGACACCTGGCACCTGTCCGACTTCGCCGACGAGCTCCCCGCCCGGCTCCGTGCCCTCGAGCTCGCCGGCGGACCACCACTCATCAGCCTCGAGGCGTGCGCTCCCCCGGCGGCCTTCCTCGACGACGACGCCGTGGCCATCACCGCTCACATGGTCACCGGCGCTCTACTCGACCGGCTCTGGCATCCGCAGGCGCTCGAGCTCGCAGCGCTCGGCCGGGCTGGCCTCCTCGGCCTCGACGCCGACCGGGACGCCTTCGCCCGGGTCGCCTACGAGACGGCCATCGACTTCCTCGTGTGCGCCGAGACGACCGGGCGCGTCCGGCCGGGCTGGGTCCTGCAGGTTCCCGCCGGGCGTGAGGCCCTCGACGCTTCCCCCGACCTGGCTCGCATGCTCGGACGGTTCGAGGAGCTCAAGGCCGACCGCCAGGTGGTCACCGCCGCTGTAGTGCGCCGGCGGTCGGCCGGCGAGAGCGAGGACCTCGAGCTCATCCGAGAGCGCCACGAGGCGGCCGAGCGCCTGGCGGTGGCAGCAGCGTCGATCGAGCGGCCGCCGACCGAGAACCGCGCTGAGGCCAAGGGCATCCGTGAGGCGCTGCGGAAAGCCCGCACCAAGATCCTCGACGCTCGCACCGCTGACGCCCTGGCGGCCGCCGTCGCCGTGGCCGAGCCGCTGCGCCAAGCCGCCGTGGAACTGCGAGCCCGCATCGACCAGGCCAAGAGCGCCGCCACAGCAGCAGTCGCCGACCGCCGCCAGGAAGAAGCGTTCGCCCGCCACCAGGCCAAGCGGGTGAGGGACCAGAGCGGCGCCGAGGCGAAGGCGGCCAAGGCCAGCGCCCGACGCCGACTGACCGACCTGCGCAAGAACATCAAGCCGCTCGAGACGGCCTACCGATCGAAGGGCCTACCCCTCGACCAGTTGGCGAAGCTCCAACGGCTCGACGGCACGCCGCTCGTGACGTTCGAGCGGTTCCGCTCCCAGCCCAAACGTGGGTTCTTCGTCGGGTGGGCCGACGCCTACAGCGACCGCCCGGCGCCGACGGGCTACTGGGTGAGCGCCACCGGCAACCGCTGGGAGGGTGGCCCCGCCTGGTGCCCGGAGCTTGAGCAGTGCGAAGGAACCCGGACCGCCCTGCTCCCGGTCATCGCCGACGCCTACGCTAGCGAGATAGCGCTCGAGGGCCGAGCCGGCGCCGCTTCCCGCAAGCGCTTGGCAATAGCGCCGGCGCCGCTTCGCCGGTAAGCCCATCTAGGGCACAGAAGCACAGAAGGCACAGACACAGCTAGGGTGTCGCCCACACCCATAGAGTGGCCCCGGCGCAGGTGGAACTGCCCGGGGCCTGGCCGACACCTACCGGAGGTGACGACGTGGCCGACCCTACTGATAGCCCGCGCGAAGAACGGGGAGCGCGCCGAGGGCATCGAACGAACGTCTCGGTACCCGCCGGGCTCTTCGAGGCGTTCCGAGAGGCGTTCCCCGATGCCAACCTCTCAGCGCTGCTCCATGAAGCGATGCGAGCCCGCCTCGGTTGCGACCACCAGGAGGTGGCGTGCGCTCGGTGCGGGCAGTCGATCGACCAGCGGGCGGTCGAGCTCGAGGCGCTCGGTAGCTTCTACCGAGAGGCCCTCTGGCAGATGGGCGACCTGGTCCGCAAGGGCGGGACCGCCGAGGGCGCACAGCGGATCTTCAAGGACGTCGGCGAGCGGTTCCAGATCCCCGATGCTCCCCGGCTCCCCCTGACCCGCCCCACCCGCCGCCAACGCGTGGCGAACAAGGTGAAGGACCTCCCACCGCCAACCCCGAAGCCGGCGGCTCTGCCAGCGGCCCCGGCGCTGCGAGCGGTCGATGATCTGCCCTCGGCCGGGTCGTCGGCGTCATGACCGTCCGGTGGCACCTCGAGCGCTACGACGCCCAGGCGTTGCAGGGCTACAGCGACAACACGCGTCGGGCCTACCGCAGCGACGTCGCCGGCTTCGTGGCATGGGCCGGCGCCCATGGCCTGGCGGCGCCGACCGACGTCGCCAAGCCCGAGGTGCGGGCCTGGCTGTTCTGGCTGATGCACCAGGAGTTCAGTGAGGCCTCGATCACCCGCAAGGTCATCGGGTGCCGGCGCTACTGGAAGTGGGCGACCCGGGTCGGCCTGGCGGTCCGCAATCCGCTCACCTCGACGCACCGCACCAAACCCAGCCGGGCGCTCCCGATCATCCCGACGCCCGGCGAGCTCGGCGCCATGATCGACCTGCCCGCCGGCGCCGGCGGCGACCCGTGGCAGCTGCAGGCCACGGCGCTGCTCGAGTTGCTCTACGGCTCGGGACTGCGGGTGAGCGAAGCCGTCGGCCTGGACCTCGAGGACCTCGACGCTCGCCGTCACCGGGTGCGCGTGCTCGGCAAGGGATCACGGGAGCGGTTCGTGCCCGTCTCCGAGCCGTCAGTGCTCGCGG
>JBBSTU010000120.1:0-11849 GCA_038235595.1 Actinomycetales bacterium | reverse complement strand
CTTCCAGCGGCTCGCGACGCTGGCCGTCTACAACCGGTACGACGTGATCGCGGGGAGGGAGATCCGGTCACTGCGCTTCCTGCGACCGGTGCGGGCCGGCGACGTGCTCACCGCCAGCGTCGTGCTCCGCTCGGTCGAGCCCGCTCGTCGGGGCCGGTGCCTCGTCACCATCCTCGGCGCCCTGCGCAACCAGGACGGCGTGCCCGTGCTCGACCTCGAGGTCGACTCCCTCGTGAGATCGCGAACCCCCTCCGACGAATGAGACTGGGTGCCGGTCAGACATCGACGCTGACCTTCCCCACACCTTTGGCCAGAATCACCACATGACCACAGTGCCCTTGGGCGAAGCACGCGCCCGCCTTTCGCAGGACATCGCCGAGGTGGAGCACACTCACGAACGGGTCACCATCACCGCCCGCGCCGCCCGTGACCTGCAACGACTACCCGAAAAGATCGCGGCCGCCTGCGTGGAGTTCATCTTCGGCGCGCTGGCGACCAACCCCCATCGTGTGGGCAAGCCCCTGCGCGCTGAGCTGGCGGGATCACACTCAGCACGCCGCGGCGACTACCGGGTCGTCAATGCCATCCGCGACGTCCCTCATCGGGTTGAGATCGAACATAGCGACAGGCGCAGCGACATCTACCGGTGAGGCACGAGCCGGGATGGGTCGCCGGTGTGAGCCCCACCGAAGACGGAGTCGGTCAGCGCAGAGCGAGCAGCGTCATCAGGCGGGCCGCTTCGACGGTGACCGCGTCGCGCGCCGCGCCGAGGTACTTGCGGGTGTCGACCGTGTGCGCTTGCGCGAGCCGGGCGGTCATCGCGTCGGTGAAGACCTGGTTGAGGTGCGTGGCGATGTTCACCTTGACCATGCCGGCGCGCACGGCGGCCACGAGACCGGCATCCGCGACGCCCGACGAGCCGTGCAGCACCAGCGGGACCGGCACGGCATCCCGCAGCGCGGTGATGAGGTCGGTGTCGAGCACGGCCGTGCGTTCGGTCATGGCGTGCGAGCTGCCGACGGCCACCGCGAGCGCGTCGACCCCGGTCTGTTCGACGAAGCGGGATGCCGCTGACGGCTCGGTTCGCGCCCCGGGAGCGTGCACGCCGTCTTTGCCGCCGACCTCTCCGAGCTCGGCCTCGACGCTGACGCCCGCGGCGTGGCAGCGCTTGACCACGGCGGCCGTCTCGAGCCGGTTCTGGGCGTCGGGCAGCTTCGAGCCGTCGAACATGACGGAGGTCAGGCCGAGCCGAACCGCCTCGTCGACGAGGTCGGTGCTCTCGGCGTGGTCGAGGTGCACCACGACCGGCTGCGAGCAGGCGTCGGCGATGGCGAGCGTCGCGGCGGCGAGCGGAGCGAGAGAGCCGTGGTAGCGCACGCAGTTCTCGGAGATCTGCATGACGACCGGCAGGCCGACCTGCTCGGCGGCAGCGGCATACGCCTCGGCGTGCTCGAGCTGGATGACGTTGAAGGCGGCGACGGCGTGGCCGCGCTGCCGAGCCTCGGCCAGCACGGGTTCGAGCGGGGAACGGCTCACGACAGGGTCTCCTCGATCTCGACGGTGGGAAGCAGCCGGGCGACGTCGCCCGGGTCGATCGGCCCGGCACCGGGTTGCAGCACGGCCGCGGCCGACCAGGCGACACCCCGGCGCAGCACCTCGGCCCAGGCGGCTCGGTCGTCGGGCAGGTGGTGTGGGGGCAGGTCGTCAAGGCTGGCGGCGAGCGCTGCGGTGAGGGCGTCACCGGCGCCGGTCGGGTTGCCGCGCAAGGGTTGCGGCAGCCAGGCGCGCAAGGCGACGGAGCCGGCGGCGAGCGCCAGGCCGGCCGCTCCGTCGGAGACCACGGCCGCCTTGGCCCCGGCCTCGACGAGCAACCGAGCCAGCTCGGCAGCGCCTGTCTGCGAAGGGGATTCAGCGCCGGAAGGGGGCAGGGCCATCAGGGTCGCGGCCGCCTCGCTGCGGTTGGGCTTGACCAGCTCGGGGGCGAACGCGAGGCAGCTCGACAGGGCCGGGCCGCTGACGTCGAGCACCACGCGTAGCCCCGCCTCGTGAGCGGCCTGGGTGATACGGGCCACGAGGTCGGCGGGGGCCCGGGCGGGCAGGCTGCCCGAGACGGTGAGCACGCCGCCTGACCCGCCGAGGCGCTCGACTGCTCGGATGACCGTGTGCCACACGGCATCCGGGATCGGCATCCCGGCCTCGTTGAACAGGGTGGCCTCGTGCGCGTCGTCGACGAGGGCGACCGACCGGCGGGTGGGGTGCGGGGCCCGCACGAGATGGTGCCGGATGCCGCGACCGTCGAGGTCGTGGGCGAAGAAGGCTTGGTTCGCGGCGCCCACCGGAGCGAGGGCCAGGCAGTCGAGGTCCATCGACGCCAGCACCGCCGCGGTGTTGATGCCCTTGCCGCCGGCGCGCTCGGTAACGTGCTCGACGCGGTGGCTCTCACCGAGGGTGACGGCGGCGACGCGGTAGGTGATGTCGACCGCGGGGTTGGGCGTCAGGGTCAGAATCATGAGCCGACCACGCCCAGGGCGAGCACGCCGGCGCCGAGCGAACCGGCCCGGTCGCCGAGGGCCGCGGCCCGCACGTCGACGGTCAACCCGGCGCCGAGGCGATCGGCCACGGCCCGCCGCAAGGGGCCGAGCAGCGTCTCGCCCGAGCGCACCAGCCCTCCTCCGATGAGCACGGTCTCGGTGCCGAGGGCCACCACGATGGGGGCGAGCACGCAGGCCAGCGCCTCGACCGCCTCGTGCCAGACCTCGAGGGCGGCTCGCTCGCTCGGTCTGGACGCAAGTCCAGAGGCTGCGGAGACCGCGGAGGCTGCAGAATCGTGCCCCCGCGTGGCGGCGTCGACCAGGCGAGCGACGTCGGCTGCGCTCGGTCCGCCCGAGGCGGACGGCACGGCGGCGTCGTTGCCGGTGTCGTTGCCGGCGTCGTTGCCGGCGTCGTTGAGGACGGCCAGCCGCTGGGCAAAGAGGCGGCCGATGGCCCGGGCGCTGGCGATGGTCTCGAGGCAGCCACGGGCGCCGCACCCGCAGGGCGGCCCGTCGGAGCGAACCATGACATGCCCGATCTCGCCCGAGCGGGGGTCGGCCAGCAGCCGACCGCCGGAGAGCACCGCGCTCGCGATACCGGTGCCGAGCGGAACGAAGACGACGTTGTCGGCCCCGACCGCCGCCCCGAACCGGTGCTCAGCCAGCAGGCCCGCACGCACGTCGTGGCCGACGGCCAGGGGCAGGTCGAGCTCGCACCCGATGAGGCCGCGCAGGTCGAGATCGCGCCAGCCGAGGTTTGAGGAGTAGCGACCGATGCCGTGCACGTCGTCGACGACGCCGGGCACGACCACCCCCACCGCCGCCACCCCGTCGAAACCGTGCTCGCGGCTGGCCAACCTCTCGAGGTGCTCGCGAACCAGGCCCCCGATGACGCTGCCGATCGAGTCACCGAGGCGTTCGGGGGTCGGCGAGACGAGCTCGTCGAGCACCGCTCCGGTCGGCGTGATCACGGCAGACTTGATGCGGGTGCCCCCCACGTCGATGCCGATCACGGCTGAAGGCGTCACAGCGACCAATGCTATGCGCATCTGTGCTCGATGTACAGGCATAACAGGCACAAGCGCGCACTTTTCGACGGGTGGTCCGTGATGCGCACCACCTTGGGCCACGGCACAATCACTGGAGTGACCGTACCCAGCATCGTTCTTCGCGCGCCCGCCCTCCTGGGCGACACGATCGAGCCCGACGTGCTCGTCGAGATCACCGGCGACCGCGTCAGCGGGGTGCGTGCGCTCACGGAGGCGGATGACGGGCGACCCGCCGCAGACCTCCCTGCGGGCGCGGTGGCTGTCAACGGCATCCTCGTGCCCGGGTTCGTCGACGTGCACACCCACGGCGGGGGCGGGGTGGCCTTCACCGACCTCGACGCCGACGCCGCGGCCGACGCCGCGCGCCACCAGCACTCGCGCGGCACCACCAGCCTGCTCGCCAGCCTGGTCACTCTCTCGCCGACCGACCTGCTGCGGGGGGTGCAGGTGCTCGCCGACCTTGCCGACGACGGGGTGGTCGACGGCATCCATCTCGAGGGGCCCTGGCTGGCGCAGGCGCGCTGCGGTGCCCACGACCCCACGCTGCTGCGCGACCCCGATCTGCGTGAGCTCGAGCGACTGCTCGACGCGGGACGCGGCCACATCCGCCAGGTCACACTGGCGCCCGAGCGCGACCACGGCCTCGACCTGGTCGGGTGGCTGACGGCGGCGGGCGTGCACGCGGCCATCGGTCACACCACGGCATCCTTCGCCGTCGCGACCCAGGCCGTCGACGCCGGCGCCGACCTCGCCACCCACCTCTTCAACGGCATGAACCCGTGGCACCACCGCGAACCCGGCGCCGTTCCAGCCCTGTTGCGCGCGGCCGCGCAAGGCGCCGTGACGCTCGAGCTCATCGCCGACGGCACCCACCTCAGCGACGACACGGCACGCACCGTGATCGACCTTGTCGGCCGCGACCAGGTCGTCTTCGTCTCTGACGCCATGGCCGCTGCGGGGGTGGGTGACGGGCGCTACGTGCTCGGCGGCCTGGCGGTTGTCGTCGCCGACGGGGTGGCCCGCCTCGACCCCGGGCCCGACGCAGCCGGCCCGGGCTCGATCGCCGGGGGAACCTCTCACGTCGCCGAGATCGTGGCGCGGGCGGTGGCCTCCGGTCGGTCGCTGCCGGATGCCGTGAGCTGCGGCACGCGCACGCCGGCGCGGTGGCTGGGGCTGGCCGACCGGGGCGAGATCGCCGTGGGGGCCCGGGCCGACCTGTGTGTGCTCGGCGCCGACGCGCGCCTGAGCAGGGTGATGCGGGCCGGTCGCTGGCTGGGCCCCTGACGTGCCATCGCCCGGGCTCGGGGTGGCGCCGCGCCGCTGTCGGCAGGTCGACCTATTCTCCCTGAGGACGAGCAAACGGCCGAGGTGAGGAACGAGATGAGCGCTGTGGACTCCGCCGTGCGGCCACCCGCCTGGGTCAGGGACGTCACCCGGCCCGCCCTGGAAGACCTGTTCGGCGCAACGACCGTGCGTCGGGGAGTGACCTACCAGCGCCGCAAGGCCGTGCAGAACCTGCGTACCGGGCCTGACGGCGAGTCGATGGTGGCCACGGTCCAGGGGGGCCGGCGCTACACCACGTCTGTCACGCCCTGGACGGAGCCCGACCACGTCCGGTTCGACGGCTTCACCGATGCGGATGAGCTCGACGTCGAGAGCGACTGCAGCTGCCCGATGGGTTACGCCTGCAAACACGTGGTCGCGGTCATCCTGGAAGCCCAGACCCGGCTCCGCCCCGTACCGGCCGACCGAACCGCCGCAGGAAAATCGCGGAGCGCGCCCTGGGAGGCACTGCTCGCTCCCGTGGTGCGTGAACCCGACGACGTCACCCGGCCCGAGACGGGCATGACCCCGTTGGGGCTGCTCGTCGACGTCTCGTGGCAGAGCTCCGGCCGGGTCGGCGAGCGGCGCGGCCCGCACCTGCAGCTGCGCCCGGTGGTGCCGGGCGCCAACGGAGGGTGGATCCGCACCGGCATCAGTTGGTCAGACCTGCAGTTCTCCTACCGGTGGCGCCGGATCAACCCCGAGCACCGAGATGCCCTCACCGCCGTGCTGCTGGCCGAGCGCAGCCACGTGAACTCCTACTACAGCCCCGGCCAGTGGGTCAGTGCCGACGCGATCGGGCCGCGCCTCTGGCGACTGCTCGACGACGCGGTCGAGGCAGGGGTCGAGATCGTGACGGGTCAGAAGGGAGCCAAGCCCGTGCACGTCTGGCCCGAGTCGGCCACCGTCGTGATCGACGCCACGCGGATGCCGTCAGGCGACGTGCTCGTGCGACCGTCCGTGCGCCTGCCCGGGGTCGACGAAACACCCGCCCTGGTCGGCACGCCCGCACACGGAGTGATGGCCACGACCTCGCAGGGCCTGACCCTGGCCCGGCTCGAGCGCCCACTCACCGCCTCATTGGCGGACCTCGTCGACGTCGGCACGCTCACCATCCCGCGCGACGACGCCGCCCGGTTCCTCACCCACTACTCCCCCGCCCTGCGCCAACGGGCCGCGGTGGAGTCGTCCGACGGCACCGTGGAGTTCCCCACGGTGGCGCCGCCCCGGCTGGCCCTATGCGTGAGCTTCGAGCCCGACCACCTGACCCGGCTGCACTGGAGCTTCCGCTACGCCGTGGGGGACGAGCCTATCGACGTCCCCCTGCTGCCCGGCTCGGGCGGCCAGGCCGCCTCGGGTGGGCCGCTCGAGCCGCGTTCGACGGCCCCGATCGGTACCGCTGGCGCCAACGGCACCGGCTGGCACGACGACGCCTCGGTGGTCCGCGACGCGGCCGCCGAGGAGGCGCTGCTTACGAGCCTCGACGTGCTCGACGGGGCGCCCGGCCTGCGTACCCCGCTGCCGGGGAAGTCGCGGCCGGGCGTGGTCATCGACCCGGTGCTGCACGGGTGGGCGACGGTGGCGTTCGTGCGCGACGTGCTTCCGCCCCTGCTCGGGCGAGAAGATCTCGACGTCACGGTCGTCGGCACGCAGCTGGACTACACCGAGGCCGACACGCCCCCGGTCGTGGGCGTATCGACCCACGACATCGAGACCGGCCCAGACGACACCGGCCGCGGATCGGGAGCCGACCGTGTCCACGACGCCCACGACGCCCACGACGCCCACGACGCCGATGCGCAGGGCGACTGGTTCGACCTCGGCATCGTCGTCTCCGTGGGCGATCAGCAGGTGCCGTTGGCCACGTTGCTCACCGCGCTGACCAATGGTGACGAGCGCCTGATCCTCGACAACGGCACGTGGTTCGCCCTCGACGTACCCGAGCTACACGCGCTGCGCCGCATCGTCGAGGAGGCCCGGTCGCTGCACGACCCCGACTCGAACTGCCTGCGGATCAACCGCTACCAGGCGGGTCTCTGGGACGAGCTGGTCGAGCTGGGCGTCGTCACCCACCAGAGTGCGCGCTGGCAGCAGTCGGTCGGCGCGCTCCTGGCCCTCGACGAGATGCCGCACCCGCCGCCCCCGACGGCGATGACAGCCGACCTGCGTGAGTACCAGCAAGATGGGTACCAGTGGCTCTCGTTCCTCTGGGACCAGCAGCTCGGCGGCATCCTCGCCGACGACATGGGCCTCGGCAAGACGCTGCAGACCCTGACCATGGCCGAGCGCGCCCGCGAGAACGGAACGCTGACGCCGGCCGCGCCCGTGCTCGTCGTCGCCCCCACGAGCGTCGTCGCAACCTGGGCGCGGGAGGCGGCGAGGTTCACCCCCGGCCTCCGCGTCGCGACGATCACCGCGACCGAACGCCGGTCGGGCCGCCCACTCGCCGAGGCGGTGTCGGGGGCGCACGTCGTGGTCACGTCGTACGCCCTGTTCCGCATCGAGGCTGACCAGTACCACGAGCTGCCGTGGGGCGCCTTGGTGCTCGACGAGGCGCAGTTCGTCAAGAACCACCAGTCGCGCACCTACCAGGTCGCCCGCCGGCTGCGGGCGCCGGTCAAGCTCGCGATCACGGGCACACCCCTCGAGAACTCTCTGATGGACCTGTGGGCCCTGCTCTCGATCGTCGCACCGGGGCTCTTCCCCAACCCGCAGCGGTTCTCCGAGCTCTACCGGAGGCCGATCGAGTCGGGCCAGTCGCCCGAGCTGCTCTCGACCCTGCGCCGCCGCATCCGGCCGCTCATGCTTCGCCGCACCAAAGAGGCCGTGGCGCCCGACCTGCCGCCGAAGATCGAGCAGGTGGTGTCCGTGCCGCTCAACCCGGCGCACCGCCGCATCTACGACACCCACCTGCAGCGCGAGCGACAGCGCATCCTCGGCCTGCTCGGCGACGTCGACCGCAACCGCATCGCCATCCTCACGGCCCTGACCAAGCTGCGTCAGCTCAGCCTCGACGTGCACCTGGTCGCACCTGACACGCCCGCCACGGTGCGATCGAGCAAGGTCGACGCCCTGCTCGAGCAGCTCGTCGAGGTCGCCGCCGAGGGCCACCGGTGCCTCGTGTTCAGCCAGTTCACCCGCTTTCTGCACATCGTGCGCGACCGGCTCACCGCCGAAGGCATCGACCACGTCTACCTCGACGGTCGAACGCGCGACCGCCCCAAGCGCATCGCGGCGTTCACCGACGGCGACGCCCCGGCGTTTCTGATCAGCCTCAAGGCCGGCGGGTCGGGTCTGACCCTCACCGAGGCCGACTACGTCTTCGTGCTCGACCCCTGGTGGAACCCGGCGGTCGAAGCACAGGCCATCGACCGCACCCACCGCATCGGCCAGGACAAGACGGTCATGGTCTATCGGCTTGTCTCGGAGGGCACCATCGAGGAGAAGGTTGTCGCCCTGCAGGAGCGCAAACGAGAGCTCTTCTCCCGGGTCGTCGACGAGGGCGGCCGGATGGGCGCGCCGCTGACGGCCGATGACATCCGGGGCCTGCTCGAGGGCTGACCCCCTGGTGGCTGGCCCTCAGTGGTAGAGGCGCCGGTGCAGCCGAGTCGTGAGGCTCACCATCGCCCAGACCACCGCGCCCACCTGCTCAGCCGTGCTCTGCTCGTCGAGACCGAACAACTCGGCTTCGGGCACGCCTGCGACGCCGCGCCGAAGTTCGCGGACCTGCCGTTGCGGCAGGTCGTAGTCGTCGAGGATCGCGGCCAGTGGGTCGCGGAGCACCTGAGCCTCGAGCTCGTTGGCATCGCCCAGAATGGCGAGGCAGGCGTCGCGCCACGCCCACTCACTGGGCTGCGCCCCTTCCAGGGAGTCGACGATCTCGTCGAAGAGCATCGGCTGGGCCGCGAACACCGCGTACGGCACCTCCTCGAGCTCGAACCAGCCGAGGCCGGCAGCCTGCTCCACGCATCGGCGGGCCCGACCCTCGTCACCGTCATGCAGCCGCGACGTCGCCTTCGCCACGAGGTTCTCCGCCGCCAGGTACTTGGGATCGTTCATCTGTGGAAGCCGCATGAGCGGAAGGGGCCCGAAGGCACCGGTGCCGCCGGGCAGCCTTCGGAGTGGGTCCGAGTAGGTCTCCCTCGCCATGCCACCGGAGTGTAGACGTCCAGGGTGGCAACCGGAGCGGTCCCGCGGGCCGGGCGGTCATCCGACTCTCAGCGTTGCCTCAGCCGACGCGCCGCATGCTCGAGCGGCCGGGAGAGAGTCTCGGCGAAAGGGCGCCCGCAGCGGCGTCGGAGAGGAGCTCCCCCATGGCCATCAGATCTCTGCGGGACAGTACCTGGATCAACAGGGCCGCCTGCGTCGGCGTCAACCCCGAGGCCTTCTCCTCGGAGGACCTGCCCGCATCGGGAACGTCGCGACGCTCGAGCACGGCGGCGGCCAAGGCCGTGTGCGCGGCTTGCCCTGTAGCGAACGACTGCCTCCACTACGCCATCGAGAACCAGGTGGACCACGGCGTCTGGGGCGGCCTCACCGGCCAAGAGCGACTCATGCTCGAGCGGCCCCGGCCCCGGCGCCGACGGGGCTAGCCCACCTGATCGATGCGGCGGCGGTGACGCAGGTACTCGACCAATACCGGGAGCAGCGAGAAGGCGACGATGACCAGGATGACGAGCTCGAGCTTGTTCTGCAGGCCGGGAAACGTCGTGCCCAGCAGGTACCCGAGCAGCGTCACGCTGCAGGCCCACGCCACGGCTCCCACGGCGCTCCAGGTGAAGAACCGGCGCCGGTCCATGTGGCCCACTCCGGCAACGACGGTGATGAAGGTGCGCACGACCGGCACGAAGCGACCGATGACCAGGGCCTTGTTGCCATAGCGCTCGAAGAAGACGGTCGTCTGGTCGAAGTACCGCTTCTTGAGGATGCGGCCGTCGCGGCGGTAGAGCGGCGGCCCGACAGCCCGCCCGATCTCGTAGCCGACGATGTTCCCCAGCAATGCGGCCGCGCTGAGCGCGACCAGGGCCACCCCGAGGCCGACCCCGATCTGACCGGTTGCGATGAACAGTCCCACGGCGAAGAGCAGCGTGTCGCCCGGCAGGATCGGGAAGAGCAGGCCGCACTCGATGAAGACGATGAGCAAAGCGATGAAGAAGAAGGCGCCGCCGTACTGCGCCAGCAGGTAGGACGGGTTCATCCAGACCGGGCCGAGCGAAGCCGGCGCCATGAGAGGGTGCATGGCAGGAGCCTAGAGAGTTGTCCCTGAGAGCCACCTGAGCAACTCCTCGACGCCATCGTGCAGCGAACCGTGCAGGTCGAGCGTCAGCTTCCTACCGCGGCATGGCGGTCAGCGCTGGGGCCGGGATCGGATGGGGCTCTCGAGGCGGGCTGCCAGCCAGTCCCGTGGTCCGCATCTTGGCCCTCCGGGTCTGGTCGTGACGCTCGTTGCCCCTCCTGCCCTGCTCGGCGGCGACGCCGCAGGTACGTGACCACGGTGACCACTGCGAGGACCGAGACGAGGGTGAGACCGATCAGGGAAGTGCGCCCGAGGAGGTCCTGCGCTGTCGAGACGGACCCGCCCGCGAAGTAGCCGACCAGCACCGCGCCAGCCGCCCACACCGAACCACCGACCGCGTTGGCGAGCAGGAACCGTCGGTAGGGCATGGCGATGACGCCGGCCACCGTCGGCACGAGCGCGCGCAGCACCGCGACCCAGCGCCCGCCGGCCACCGCGCACGCCCCATGCCGGGTCACGGCATACTGAGCCTTGGCCCACCTGCGCTCACCGACCCGGCGGCCGAGACGGCTGCCCCGCAGCCCAGGACCGAAGTGGCGACCGATGAGGTAGCCGACCTGGTCGCCCAGCACGGCGGCGGTCGCACAGATGGCGATGATGGCCGGGAGCGAGATGTTGCCGCGTGCGGCGAGCACTCCGGCGATCACCATGGCGGTCTCACCCGGTAGCACGAACCCGAGGAAGAGCGCGGACTCGCCGAAGGCCAGCAGGGCCACCACGAGGTACACCGGCCACCCGTGCAGCGACAAGATCGTCGCGGCGGCCGATCCGATGATGCCGATCACGAGGTGAGCCTTCCGATGGGGGTGGGGCTGTCTGAGTGGTAGCCAGGGGCAAGCGTGGGTGCGGGGCCCGCCCCGACGTGGTCACGGTCGGGGCGGGCCGTTGAGCTCAGTCGTGCTCGGACTGCGAGTTTTCGTGGTACGCACCCCGGCTCACGTGCACCGAGCTCTCGCTGCCGACCTGGCGGTTCTCACCGGCCGTCGTGCCGCTTTGCCCGCTGTCAGCGCGGTCGGACCACTGCTCGTAGTTTCGTGCTCGCACGACCTGGTTGCGGTAGTCCTCTCTTTCGGACTGGCTGCTGCGACCGGCACCGTTCGCCGACGACTCGTACCCGTACCCCTCACCGGATGCCGTCCACGTGTTGGCCGTCCTGGCCGCGCTCGACCGTGTGCTGGTGAGGGTGCTTGACAGAGTGCTTGACCGGGTCACCGGTACGGCGCCCCTACCCCGCCAGCACGGCGCGGACGCCAGCCACGGCGAAGTGCCCTGCTGGGCGAACAGCTGCCGAGCCGCCCGGTCCTGCACCGACGCAGGAGCGGAGGCCGCGGTGGGGTAGCCCGCCGCGGCCGGAAGGGCGCGCCAGGTGCTGGTGAGGAACTGGTAGGCCCCCGAGGCACTGCTGCTGGGGTTCTGGGCGGTGTAGGAGCCACCGCTCTCGCACGCCTTGATGCGGGCGAGCACACCAAAGTCGCCGGGAGCAGCGGAGGCGCTCGTGGCCGTGACGATGCCGCCGGCGACCAGGGTCCCCCCGACGGCGAGCACGGCCGCCAACCTGCGGGGCCGACCGGTCACGCGGTGGGTCTTCGTCTGGTGGTGTCTCATCCTGGGCTCCTTCGTTGGGCGTGTCTCGGAAGTCGCCACGGTAGG
>JBBSTU010000119.1:0-11909 GCA_038235595.1 Actinomycetales bacterium | reverse complement strand
TACTCCTTCGACGTCCCGGGTGGGGTGCAGTTTCACGTGCGTGACCTTGCCGAGTACCTCATCGGCCAGGGCCATCAGGTCTCGGTGCTCGCACCGGCCGACAGCGAGACGACGCTTCCCGGCTATGTCGTCTCCGCGGGCCGAGCCACCGCCGTGCGATACAACGGGTCGGTCGCCCGCCTCAACTTCGGGCCCGTGGCCGCGGCCAAGGTCAACCGTTGGCTGGATGCCGGTGAGTTCGACGTGCTGCACCTGCACGAGCCCGTCACCCCGAGCGTCAGCGTGCTCGCCCTGATGGCCGCCGACGGCCCCATCGTGGCCACCTTCCACACCTCCATGGTGCGCTCTCGCTCGATGCAGGCCGCCTTCCCGATCTTCCGTTCGAGCCTGGAGAAGATCGCCGGGCGCATCGCGGTCAGCGAGGACGCTCGCCGCACTGTGACGACGCACATCGGTGGCGATGCCGTCGTCATCCCGAACGGCGTCTTCGTCGAGCGGTTCGCGAACGCCCGACACGTGCCGCGGTGGACCGGCACGCCGACCCGCCCGACCATCGCCTTCCTCGGCCGGATGGGCGAGCCCCGCAAGGGCCTGCCCGTGCTGGCGGCTGCCCTGCCTGCCCTGCTGGCGCAGGTGCCCGGCTTACGGGTGCTCGTGGCCGGCCCCGGCGACCCTGACGAGATCACCGAGGGGATGCCCGCGGAAGTCGTCGCCGCCCTGGAGTTCCTGGGCGCGGTGAGCGACGAGGAGAAGGCCGAGCTGCTGGCCTCGGTCGACGTCTACGTCGCGCCCAACACCGGCGGTGAGAGCTTCGGCATCATCCTCATCGAGGCCATGTCGGCCGGCGCCTGCGTGCTCGCCAGCGACATCGCGGCCTTCTCCCGGGTGCTCGACGGTGGGCGCAGTGGGGCGCTGTTCCGCAACGAGCAGCCCAGCGACCTCGCTGCGGTGCTGCTCGCGCTGTTGCGCGACCCGGCCCGCCGGGAGTCGTTGTCGGCGGCGGGTCGTGCCCGAGCCGCGCGCTTTGACTGGTCGGTCGTGGCCGACCAGATCATGGCGGTGTACGAGACCGTGATCGAGGGGCGTCTGGCTGCTCGCAGCGAGCCCCGAACCCGGTGGAACCGGCTCCTTCACGGTGGGCCGAGCTGGTGATCCACTTCCTCACCTGGTTCTTCGCGGTCCTGTTCGTCATCGTCGTGGTCGCCTGGTACCTCAGCTACACCGCTGCCCGCCTGGATCGGCTGCACGTCAGGCTGAGCGGCACGCTGGCCGCTCTCGATGCGCGCCTCGTGCGCCGGGCCGAAGCAGCCCTCGAGCTGGCCAACAGCGGCCTGCTCGACGGCGCCACCTCGCTGATCCTCGGAGGGGCGGCCGTCGACTCGCTCGAGTCGCCCGACGAGTACGGCGAGGCCCGTGAGGTCGCCGAGAACGACCTCACGGAGGCCCTCGACGTCTCCCTCAGCCGCCACACCGTTGACGACCTCCGGGCGCGGGGCGCGGTCGGTGACGAGCATCTGGCACGCATCGTGTCGGCGTGCAACCGGGTGCAGCTGGCGAGGCGCTTCCACAACGACGCCGTCACCGACGTGCGGCGGGTCCGGAGCAAATGGGCCATCCAGCTCTTCCGGCTGGCGGGCCACACACCGCTGCCGCACACGATCGAGTTCGACGACGAGATGCCTGAGCACCTCAGCCGGGAACCGGCTGCGGGCTGAGCGGCATCCCGCTCTACTCTTGAAGTGAGATCCCCGAGAAAGCAGGACAGCGTGAGCACTTTCGTCAACCAGCCCGACGATACCGTCTCGACCAGCACCGGCACCTCCCGCGTGAAGCGCGGCATGGCCGAGATGCTCAAGGGAGGCGTCATCATGGACGTCGTCACCGCCGAGCAGGCCAAGATCGCCGAGGATGCCGGTGCCGTGGCCGTCATGGCCCTCGAGCGGGTTCCGGCCGACATCCGAGCCCAGGGCGGGGTCTCGCGCATGAGCGACCCCGACATGATCGACAGCATCATCGCGACTGTCTCGATCCCCGTGATGGCCAAGGCTCGCATCGGCCACTTCGTGGAGGCCCAGGTGCTGCAGAGCCTTGGAGTCGACTACATCGACGAGTCCGAGGTGCTCACCCCGGCCGACTACGCGAACCACATCGACAAGTGGCGCTTCACGGTGCCGTTCGTCTGCGGCGCCACCAACCTGGGCGAGGCCCTGCGTCGCATCAGCGAGGGCGCAGCCATGATCCGTTCCAAGGGTGAGGCCGGCACCGGCGACGTCTCCAACGCCACCACCCACATGCGGCAGATCCGCCAGCAGATCCGCCGCCTGCAGAACCTGCCCGAAGATGAGCTCTACGTCGCCGCCAAGGAGCTGCAGGCACCGTACGACCTCGTCAAGGAGGTCGCCCAGGCCGGCAAGCTGCCCGTGGTGCTCTTCACCGCCGGCGGCATCGCCACCCCGGCCGATGCGGCCATGATGATGCAGCTCGGCGCCGAAGGCGTCTTCGTCGGGTCTGGCATCTTCAAGTCGGGCAACCCCGCCCAGCGGGCCGAGGCCATCGTCAAGGCCACGACGTTCTACGACGACGCCGACATGATCGCCAAGGTCTCTCGCGGCCTCGGGGAGGCGATGGTCGGCATCAACGTCGACGACATCCCGCAACCGCACCGGCTTGCCGAGCGCGGCTGGTAAAGCAACCTCCCAAATCTCCCAAGTGCGGCGAACGGGATGAATCGCTAGCCTCATCAGGTCGGCCCGCCACCGGGCGGCCGGGCCGCTGCTGCGGCGTCCCCTGGGAGAGGCTCGAAGATGAGATCCGTACGTTCAGCGCTGGCCGCACCTGCTCTGCTGACGCTCGTCGGGGCGCTGGTCGCCATCGCCCCGACCTCGGCATCGGCTCGACCCGAGCCTGGCGTCACCTCGACCTCGCGGCCCGGGGCCCTGACCGAGGTGCGGGTCGGCACGCCGCTCTCGGTGCCGTCGGTCGTTCCTGCCGCCGCCCCGTCGGGCCAGGCGTCGCGCAAGAGGGTCAACGCCGCAACCTTCACGGTCACCTACCGCGGCTTCACCCCGGCCGCCAAGGCTGCCTTCCAACGAGCGGTGAACATCTGGTCACAACAGCTGAGCTCACCGGTGCCCATCACCGTGAGCGCCAGCTTCGAGCCGCTGGGGCCAGGTGTGCTCGGGGCAGCGGGCCCGACCAACCTCTGGCGCGACTTCGCCGGAGCCCCCCAGAAGGGAACCTGGTACGCCGACGCGATCGCCAACAAGCGATCCGGGTCTCAGCTGAGCTCTGTCCCCGACATCACGGCCCGCTTCAACAGCAGCTTCAGCAACTGGCACTACGGAACGGGTGCGGCGCCGGCCGGAAAGTACGACTTCACGAGTGTCGTGCTGCACGAGCTGGGTCATGGAGTCGGCTTCCTCGGGGTCGCCAACGTCAGCGGCTCGGCCGGCAGCGTGCGTCTCGGCGGTTACCCGTTTTCGTACGACCGCTACACCGAGACGGGGGCGGGCACCAGCCTGCTGGGCCTCGCCGACAACTCGACCGCCCTCGGTAGTGCCTTGCGCAGCAACAGTGTCTACTTCGACACGGCCAAGGTGCGGGCGGCCAACGCCAACCGACCCGCCCGGCTCTACGCCCCGAGCACCTTCCAGGGTGGTAGCAGCTACTCGCACCTCGACGAGGCCACGTATCGAGCGGGCAACGCCAACTCGCTCATGACCCCGGCGATCGGTTCGGGCGAGACGATCCGCAACCCCGGGCCCATCGCGAAGGCGGTGTTGGCCAGCATCGGCTGGTAGCCGGTGGCCGGCCGCATCGACAGTCCCCTCGACCCTGACAGTCACGACAGCCACGACTTCCGACCTCGGGGCCACGGAACTGACCGGGTGGCCGGCCTCGCCCGTCGACGCGTCGAGCCGCTCTGAGTCAGGTCGTCTGCGAGCTGACCTTGAGAACGTCGGTGAGCTTCGAGTGCGCGTCGGTGGAGATGCCGTCGAACTCCTCGGGGTAGGCGTTGATGAAGCTGAGCGAGAGCACGACGTCGCCGACGGGAGCCCAGAGGAAGGTCACCTCGAGCCCGTCGAGCGCGCCGCCGCTGGCCGCCAGACGCACGGCGTAGGGCTTGCCTCCCACCTTGGGGGCGCTGACCTGGCTGATGGTCATCTTCGACG
Organism: Actinomycetales bacterium; assembly: GCA_038235595.1. GTDB lineage: Bacteria > Actinomycetota > Actinomycetes > Actinomycetales > Dermatophilaceae > DSM-29435. The sequence continues at coordinate 7,737 of JBBSTU010000119.1, read as the reverse complement.
AACCCTGACCGGGTAGCCGCAGCGTCACGGAGTCACAGCCCGCAGCCAGGGTGCTGATCTTCCGCACGGTCGCGGACGCAGCACCGGCGGATCCCAGCGCGTCGATGCGCTGGCTCACGAACGGGCCGTCGGCGCCCGCGCTGAAGTTGGTCTCAGCCTTGGCCTGGCTCCCGGCGAGGTCGTTCGTGTTGAGGAGCGCGTTCAGGCCCGCACAACGGGGGTTGCTCGATGACGAAGCGGGCTGGTCGCCGCTGCTGCCGGAGGACGCTTCGACCGACCATCCCGAGGGCAGGTCGTCGACGCCGATGAGCGCCTTCTTCAGGTCCTTGGCGGTGCGGCGGGGAGCCGCGACCGGCGCTGCGCTGGACGTCGAGGAAGGGGTGGGAGTGGAGGAGGACGGCGTGTCCGGCGCGCTCGAAGTGGCCGATGTGGGCGAACCGCTCGAAGACGTGCCCAGCGACGTCTCGCCGGCGGCGGTCGGTGAGGGGCCCGGCCCGGCCTGCGGGGAGCCACTGCAGGCGGTGGACAGGAGCGCGGCCATGGCCAGCACGCTGAGGCGGGTCAGGCCGCGGGAGGTGTTCACCAGCGGAACATATGACACGAATGCCGGATTCTCGCATTCTTGCCCGCACCGATGCGGGACCGTGATGCCACGCGGATCTCAGAGCCTGGTGATGATCGGCTCTCGAGAGCTGATGACCGCCACGTGCACTACCGCGAGCCACACCGCCGAGGTTCGCAGACCAGGAGAAGTCCCTACATGAGCAACGACACCGAGATCGACCAGGCCCTCCTCGAGCGGACGGTCGAGCTCGCGAACGCCAACGTCGCTGCCGGCGGAAAGCCCTTCGCCTGCCTCATCGTCAAAGACGGCGCGGTCGTCGTCGAGGCGGCCAACCAGGTTTCGCAGACCGGTGACGTGACGGCCCACGCCGAGATCAGCGCCTTACGGGCGGCCGCCCTGCAGGGCATCACCGACCTGACGGGCTACGAGATGTACGTGACCGCCTACCCCTGCCCGATGTGCCTCGGGGCGCTCTACTACGCGACTCCCGACCGCGTCGTGTTCGCGGCGACCCGCGAGCAGGAGGGCGAGCACTACGACGACGGCAACCGCTACATGAGCCTGTCCACCTTCTACGCGGAGCTCACCAAGCCGATCGACGAGCAGACCCTGCCCCTGGTGCAGGGCGAGACCGGCGACCCCACCGAGCCGTTCCGTCGGTGGAGCGCGCTCAACGACTGACCCGACCCGGGCGGGCCGTCCGGCATCCCACGCGCCATGATGGGCTGATGGACCTGTTGCAGACTCCGCCCCAGCGTTTCGACTCGCTCACCGACTACCCGTATGTGGTGCGGCGCTCCACGGTCACCGCCCCCGACGGTGCGGTAGCCGAGATGGCGTGGGTGGAGCACGGGCCCGACGACGGGCCGGTCGTGGTGCTGCTGCACGGTGAGCCGACGTGGGGCTACCTCTACCGAGACATGGTCCCGGTGCTGGCCCACGGCGGCTGCCGTGTCGTCGTGCCCGACCTCATCGGCTTCGGTCGGTCTGACAAGCCGACCCGGATCGCCGACCACAGCTTCGCTCGCCACGTCGGCTGGGTGCGGTCGCTGCTCGTCGACGAGCTGGGGCTGTCTGGCGCGACCCTCTTCGGGCAGGACTGGGGCGGCCTCATCGCGTTGCGCCTCACGGCCGAGGAGCCAGGTCTTGTCGGCCGCTTCGTCGCCTCGAACACCGGGCTGCCGACGGGCGACCACGACATGCCGCCGGTGTGGTGGCAGTTTCGTCGCGCCGTCGAGAAGGCGGAACAGCTCGACGTGGGGCGACTCGTGGCGAGTGGGTGCGTGCATCCGCTGTCGGTGCACGAGCGCGCCGCCTACGACGCGCCGTTCCCGGACGAGACCTTCAAGGCGGGGCCGCGGGCGATGCCGCTCATCGTGCCGACGGCTCCCGACGACCCGGCCACTGAGGCCAACCGCGCTGCGTGGCGGGTGCTGGGCGGTCTCGACCTGCCGGTGCTGCTCGCCTTCTCCGACTCCGACCCGATCACCGCTCCGATGCGGCCGGTGCTCGAGCAGCGACTGCCCGGGGCGGTGGGTCGAGATCATCCGACGATCGTGGGCGCCGGCCACTTTCTGCAGGAGGATGCCGGCCCCGTGCTGGCCGAGCACGTGCTCGCGTTCGTGCACGCCTCCTGACCAGCCGCCACCGCAACATACCGAGTAATCGTCAAGCAGCCCCTGCTGCAGTCACCGGAGGTCAGGTGACGGCGCCGCGCTCAGCGAACTCGGGGCGTTCGAACTCCCGACCGTCGAGCACGGCACGAACGTGCTCGGCGGCGTTGACGGCATCCGCATGGGTGACGTAGAGCGGGGCGAAGCCGAGACGGATGATGTCGGGCTCGCGGAAGTCGCCGATCACGCCGCGGGCGATCAGGGCCGACACCACCGCGAACGCGTCGGGATGCCGCAGCGAGACCTGCGAGCCTCGCCGGTCGTCATCGCGCGGGGTCGCAAGGGGCAGGTCGACGCCGAGCGCGTCGAGCGCCGCGATGAAGGTGCCGGTCACCGACAGCGACTGGGCGCGCACGTCGGCGGGGGAGAGGCCCTCGAACGCGGTGAGGGCGGCCTCGAGGGCCAGGAGCGAGATGAGCGGCGGGGTGCCCACCCGGCCCCGCGTGATGCCGGGGGCCGGTTCGTAGCTCGGGCCCATCTCGAACGGGCGGGCGTGGCCGTGCCACCCGGTGAGGGGCTGGTCGAAGTCAGCCAGGTGGCGCTCGGCGACGTAAAGGAAGGCGGGGGCGCCCGGACCACCGTTGAGGTACTTGTACCCGCAACCGACCGCGAGGTCGGCCTGCCCCGCGTCGAGGTCGACCTCCATCGCCCCGGCCGAGTGGCACAGGTCCCAGCAGATCAGACCACCGACAGCGTGGACCGCCTCGGTGAGGGCCACGAGGTCCCACTTCTCACCCGTGCGGTAGTCGATCTGCGAGTACGAGGCGAGGGCGAGGTCGTCGCCGGCCTCCGCTATCGCCGCGAGGGCCTCGTCGGGGTGCACTCGACGCACCTCGACGTTGGCGAGGCGGGCAGCGGCATCCGTGATGTACAGGTCGGTCGGGAACGAGTCGGGGTCGGTGAGCACGATGCGGCGGCCGGGGCGCAACCGGGTCGCGCCGACGATGGCCTTGAAGAGGTTGATGGAGGTTGAGTCGGTGACCACGACCTGCCCCGGTGCTGCTCCGACCAACCGGCCGACCTGGTCGCCGACGCGGGTCTGGGCGCCCCACCAGTCCTCGTCGTTCCACGAACGGATCAGCTGCTCACCCCACTGGCGGGTGACGACGTCGGCTATCGACGCCGGCACGGCCTTGGGCAGCGCGCCCAGCGAGTTGCCGTCGAGGTAGATGACGCCCTCGGGGAGGGTGAAGAGGTCGCGGGTGGCGCGCAGGGGAGCGGCGGCGTCACGGGCGGCGGCCTCGGCCAGCAGCTCGTCGAGAGGGGTGGCAGTCATGACCGCAAGATATCGCTTTCGCCGCCGGCCTGGTCCGAGGGCGGATCACGCGGCGGATCAGACGGCAGATGGGGCAGTCAGAACGACGTCGAACGCCGCTTGATCTGCCGACTGATGCGGCGTCAGAGGTGGCGTTCGGTTGCCGTCCGGGCCCACCTATGCTCGGAGGGTGACCAGCAGACCCGTCCCCCGCATCGGCGTGCTCGCCGTGCAGGGTGACGTGCGCGAGCATCTGGCCGCCCTCACCGATCTCGGCGCCGCCGCGGCCACCGTGCGACGCCCCGAGGAGCTCGAGCAGATCGACGGGCTCGTCATTCCGGGCGGGGAGTCGACCGTCATCGACAAGCTCGTGCGCGCCTTCGGTCTGCAGGCCCCTCTGCGCGCGCGCATCGCTGCAGGGATGCCGGTATTCGGCTCCTGCGCCGGGATGATCCTGCTCGCCGACCGCATCGCCGACGCCCGACCCGACCAGCAGACCCTCGGCGGGCTCGACATCACGGTGCGGCGCAACGCGTTCGGTCGGCAGGTCGACTCGTTCGAGCAGCAGCTCGACTTCGTCGGCCTCGACACGCCCGTGCACGCCGTGTTCATCCGCGCGCCCTGGGTCGAACAGGCCGGTCCGACCGTCGAGGTGCTCGCAAGGGTGGGGCAGGGGCCTGCCGCCGGTAGGATCGTCGCGGTTCGGCAGGGCAACCTGATGGCGACCTCGTTCCACCCCGAGGTGGGTAGCGAGCGCCGCATCCATGCCGAGTTCGTCACGATCACCTCGAACGCGAAGGAATCCGTATGAGCGGCCACTCCAAATGGGCGACCACGAAGCACAAGAAGGCCATCGTCGACGCCAGGCGCGGCAAGCTCTTCGCCAAGCTCATCAAGAACATCGAGGTCGCGGCCCGTCAGGGTGGCGGTGACCTGGTCGGCAACCCGACCCTCTACGACGCCGTGCAGAAGGCCAAGAAGACCTCGGTGCCCAACGACAACATCGACCGGGCCGTCAAGCGCGGCTCGGGGGTCGAGGCCGGCGGCTCCGACTGGCAGAACATCACCTACGAGGGCTACGCCCCTGGCGGGGTCGCGGTGCTCATCGAGTGCCTCACCGACAACCGCAACCGCGCTGCCGCCGAGGTGCGCATCGCCCTGACCCGTAACGGTGGGCAGCTCGCCGACCCCGGCTCGGTGTCGTACGTGTTCACCCGCAAGGGCGTCGTGATCGTGCCGAAGGAACAGAGCCACGGAGAGGCCACCGAGGACTCCATCCTCGAGGTCGTGCTCGACGCCGGAGCCGAGGAGGTCAACGACAACGGAGAGTCGTGGGAGATCGTCTCGGAAGCAACCGACTTCGTGGCCGTGCGACAGGCCATCCAGGATGCCGGTATCGACTACGACTCGGCCGAGGCCTCGTTCGTGCCGAACCTACAGGTGCCGCTCGACCTCGACGGCGCGCGCAAGATGATCCGGGTCATCGACGCCCTCGAGGACAGTGACGACGTGCAGAACGTCTACGTCAACGGCGATGTCCCCGACGAGGTGCTGGCCCAGCTCGGCGACGACGACGACGAGTGACCTCCTGAGCCGGTCGGAGACATCGGCGCGCCTCCGACGCAGACGCGGCGGGTTCGTTAGCGTTGGGCCGAACACCTGTTCGGGTCGGTGGTGCCCGCGCAGTGAGAGTCGTCCGACGTCGACAGGAGGTAGGCCGTGCGCGTGCTCGCGGTCGACCCGGGGCTGACCCGCTGCGGGGTGGGCGTCGTCGACGGCCTCCCCGGTCGCCGGCTCACGCTGGTGGAGGTCGGCGTCATCCGCACCCCGTCGAGCGACTCGACGCCGCGGCGCCTGGTGGCGGTCGAAGACGCGCTGCGGCTCTGGTTTGAGCGGCATCACCCTGAGTCGGTGGCCATCGAGCGCGTCTTCGCCGACACCAACGTCTCGACGGTCATGGGCACCGCCCAGGTCATGGGGATCGTGATGCTCCTCGCCGAACGGCGGGGCCTGCCCGTGACGCTGCACACGCCCACCGAGGTCAAGGCGGCCGTCAGCGGCAACGGGCGCGCCGACAAGGCTCAGGTCACGACTATGGTCACCCGCCTGCTCCAGCTCGACCACGCCCCCAAGCCGGCGGATGCCGCTGACGCCCTCGCGCTCGCGATCTGCCACGTCTGGCGTGGTGGCACCCAGAACCGTCTCGCCGAAGCGGCGGCGGCCCAGGCCGACCGGCCGAGCCGCATCCCCAAGCGCGTCCCACGCACCCCGACGAAGGCCACTCTCCGATGATCGCATCACTGTCCGGAACCGTGCTCAAGGTGGGGCTCGACTCCATCGTGATCGGGGTGGGCGGGGTGGGCATGCTGGTGCACACGACGCCGGCCACCGCCACATCGGTGCGCCTCGGTCAGCCGGCTGAGCTCGCCACCACGCTCGTCGTGCGCGAAGACTCACTCACCCTCTACGGCTTCGCCACCGAGGCCGAGAAGCACGTCTTCGAGACGGTGCAGACCGTCTCGGGCGTCGGCCCCCGGCTCGCCCTCGCGCTACTGGCTGTGCTCTCCCCGGATGCCGTGCGCCTCGCTCTCGGCAGCGGCGACCTCGCCACGTTGACGAAGGTGCCCGGCATCGGCAAGAAGGGCGCTGAACGCCTGGTGCTCGAGCTGCGCGACAAGCTCGGCGCCCTGCCCGGCGCCGCTGACGCTGCGGTGCCGCAGCCGAAGCCGCAGCACGAGCAGTGGCGCGAGCAGGTGCGCGAGGCCCTGGTCGGTCTCGGCTGGACGGTGCGTCAAGCCGACGTAGCGCTCGACAAGGTGGCCCCGAAAGCGGCCGAGGGCGCCGGGGTCTCAGCGCTGCTGCGCGCCGCCCTGCAGGAGCTCGGCCGGTGACGGGCAGCCGCGAGGCCGGGCGGTTCGGTGGGCCGGAGGGACCCGACACCTGGCACGACGGTTCGTTCGAGGCCACGGCACGCATCGTCGACGCGAGCACCGACCGCGCCGACGACGACGAGCGGTACGTCGAGGCGGCCCTACGGCCGAAGCGGCTCGACGACTTTCCCGGCCAGACCCGGGTGCGCGAGCAGCTGGGCCTCGTGCTCGAGGCGGCCAAGCGCCGCGGCACCCCGCCTGACCACGTGCTGCTCTCCGGCCCGCCCGGTCTCGGCAAGACGAGCCTGGCCATGATCGTCGCCAGCGAGCTCGAGCAGCCGATCCGCATCACGTCCGGGCCGGCGATCCAGCACGCGGGAGACCTCGCTTCGGTGCTGTCGTCACTCGCGGAGGGCGAGGTGCTCTTCCTTGACGAGATCCACCGCATGTCGCGCGGGGCGGAGGAGATGCTCTATCTCGCGATGGAGGACTTCCGCGTCGACGTCATCATCGGCAAGGGCCCTGGAGCCACCGCCATCCCGCTCGAGCTTCCGCCGTTCACCGTCGTCGGGGCCACGACCCGGGCGGGTCTGCTGCCACCGCCGTTGCGTGACCGCTTCGGCTTCACCGGCCACCTCGACTTCTACGCCCCGTCCGACCTCGTCACGATTCTGCACAGGTCAGCTCGACTGCTCGGGCTCGAGGCCGACGACGACGGCATCGCCGAGATCTCGGTGCGCTCGCGTGGCACACCGCGCATCGCCAACCGCCTGCTGCGACGGGTGCGCGACTGGGCGCAGGTGCACGGTGAGCAGCGCGTCACGCACGCCGCCGCCCGGGAGGCCCTCGCCCTCTTCGACGTCGACGAGCGCGGCCTCGACCGCCTCGACCGTGCCGTGCTCGACGCCCTCTGCCGTCGCTTCAACGGGGGCCCGGTCGGGCTGTCGACGCTGGCGGTGGCGGTGGGCGAGGAGCCCGAGACCGTCGAGACGGTATCTGAGCCCTTTCTCGTGCGGGAGGGCTTCATGGTGCGTACGCCACGGGGGAGGGCGGCCTCTGCCCTGGCTTGGCGCCACCTGGGGCTCACCGCGCCGATCGACGCCCAAGGAGTCTGGTCATCGACCCTGCCGCTCGACGAGGTGGGCGGAGGCCGGTTCGAGTCGTGAGACCCGCCGAGCCGCGCCGTCGTGCCGGCACCGGTCTGACAAACGGCGCGGGCACCCGTAGACTCCCTCCGGCACCCCCCGCCGCTGCTGCGGCACCTTCCGGTGCCCTCGGTCGTTGATGCGAGCAGCCAAGCGATCTCTGGTCATGACCAGTCCCGGGCACCTCGCCAGCACGACTCCGGCGGCGTGTCTACGCCCCGCACGAACC